>JABURQ010000011.1 GCA_014762625.1 Planctomycetaceae bacterium | reverse complement strand
CTGAGTCACTTCGTCACAAATTCTCGATGAATCATGGGATTCACCTGCGAATTTCTTCCTTGTGCTCATCTCAAAACTCTCATTCTCGCGGACAAATCCGTTTCTCAACACGCTGCTATTTCGAGCGTAATTCACGAGCACGCTGCAGAACTGCGGCGTGCTCTTCTTTTTTGCGTCGCAGGTTTTCAATATTCCTGATCGGGAACGTCATTCTCCGATTGTCCTTGAGCCGCTCATAATTTCGATCCAGAAAATCCCAATACAACGTCGAAAACGGACATGCGTCATCTCCTGTTTTCTTTTTGTAATCGTAGCGGCATCCCTGACAGAAATTGCTCATTTTATGGATGTAGTTTCCGGTCGAACAGTATGGTTTGGTACCAACAATCCCCCCATCCCCGTATTGCGACATCCCTAATGTATTCGGGAGCGAGACCCAATCGACAGCATCGACATACATCGCCATATGCCAAGCGTGAAACTTCCTGGGATGCACGCCGTACATCAGGGCATAGTTACCGAGGATCATCAATCGCTGAATGTGATGGGCGTACCCGTAATCCAGAACATTCTTCATGGTTTGGCGAACACAATTCATATCCGTCTCACCGTCCCAGAAGAATGACGGCAACTCTTCCTGCTGATCGAGATGATTCATCTCCGCATATTCGGGCATGTGTAAAAAATAAACGCCTCGGATAAATTCTCTCCACCCCAGAATCTGTCGAACAAATCCCTCGACGCTATTGAGAGGCGCGTCCCCCCGCTCATAAGCGTCGACGGCTGCCTGAATACATTCGCGCGGGTCGAGCAATTTGACATTCAACAACGCCGAAAGCCGAGAGTGATACAGGAACGGCTCCTCGCTCCACATCGCATCCTCATACGTTCCGAACAGCGGCAAAAGATGCTTGATAAAATGCGTCAACATTCGGCGAGCGTTTGAACGTGTCACCGGTAGTTGAAACGGAGCCAGGTTTCCCGGATGGTCGGCGAAACGGGATTCGATCAGTTCCGCGACTTCCTGAGTCAGGTCATCCTGACTAAACGACATCGGACGCGATTTCTCGGGAGGTCCCGCTTTGGGAATGCTTTTTCGATTGTCGTGATCGTAGTTCCATTCGCCTCCTGCGGGTGTTTTCTCATCCTCCATCAATATTTCATGTCGCTTGCGCATCTCGCGATAAAAATATTCCAACATCAGGGTTTTCCGGTCTGCTGCATATTCGGCAAACTGATTAAGCGAACAGAAAAAATGCCGATCCTCACGAATTTCGAGTGTGATGCCCTCCGCAGATGCCAACTCCTCAAATTCTCTTTGAACTCGGTCGTCTCCCGGTTCGGTCATTATCAATTTAGCGGGAGAGAAACGTTTGAGGTCCCGTTTCAATATTTCAGTGAAAGATCGACCGCGATCATTTTTGGGATCGGTAGAAAGGCGATGGTAATGAACGGTCCATCCCGACTCGGTCAGTTCCTGCTGAAAGTGCCTCATGCAGGAAAGAAAAAACAGGATTCTCTGTTGATGGGAGCGCACATAACTGATCTCTTCATCCACTTCCGCCATCCAGACCGAATCCTGTTCGGGGTCGGCGTCTTCAAACGCGGATGACTGGGGATCGAGTTGATCGCCGAGAACAAGAATCAGGTTGCGCATGGTCGTCGGTATGTCTGATTATGGGCCAGAGTCGGATGAAGATGAATCAGGGAAATCATAGACGCCATGTCCAGTTTGCTCGCTCTCAGCGACTCGCTTCAGCGCTGGACCCGACTGCCATCTGCTCCTTGCACGAGTGCTTCAATCTCTTTCCGACTGGAAAGATGGTAATCGCCGGGATTCGAATGCGCCAGGCATCCTGCCGCGGCTGCAAACTCGATGGCCTTCTGAGGCTCCGAAAGCTCAGCAGTCGTCATTCCGAAGAGCAGGGCGGCTGTCATAGCATCTCCGGTACCGAGTCGATCGACAACCTGACCGATCTCATATTGAGAACTTTGGAAGGCAGAACCGCTCTCAACATCGTACAGGAAGGTACCATACCGCTGAGCGACGGACGGACTGTCTTCCCGAACCGACATCGCCAGATACTGAAGATTTGGAAATTTCGAAACGGCATTGGCAGAGAGTTCCTCGACCGAGGCGGCATCCGTGACTCCGAGCGTTTCGGCCAGATCGTCCCGTCCCGCCAACAGTAAATCGACCGAGGGGACGATCATGCTCATCGTCCGTCGAGCCAATTCGCGCGGCGACAGCTCGGGCTCCCATCTCCACAACTTGCTGCGATAGTTCATATCGCAGGCCACGCGAACTCCTAACTGCTTCGCACGCTCGACAGCGTCTTGTGTCGCCTCAGCCGCAATCGACGAAAGAGCCGGTGTGATGCCGGAGACCACAAACCAGTCGGTCTCGGCCAGAATGGTCTCCCAATCATAGCCATTTGAGGGAGTCATTGAGACCGCCGAACCGGTACGGTCGTAAATCACACTGGCGGGTCGATGATTGATTCCATGCTCGTAGAAATAGAGCCCCAGACGCCCTGATCCCGTCCTCAGAATGTGTTGAGTTTGGACCCCATAGGATTGGAGATCTCTCACACAGGCGTCCGCCACGGCATGTTCAGGCAGAGCAGTGACAAAACAGGACTCCCCGCCGAGGAGAGAATAGGAGACAGCGACTGAAGCCTCCGCCCCCGCAAACGTCACATTCAACTCGCCAGGCAGACTCTGGAGTCGTTGATATCCTGGGGTTTCCAGTCGTGCCATAATTTCGCCATACGTGACGATTCGCGGCATGAGTTTCTCCATTGTGAATAGCGTGGATGATGACCGGTCCGATCATGATCTGATCTCGCACCAGACTCAACTCTCACTGGATAAAAGATGCGAAAGCTTCGATATTCCGATAAATACGGCTGCGTTAGGGATGAATCCCCAAGCCGTGGCATGGATCGGAACCACTTGCTTGCACTCGTTGACTAGATTCAGCAAGGAGACAAGAAAGGGGGGGGTATCCGGGTCGAACGATTCCGTGGGATACATCGTATTGACAAACATGGGAAACAGTGACGTCGCCAGAAACGCAAACAGAATCCCTACGAACAATCCACAAATCGCCGCGGAACGTGTACCCCGTTTCCAATACAACATATCGAGTGTGATCGGGAGAAGCTGGACACTGAAAGCGACGGCAAACAGGGCCATCCCGACAATCATTTCCATAAAGCCCCCGAGTGAACTTGCGGGTTGATGCCCCATCAAAACAAACACCAATGAAGCACCTGTTGCAAGCAGAATGATTGCCCGTCCCACCCAGACTCTTTCTGTCGCACTCGCGGCAGGGTGAAGAAATTTGTCATAGACGTCGCGCGTCAAGACGGCGGACAAGGCGTGCAGATTACTGTCGGCGGTACTCATTGAAGCCGCCATGATGGCGACGATAAACAGTGACGCAAGAAACAGTCCCATCGTCTGACCGAGGAGTTCGGGAAGTTGTTGCTTCAGAATCACAACGAGAATCTGATCGTAGGTTCCGACATCGGGAGACGGGGCGACTCCACCAGCCTCATTTGTCTCCAGAGGAAACAATGCCTGTCCTCCCAATCCAACCGGCATAATTCCGAACAGAAACGCACCGGCGATCACGATGATGAAGATTAAAGCACAGCGTCTCAGCGTCTCCTCATCGCGGGCGGAATAAAACCGCATCCACTGGGCCGGTTGCAGAATCGAACCGATCGGCATGAGCAGGCAGACGGTCAACAAAAACGGCCATTGCCACAATCCGGTATTCCCGGGAATGGTCAACGATTTCTCCGGAAGATCAGCAATAGCCCGCGAAAACTCCGCCATTCCACCAAATGAAGAAATCATGGCCACTCCGGCCAGGATCATACCTCCCAGGAGGAGCACACATTGAACGGCATCCGTCCAGGCCACCGAACGCATCCCGCCGATCATCACGTAGAGAGCCGTAATCGCAGCCAGAACAACCGCTCCCACCTCAAACGCCCGATCGTAATCCCGAAAGAGGACCGCGGCGAGATCGCCCCCCGCTTTGACCTGCATCATGACGTAGGGAATGACAAACATCATTCCGACAAATGCCACGAGTAAGCGGAGGATGATTGGGGACTGGTAGTGATCGCAGATCATGTCGGCTTGCGTGACGTAATGTTTCTCGCGACCGACCTTCCAGATACGGCGACCGAATAACCAGATGCAGAAACCGGCAACTGGTGCGTTCAAGCTTACCAGTGCAAAGACAACCCCCTCGCGATACACCATGCCCGGAGCCCCCATCAAGGCGAAGGAACTCAGAAAGGTTGCAATGATGGTGAGCGTCGTGACGATCCAACCCTGATTTCGACCGGCCAGGTAGTAATCTTCTTCTCCCACCTGAGAACGACGATACCCCAGATAACCCAGCGTCAGCAGAAACAGCAGATAAACTCCCAAAACGATGTGCGGTATTCGCCCCATCGACTCAAATTCGGTTTGTGCCAGCAGAAAACTCATTCCTGATCCCCCGAACCGGGAGAGTCACTCGACTTCCAGAGTTTCCAATAGGCAATGAGGGCAATGGCCACAATGACGAAATACCAGATGATCCCCCATAAATAAACGAGCGGTATTCCACAGACCTGTTCGGCTCGATTGACGAGTAGAACTCCGGGGCCGGTCGCCAGAATCATGACCAAAAAGAATAATCCGCTGAGAATACGGGACAGAGGCGGGGAAGGGGGTGAGGGCATGGATTGGTCGAGTTATCAGTTTGTGTCGAGAGAGCCAACATCCTAAGGAAAGGTTGAGTGGGAGGCAAAAAGAATCTTCTTTTGCCATTGAGCCCAATATCACAGACGGTGTACGATGGGCTCTTAACCAGACTCGATTCGAGAAAGCCTTCCTCACATGACCTTTCGACCCCGCTCCTCTTCGAATTATCTCACAGTGATATTGATCGTCTCGGCGTCTGCTTTGCCATCGTTTGCTGACGAGCATGAAGGCTATCAGACCCGCAAAGTCCTCGGTTGGACGATTCACGTCAGCGAAGAACTTTTGAACAATCAAGCGGAGAAGACGGAAACCGCTCTGAAATTGTTCCAGGAACAACTCCAGAAAGTGGTCGATCGAGTTCCTCCGCAAGTCGTCAAAAAACTCAAAACCGTCCCCATCTGGTTCTCGCCGAAATACCCGGATCGCCGACCGACGGGAGAATATCATCCCGGTAAGGACTGGCTGCTGGAAAACGGCCGCAGACCTGAACTTCACCGCTGCGTCGAATTTTCCAACGTGTCGAATTTCGAGAGTGAGGTGAAAAGGATGCCGATGCTGGCCTTGCACGAATTGGCACATGCTTACCACCACCAACATCTCGGTTACGATCACGCCGGCATCCTGACGGCTTATCAGGACGCCAAACAGACCGGCAAATACCAGAAAGTCAAACGGAATAACGGAACTGAAGTCGAAGCGTACGCGTTGACCAATGAGAAAGAGTATTTCGCCGAATTGAGTGAGGCGTATTTCGGCATCAACGATTTTTATCCTTTCAACAAACAGGAACTTCAGGACTACGACCCACTCATGTATCGTGTGCTCACGGAAGTCTGGGAAGTCAATAAGGCCGAGAAATGAAAATTACGCGGATCAGCGCTTATCAGGTCGATTTACCTCTGAAGGAAGGCCGTTACAGTTGGTCGGAAGGCAAAAGTGTCGATGTCTTCGATTCGACCGTCGTCGCCATCGAGACCGACTCGGGAATCACCGGTGTCGGTGAGGTTTGCCCGCTCGGGCCCGTTTATCTCCCTGCCTACGCGGAAGGGGTCCGTACCGGGCTGAAAGAGCTCGCTCCCCAATTGATCGGTGCCGACCCGACGGCTCTGAATGTGCTCAACCGCAAAATGGATCAATTATTGAAAGGGCACCCTTATGTCAAATCGGGAATCGACATCGCCTGTTGGGACATCCTTGGACAAGCGAGCGGTCAACCGGTTTGCGAATTACTGGGCGGACGATACGAAGATGACTTCATCCTTTACCGGGCGATTTCGCAACGCCCCCCCAACGAGATGGCCGAGAACGTCAAAAGCTACCGCGACGAAGGTTATCGTCGTTTCCAGTTAAAAGTCGGCGGTGTCCCGGAAGAAGATATCGAACGCATTCGCGCCTGTCGGAACGTGCTGGAACCAACCGACAAGCTGATTGCCGATGCCAATACCGGATGGACCATGCACGAAGCGGCTCGTGTTGTGAACGCGGTTCGCGATATCGATGTCTACATCGAACAACCGTGTCCCACTTACGAAGAATGTCTCAACATCCGTCGAAGAACTCCGTTGCCGTTCGTCCTCGATGAAGTGATCGATTCTGTCGCCATGATCCTCAGAGGGGCAACCGACGGAGCGATGGACAATGTGAACATCAAGATCTCCAAGTTCGGCGGCCTTACCAAAGCCAAACAGGCTCGCGATCTTTGCGTCTCGTTGGGAATCGGGATGACGCTTGAAGACAGCTGGGGTGGCGACATTGTCACGGCCTCCATTGCTCATCTGGCTCACGGAACCCCTCCGGAGTTACTCTTCACCTCCACAGACTTCAATAGCTACGTGACCACTTCCATCGCGGACGGTGCACCACAACGGGTCAACGGTCGGATGGCGGCTTCAACTCAACCGGGGTTGGGAGTCCGTCCCAAATGGGATGTTTTGGGAGATCCGGTGCTGAGTTTTCAATAACGAAATAATCCATCTCAAGTATTTGCGTTTTTTGTTCGTTATGTCCGCATAAACTTCTCCGTCTCGACTGAAATCAGGAAGATAGACCCATTCAGAGACTTTTTCTTGACGGCATCCTCTATGGTGGATACTCTTATGTTATCGCATTCATCGTGCGATCCCACCTCATTGGCCCACCTGTATGAAATTCCAAATCGGCATCATCTTTTCCTTGCTGATTGCGATTCTCTCCGGAGCATCGCCGGTTTCGGCTTTTCTCCTCGACAATGACGACGACCTCTCTCACCATCATTCCGAACAACCATTTGATGAATCGGAAGAGGAAAAAGAAGAGTCAAAAAGCGAATTGGAAGAACTGGAGCTGATCGATAGCGGACTTGTCTGTCAGCCCTCTTTGCAAATTCCCGAAATCACTACGGTCCGTCACGATGAACCGATTCATCTTCCGCAGCCGATTCTGACCGGCCCGGACCATTCTCGCGCGCCACCCGCTTGTGGCTCCTGCTGAGCTTCGTTCTTAATTCGGACGAGACGTTCCTCCTTTGTGAGTGAAATGTCTGAACCGGAATAGCGTATTTTCATCCCACCTGCTGATTCCGCTACCTCCCATGCGCTGGGTTTTGGTGCGAATCGATGAAAAGGACTGCTGGTTCCATGATGAATCAACAAAATAAACCCTGGTTGAAAGACTACCTGTCGGTCTTCAATCCGTGGGGAAATATCAAAGTGATGGGTTCCAACGTCGGGAACGATTTGATGGCCGGCCTGACAGTAGCTGTCATCGCATTACCGCTCGCGTTGGCTTTTGGAGTTGCTTCGGGGCTTGGTCCCGAAGCCGGAATGTGGGCCGCCATCTGCGGCGGACTGTTTGTCGGCATTTTCGGCGGATCGAAAGTTGGCATGAGTGGCCCCACAGGCCCCAAAGTGGTTCAGTTAGCAGCAATCGTCGAAATGACACGCCTGGCGTCAGGAGAGCCTGATGCCAACTTCATTTTTACACTCGTTTTTCTGAGTGGTCTCGTTTGTATGGCACTCGCTTTTCTGAAAGTCGGGCGTTTCATCTATTACGTTCCGTATTCGGCAGTATCAGGCTTCATGTGCGGTATTGGTGCCATCATTATTCTGTTGGAAATCCCGCCGATGCTGGGTTTCGCCACACCGTCATCCGTGATCGAAGCCATCAAACAAATTCCTTATGACGTGATGCACGAAAATCCAAGAGCGCTTCTCGTCTCGGTCTCGACGTTTCTGACCATTCTCGTCTGGCCCAGAATCAGCCCCATCCAATGGATCCCCGGTCCTCTAATGGGTTTGATTGTCGGCACAAGTATCGCCGCGATTGGCCGGTTCGACATCGCTTACATCGGCACGATGCCCACCGGTCTTCCCGAAGTCTATTGGCCCGATCTCGGATTGCTGACCAGTCGTTTCGGAGACATGATTGGACCAGCCTTCGCACTTGCCGGTCTTTGTGTTTTCGACTCTCTGCTGACCTGTCTCGTCGCCGACAATATGACGGACGAACGACATAACAGCGATCAGGAGATCTTCGGACAGGGAATCGCCAACCTGATGTGCGGTCTCGTCGGCGGGGTCACCACTGCGAGCGCGACTATGCGTACGGTGGCTAATGTCAAATGCGGTGGTAAAACGGGTCTCGCCTCCATCACTCACGGACTGGTATTACTCGCATTGATGCTCGGCCTGGCTCCACTGGCCAGTTATATCCCCATGGCTTGTTTAGCGGGAATCTTGCTTAAAGTCGGAATTGATATTATCGATTATCGCGTCCTTCCGGTCCTGCACCGCATGCCGGTTCCCGATGCCATTTGTTTCTGGGCTGTCCTCGGATTAACGATTTCTGTCGATCTGCTGGTCGCGATGGGAGTCGGCATCACAATTGCCTTCGTTCGTGCGATCCACGAACTGGGTAACATGTACGACCAGGAAGTGATCAGCCTGAAAGACCTCGACCGGGAGTGGGAAGGAGAAGACAGTATGCCGCTCGAACTCCAGGAACGGGTTCTGAAACTTCGTCTCGATGGCCCGCTCTTCTTTGGTGTCTCTGACACCATGTATCGAACGATTTCGCAACTCGCCGATTTCGATTACCTCATCATTCGGATGATGCGCGTACCGATGGTTGATATGTCTGGAGCCTATCTGCTGGACGACATTATCGAAAAGGCGAATCACCAGGGGGCGAAAGTCCTGATCACTGGAATGGAGTCGCAGGTACGATCGACTCTGGAAAAACTCCGCATTATCGAGCGCGTTGGTGAAGAAAACTGCTTCGCCACCTTTGAAGAAGCCGCCATGCGGGTCAAGGAACTCGAGGAGGAACAACGCCTCACCGACGACCAGGACGCTGAATCGTCGAAAAGCACTCAGGAGCTATCACACGCCTGAGAGCCTAGCTAGAAGTGTCTCCCCTCGGCCTCCTCGATCTGTCATCTTTCAGATCGGGGAGGTTTTTCTTGCGCCGTATTCGAAGTTGGTACCGTTCATCACTACTATAAATAGAGGACCAGCTAATTCACGTCAGCGAAGAGATTCTATGATCACCAAAACCCTTGGAAACACCGGACTTGAAGTGACCCAACTCGGCTATGGAAGCATGGGATTGCGGGGACCGCGTACCTGGGGAGTTCGTGTCGTCAGCGAGGCAGATGCAGAACGGTTTCTCAATCAAGTGCTCGACGCTGGCATCAACTTCATCGATACGGCCCCCGATTACGGCATTGCGGAAGAACGAATCGGCAACTACATCGGTCATCGACGGGACGAATTCATTCTAGCGACGAAATGTGGCTGCTGCCCGGTTCAACATGACGATCATCTCGAAGTGAAACACGAATGGAACCCGGAGGTCATCAAACGCAATCTCGAAGAGAGTCTGAAACGACTGCAAACCGATGTCATCGACATTCTACAATTTCACGGTGGAGACGCGGATACTCTCCAGCAGGAGGGTCTTATCGATCTTCTTAAAAACTATCAGGAACAGGGAATCATTCGATTTCTCGGCATGTCTAACTCTCTCCCGAACTTACCCGCCCTGATCGACCTTCAATTGTTTGACACCTTTCAAGTCCCATATTCCTGCCTGACGCCCGAACATCACGACTTGATCATGCAAGCCGCCGAACAGGGAGCGGGAATCATCATTCGCGGCGGGATCGCCAAAGGAGGGCCCGATGCGGAGATTCAACGTGAGAAACTTAACGCCGTCTGGGATCAGGCACAACTCGACGAACTTCTGGAAGAAGAGATGACCCGCGCGCAACTGATTCTGCGATACACGATATCTCATCCCCACTGCCACACCACCATCGTGGGAACCTGCAACGAAGAACATCTCCGCGAGAATCTGGCGTCGGCTGAGAAAGGACCGTTACCTCCCACTCTTTACGAAGAAATCCGGAAACGTGTAGAAACATTGCTGCGGTAAGTTTAATCCACCACCCTCAAGCCGTTCTTCTCATCTGGGACAGCGATGCGGACCTTGCCGTCGCAGCCTTTGTCTTTCGTGCAGGCTCCCGTCGCTGAGTAAAACTTCCCCGGAGAAATCCCCACTATCCCCAGCGAGCAGCTATATTCGTAGCGACCGATCATCTGGAACTTATCGTCGGTGATTAACAGGATATTGGGACTGCCGTAACAGCCAAAATACCAACGTCCTTCGTGAACACAGGCGGTCTGGATACCGAGCAGCGTGTGACCGCTCTCGATGACATGTTTGTTGACGAACTTGAAATGCTCATCATATTCGTAGACGTAATTCTCCTGGACGCCGTCCGGTAATCCTCCCACCACAAAAAAATGTCCGTCGCGGGCGTCCATACCACCGGAACCGTGGAAGACTTCCTGCGTTTCATATTTCTTCAGGAGCTTCAGGTTTTTGGCGTCGTATTCGTAGACCCAGGAGTCGGCGTTTCCTTCAGGATCGTTGAACTTTCCCAGATTCACAGCGACAAAGATCTTGCCGTCCACACAACACAAATCGCCATGATGGTAGGGAACCTGAATTTTCTGGATCGCTTTCCCCTTCCGATCGGATTTCACGAGAGTCGTCGTGAAGCTCCAGTAGATGTGGTCGTCGTCGACACAGACACCTTGCAGATGGTGTTGGTAGTGCCCTTCGCAGGTAATGGTTTGCACTTCTGCCCGGAGATGGGACGAAAGCAGGATGATCAAAACTGCTACGGAACAACATCGCATTGGTTATCTCCCATGAAATCAGGTGACACAAATTTGATCTATGATTCTCACTCAGAGGAATTGTTTGTGAAAGAGTGGTAAATTTTCGATTATCGTCGCATCAGCGATGTTCGGAATCACACACGATTCTCGTTCAAGAATTGGTGCCAATACGTTCGCCGCTTTCAGTCGGGATCAGCTTCTCTATCCCTAATAGATGTTGTCTCAAGATTCGTCATCCTCCCAGAGAGATGATCTCGGCAATGTCAGACGCATGATCGCGAACGCGTGAGTAAGCATTCAACGCCGCCAAATAGGCCACACTCACTAACGGCGGAATTTCTCCGCTGGATAAGCGATCGAGATGTTGTTTTCGAAGTGCTTTGATGTCAGCACGGATTTTCTTTGAAGCCTCTTTGGTTTTCAATTGGATTGAACGATTTTGGAGTCGAAGCCCATCATTGATAGTGGCGATATACTCGGATGTTTTCAGATTCAGTTCAGCCAGTCCCTGCAATTGGTTCTCCGTGAATCGAAAACCATCCTTGCGTAATTTGCGATCGAATTTTTCCAGATCGGCGAGATAATCACTCACTGACTCATATTCGTCTGCGATACGAAGTTGCCGTCGGGCTTCATCCGCAACCGAATGCGGGACATTTCCCGCCAACAGCCCCGTGATAAATACGGAAACCTCATCCTGGATCGTATCGAGCACACGTTCCCGATGACGCAAACGGTCTCCCATTTCTTCGTCCCGTTTCTCTTGCTGTAAAAGTTCTCCAAGCCAATCCACCATTTTCTGACAACCATCCGCCATCCTTTCAAGCTCTTTGTGAGACTGATCGATGGCGAGAGCCGGTGTTTCCAGAATACGAATATCGAGGTCGGTCAGACGTGGTTTTTCCTTGAACTCCTTGGCAGGGACCAGCCTCTGAAGCAAACCGACAAAGTAAGGCAAGAACGGCAAGAAGAGCAGGGTATTGATCACATTAAAGACGCTGTGCGTCGCAGCGATTGCTGCTGTGGTCTTCGGGAATGTCGTCACGCCGTCGCTGACCACCGCTTCGGCCACGTTTCCATCCAATATCCATTGGATCATTTCGATATACCATTGGAAGATCAGGGTGATCCAAAAAACGCCCGCCAGATTGAAGATGACATGGAAATAGGCCGCTCGTCGAGCATTCGTGGTGGCTCCAATGGACGCAAGGTAGGCAGTGATGGTTGTACCGATATTTTCTCCCAGCACGAGAGCCGCCGCCGTTTCGTAGGAGATCACTCCCTGGTAAGCCAGAGAGATCGTAATCCCTAATGTGGCTGAAGAGGATTGTACGAGAAATGTCATCACACAACCGACCAGAGCACACTTGAGAACCCCCATATATGTCTCCGCATCAAATCTCTGGAACCATTTTTCAAACTCAGGGAGCTCCTTGATAAAGGCGCAAGCGTCTTTCATCAGTTCCAAGCCGAAAAACACCATACCGACGCCCATAAAAAACATAGCCCAATAACGTCGACGGTCCCCTTTGGAGAAGAGATAAAGAAATGCCGAAAGTCCGAGAATCGGCAATCCGTATTTCCCCACCTTCAGCACAAGAATCCATCCCGTAATCGTGGTTCCTATATTGGCTCCCATGATCACGCCGATGGCCTGAGAAAGCTGCATGACTCCACTATTCACAAAGCCAACGACCATCACTGTTGTAATTGAGCTGGATTGAACCACGCAGGTTACGATCACACCGACGGTCGTCGCCAGCAAGCGGTGAGTGGTCACCAGACTAATCATTCGCCGCAGGCTGTTGCCTGCCACGGCTTGCATCCCCTCGGACATATTTTTCATACCGAGGAGAAAAATTCCCAGACCACCCAGCAATTCGAAAACAAGGTTCATAAAGAGAGAGAGTTGCACGCAAGCGCCCTTCACAATAATAATCTTTTGTGAATTTCAAAGATCGACTATGTTAGGCAATCCCTTATCTGGCATCAACTTGCTCGCATTAAGAAGAGAAAGTCAGGACGACGATATGACAGCCCCCGCATGTTCAGTTGGCGATTGGGTCATTTACCGTAAACAGAAACGAAGCACTTCGCCGGGCCCTCGTGCGGAAGCCATGCATCCCGATCAGCATGGTGAGGAATACACCTATATCGTCGAGAAATACTGGATTGTGGAAGACATCAATCCGGAGGGGAAATTGATACTCATCACCCGTCGAGGCAAGCGACATCTCATTTCTCAGGACGATCCGCGTCTTCGAAAACCGGGACTGATCGAACGGTGGTTGCTTGCGGGGCGATTCCGTGATGTCGAGAAGGCATGCAGTCAAAACCGGGCCGCCGAGTGACGGGGCCTCAATTTTGCCATTACCCACATACCAATCGATCACTTTGACAGCAGTTCGCGCATCGCATCCATCAGAACTTTCTCGACGCCTGGTTTAACGCGACTCGCGCGATCACTGGATTCGTAACCTCCCTGTGAATAGGCAATGTCCGTGCAGACATAGCCGGGCGCGTAATCGCCGTAGGCAGCCATCGCCACGAAATGATCGGGAGCCATTTCCTGAGCGGCCAGTTGGTACTCGACAAACAATTCTCCCGGCATATACAGCACGCGGGCCTGTTTGAGACCGAGACAACTGATCGAGATCGGGTCTTTTTCTTCGCAACGACGCAACCAGACGAGATGCTTGGCGGCGTACCAGCGATCGTCAGGTGTGGCGTCTTTGTTCTTGACAGTTTCGACCAGTTGTTCTTCATCCAGATGATCGGCACATGGCAAAAGTACATTTTTGGTCTGCCAGGAAAGGTCATCGCTGCTGATCGGATACTTTTTGGTCGAATCCCAGGCCTCCTGCATGCCTTTCTGCACACGATCGGCCAAAACCTGCCTGTTCTCGTGAGAACCATCGTTCCACTTCCCGGCGCCGATGTTGCCACCCGCTCCGTTGAAGTGAATGTGAGTCACGCCGAGATCCGCCTCCTGCTGATTGCGGGCCATGCCGGGAAAGTCGGGATTGGCAAGCCCTGTGCGATAGTAACTTTGAGGATGTGTGGCGTAGTACGTCAAGACGGCAACGGGCGTTGCGTCGCTCCAGAAGCTGATCGATTTCAATTTTGGATCGATCGTCCCGGCAGGAAACGCCCGGATTTTAGGATCTCTGGTAGCGGTATAGCGTGTGTAGAGGACTTTCCCATCCGGTCCGAGAATCCTTCGATTGCTGGCCACTTTTTCGACGGTTCCCTCACCGAGACCAAGATGCGTGATCGGTTGTGCCCGCACCAGTGATTCCTTCAATGCTAGCGAAGCATTCTCCACGACACTGCGGGCGTGACGTGCATCAAAGCCAGCGTTTTCCAATCCTTCCGCAACGAGCAAGGCGTCGGCGTCAAAATCGCAGCGGGGGGCGTCGTGTTGGTGCAACGTATGTACGACAACACGCTCAGGAACAGTCGCTGCAGCCCGAGCAAGCTCTTCTTTGAAGATTGTCTGTCCGCCGCTGGCGATGCCAATCCAGTCGACAGCCACCATTACAATCGGTTTTTGATCACTGAGAATCACCAGACCTCGACAGGAGAGGGGAGACTGGACGCCTTTCGTGGGATCGTAGGCCAAAGGTGCACCGACGGGAGGAGAGGCATCCACCTCGAACGTGGCAATTTTGAGAGGCTCTACTGCTTCCACGCCGTCCACGAACGAAAACGTCGCCACGACTATTAAGGCAGACAACCCTATACGAATCAGATTCTTCATTCTTTCTTCTCCCGAGTTAGTTCAATCAGCGCAGTGCTCTACAGCCTCACTGTAATCGCTCGTCACGAGCAATGCACGACGAGAGTGATCACAATAATCCTTCGCCCCAGGGACCGGTAATCGCGAAGGTGATGCCGGGCGTCTGGAGATTGACAAACAGCCATTTTCCATCGGGACTGAAATTCGCGCCCGTCCACTCCGAGTTGCGAAAATCGCCTTTGAAACCGTTCCGATCGCCGTTCAACTGAACATGGTTTTTGGCGAAGGTGAAAAGACGACCGTCCGGAGTCAGGCCATGTAAACGCTGAGGGACTTCCCGGCCGTCTTCACAAAGCACAATCCCGCCGCGCGGACTGACCGCCAGATTATCCGGCTGATCAAGGACGTCATTTCCGGGGGAGGCGTAGAGCAGCATCAACTGCTGATTTTTGGGATCGAATTGCCAGATTTGCCCCGCGCTTTTCGGGCCACCGCTGGTGGCATCGAAATAAATCAGACCGTTCCCATACCAGCAACCCTCCAAACGGGCAAATGTCGTCGCTTCCTGGTCTTTTCCCTGGGCGTAACAGCCATGTTGATCTTTCTGCGCAGCATCGCGATGAGCGCGTTCGGGTTCTTCAATCGGCACCCACGTACAGTCGTATTTCTGTCCCACGGCGCCAGCTTTTCGCAGATCCGGCTGCCCCAGAACTTTGAGCATTTCAAGTGTCCCGCCCTTGGAAAGTTGGCCGGCAGAAGTGGGGGTAAACCGATAGAAACCCGCCGTTCCGCGATCCTCGGTTTCGTAGACGTTCCCGGTGTCGGGATCGACGGCAATCGCTTCGTGAACGAAGCGTCCCATATGTTTGAGCGGCGTCGCGGTACTTTTTTCGCTGGCGGGAACTTCAAAAATCCAACCGTGAGTTTCGGTCAAGTCCGATTCGTCACTCGGATCGACGGTCGTCTCCTCGCACGACAGCCAGCTTCCCCAGGGCGTGGGGCCTCCCGCACAATTGCGGATGGTGCCGGCTAAACTCGACCACGATTTCAGCCATTCGCCGCTTTGAGAATCAAATTGCAGGTTCGTACATCCACCTCCTGCCTGAGAATCATATCGAATGTCCCTCGATCCAAATGTTCGAAAGGCCGACGAAAGTTCGTGATTTCGACACAGCGTGAGAATTCCTTGTTCGTTTTGAATCACCGCCATGCCGTCATGGGCGCCGGGAGTCTTCGCCCCATCTTCCATTTCGTCTCCCGTCCAACCATAAGAGACGTAGCGAAATGCTTCCGGTAATTCGAGCAGAGGAAGACCGGTCACGTCATCTTTGACCGGACGTAATGGACCGTAATCGAGCGCGGTGTCGGCGGATTTCTGCTGGGCCGATAATCGACCAAATGCATTTGGTAACGAACCACAGCCGAGACTGAAGGCGGATAATTTCAAAAAAGCACGACGATTCACCGAGGGAGATTGATTCATAGCAGATTCATGTCCTGTGGAATAAACGAAGCTGAAACGGTCATCATACCAGAATGACTCCGCCCCTTTACGTCAAGAACTCATAAAAGATCTCCAAGGCGAATGAACTGGGGTCTTCTCTCTTCACCCCGGAGGACTTCACTCCCAAGAGGTCTCCTGTCAGTGATGACAAATTGAGAGATCTTCTGTCGACAATGTCATTTTTGGGGAAGAAGACTCGAACGACTCTCTCAGTTCGACCACAATAGGGAGACGGGGATTTATCAAACTGTCTTCCTATCAAGTTTCACAGATCGAGAGACATGATGCGTTCAATCAAGCTTTATGTTGCTTTGTTTTTTTTGCTGCTTCCACAAATCGTCCAGGCGCAACGTCTCGAGGACGTCTTAAAGCAGAACGATCGGACGGCTCTCGCGCAGGAAGCCCGCGAGCATGGTAACGCTCGACAGGGAGCAGTGCTGTTCTATCAGCAATCGACGGCCTGTCGTAAATGCCATCTGCCGACGCCTGATGCCGATGCGCTTGGCCCCAACTTGTCGAAATGGGACAAAAAGCCGACCGATGAGGAACTGATCGAGGCGATTCTATATCCCTCAAAAACGATCCGGAAAGGATTTGAACCGATCACGATCATCGAGGATTCGGGAAAAATTCGAAACGGTCTGCTGGTGAAGGGAACCGAGAAGGAGATTGTTTATCGCTCTCTCGAAACAGGTAATCAGTCTCAAACGCTCTCACGGGATGCGGTGGAAGAGATATTCCGCGGGAAACAATCCCTCATGCCGGAAGGACTGGTCAATTTACTGGCGAACCGTGGACAGTTTCTGGACCTGCTCAAGTACCTGATGGAAATTCGCGACGGCGGTGAACAAACCGATCGTCTCCTCAAGCCTCCACGGCATCTCTACGCAACACCGCCGCTCCCGGCCTACGAAGCCAACATCGATCATGAGGGTTTTCTGGCTGAGTTCGATCGAGAATCGTTCCAACGCGGTGCAGCGATCTACAATCGTGTTTGCATGAACTGTCACGGCACGAAAGATAAACCGGGGTCGTTACCCACCTCGCTGAAGTTCGCCTCAGGACGTTTCCGCAACGGAGCCGATCCCTTCACGATGTATCAAACGGTCACGCGTGGTTTCGGGATGATGCCGCCACAATATCAACTGGTCCCCCAGCAAAAATATGACGTCATTCATTACATCCGCGAAGCCTATCTGAAACCGCACAACCCGTCGCAATACGTTCCCATCACTCCCGAATATCTCCGCGGCCTCTCCAAAGGGAGCGAACGCGGTCCCGAACCACTCGATACGGCACCGTGGATCGCCATGAACTATGGCGATTCGCTCATCAACACCTATGAAATCGGTCAGGATTCCGGCAACTTCAGCTACAAAGGAATTGCTGTGAGGGTCGATCCCGGTCCGGGAGGAGTTTCTCAGGGAAATAACTGGATGGTGTTCGATCACGACACTCTGCGACTCGCCGGGGCGTGGAGCGGTCAGGGTTTCATCGACTGGAACGGAATTCACTTCAATGGGAAACACGGCGTTCATCCCACGACATCTGGAAACATTGAGTTCATGAACCCGGTCGGTCCCGGTTGGGCCCATCCGGACACGGGGAGTTGGGAAGATCCACGATTCCGCGGTCGAGATGACAAGCCATACGGACCGCTGCCGCGTGAATGGGCTCATTACCGAGGACTTTACCGACATGGGAACCGTCGCGTGATTTCCTATACCGTGGGAACAACGCCGGTACTGGAATCTCCGGCCCTGATACCTGCGGGACAGGACAACCTGTTCGCACGACAGCTCGTGATAGGCCCACACGACAGTTCCTACTCAATGGCGGTCGCTACTCTGCCGGAAGATTCCCGATATGCGATTGAGACAGATAACAACAACAACAGAGGTCAAACGCTCTTTGCTGCACGTACCGAGAGGCCAGCCTCCAATCAGAATCTGAAGTTTCGCGGCGACAGTTTTGCTCAAATCCCCGGCAAACATCAGTTCGATCTCACGAACCAGGACTTTTCGATCGCCGCCCGCCTCAAAACCAAGCAGGGGGGAACCATCTTCAGCCAGACGCTCAATGGCCCGAAATGGGCTCCCGACTGCAAGGCGTTGTTCATTCGCGGTGGGAGACTGTGTTACGACATCGGTTGGGTCGGCGTCGTCCAGTCGAAACAGAAGATTGATGACGGACAGTGGCATGATGTCGTGATGTCATGGGACCACGAAAACGGTCGCGTCCGACTATTTATCGACGGAGAGCTCGACCAAACCGGCACCATAAAACCGAAAGCACAACTCAAAAAGTCGGTCGTCCGCCTGGGATTCGCCTCGCCCAATTTTCCCGCCGAAAGTTATTTTCGTGGCAACCTCCAATCCATCCAATTTTTCAACGTATCGAAAACGCCTCAGGAACTGAAAACAACGAAAGCAGTCGCCTCCTGGAACTTAAAGTCCACTCAGAAGAACTGGGTCAAAGATCAATCCGGAGAGGCGGACGCTCGTGTCGTCAACCGCACTGGCAAGCAGACAGCCTCTCCCAAGTCGATCCTGGTAGGAGTCACTCCAGGTACGTATCGCCTGCATCAGAAAGAAAACCGGATCGTTCTGGAAATTCCCCCCTCACAGAAAGAGCAGCATTTGACGGTCTGGGTCACATCGGGAAGCTCCGGAAAGAACCTCAATTCGCTCACCTCGAACGCGGCTAACGCCATTCAGGATCTTCCGAATTTGACCGACCTGCTTTCCGGCGGTCCTGCCGACTGGCCCGAGAAAATCAGAACCGAACGAATCATGGGCGAGAACGACACGGCCTTTGCCGTCGATCAGTTCTCGTTACCAACGGACAATCCCTGGAACGCTCAGGTCCGCGCGACGGGTCTCGATTTCTATCCGGATGAAGATGCTGCTGCTGTCTGCATGTGGGATGGCGATGTGTGGAAGGTCACCGGTCTTCACAGCGACGATGGCAGACTCACCTGGCAACGGATCGGGTCGGGACTGTTCCAGCCGTTGGGATTAAAAATCGTGGACGGAAAGGTCTTTGTTTCCTGTCGCGATCAGTTGCTCAACCTGCACGACTTGAACGGCGATGGTGAAACCGACTACTACGAGAACTTCAACAACGACCACCAGGTCACGGAACACTTCCACGAATTCGCGATGGGACTACAAACAGACGACGCCGGTAACTTCTATTACGCCAAGTCGGCTCGACACGCTAAAACAGCTCTGGTCCCACATCACGGGACCTTACTCCGAGTGTCGCCGGATGGTGAATACACCACCATTCTGGCCACAGGATTCCGGGCGGCTAACGGAGTTTGCCTGAATCCGGACGGCACCTTCATCGTGACCGACCAGGAAGGACACTGGAATCCTAAGAACCGGATCAACTGGGTCAGAGAAGGGGGGTTCTATGGAAACATGTACGGCTACCACGACGTCACCGATTCGTCCGACGAGGCGATGGAACAACCACTCTGCTGGATCACGAATGCCTTTGACCGTTCGCCCGCTGAACTTCTCTGGGTTCCCGAAGATGCCTGGGGAGATCTGGGAGGATCGTTACTGAATCTTTCGTACGGTTACGGCAAGGTCTTCCTGGTGCCTCACGAAGAGATCGACGGACAGATGCAGGGCGGCATGATCGAATTACCTCTGCCTCAATTCCCCACGGGGCTCATGCGAGGACGATTCCATCCAGAGGACAGACAACTTTATGTCTGCGGCATGGTGGCTTGGGGGAGCAACCAGAGAACGCCCGGCGGATTCTATCGCATCCGAAAGACCGATCAACCTGCGTATCTCCCTCTCGCACTTCACGCCGAAAAACAAACCATCAAGATTGTCTTCAGTGATCCCGTGGACGACTCGACCGCGACCGACCCCAAAAATTACTCCATTCTGGCCTGGGACTTGAAACGTTCCGCCAACTACGGCTCCAAACATTACAATGAGCGGACCTGGAATATCGACCAAGCCGAGCTTTCCGCGGATGGGAAAACGGTCACCTTGACGATCCCCGAGATGACTCCTACATGGGGTATGGAGATCAAATACTTTTTGTCGACTCCAGATGGAAAACCGCTGGAGGGAACGATCCACAACACAATTCACACTCTCCCTTGAGTTTCACGCGTGCAGTAAATGCAGTTCTTCTGGATGAAAAATTAACGACCAAACTTCGAGGCAATTGCCTACGCCGGCAGACTCAACCATTTGAACATCGCTCAATAAATCTTGTGGCTCACCCTGCATCGATTCCTCTGGACGCTCAATAAATCTTTCCGGAATCTTGTTGACACAATCTTCTACAAACTGTAGTTCTACACTTGTAGATCATGCTATTTGGGGAGCTAATCAATGAAACTTGGCGGGCGACAACTGGCCATCATGCGTTTGTTGTGGGAACACGGCGAATCGACGGTAGCCGACATCCAGAATACGCTCGACGTTGAACGTCCTCTGGCATATTCAACCGTGGCAACAGTCCTCTCTCGGATGGAACAGAAAGGGCTGGTCACACATCGCTCCGAGGATCGTGTTTACCATTATCGGGCCGCCATCTCTCAATCCGAAACCGGAGATTCGATTGTGGGTGAGTTGGTGGAACGTATTTTTGGGGGGAGCCCCTCAGAATTGGTGAACCACTTACTTTCCAGCGACCAGGTTGACGCCGAGGAATTACAGAGAATCAAAGAATTGGTCCGGGACTTTGACGAACGATCCGGGGGGGCATCATGAATTCCTTCTTGCCCGAGGCCGCATCCTTCATCAGCCTTCTGTTAACGTATCTGCTGCATTCGACCGTGTTGATCGGGATTGCAGCCTGGCTCACCTACAGACTCAGAAATTCCAAACGTCCCGAAATACGATTATTGATCTGGAAAGCGGTTCTGATCCTCCCGCTCGCGACGACCATCGGTCTTTCCACCTGGGCGCTTCCACATTTCGGCTGGCAATTATCCCTGACGGACTCCCATCAGCCCAGAGTTACGACCAACGATAACGAAATATCTCCTCATCTCCCGGTTGAAACAGCTCATTGGTCCCCGCAACTCGATCGCAGCCAGTTTCCAACGGAGATCGAATCCAATCCGGTTCCGTTTGTGGAGACGGAGCCTTCCACCGCAGAAACTCTTTTCAGACCAGCCAACCCAGGTCTTTGGGTTGTGGTGACAATTATTGCGATCGGGGGATCGTCGCTCAGCTTCATTCGGCTGATCGTTCAAACGATTCGCCTCCGACACCTCCGTCGTCGGGGAAGTGTGACTCGTGATCCCGTTTTAATCGGCTCTCTCGAACGAATCGCCACACAAATGCGGCTTTCTCGCTCGGTTGATCTGCTGGAATCACCTGAAATCGATGGTCCAATTACGGCGGGAGTATTTCGTCCTTTTATCATGCTTCCACTCAACATGAAGGAAAAGGACGACATCGACCATGAGGATGAAACCAGAACACCCCAAGCGGAACTCGATGCGGTTCTAGCCCATGAACTCGCTCACATTAAGCAGGGCGACGCGATCTGGATTATGATCTCCCGCATCATGATTTGTCTCTGTCCGTTCCAGCCGTTACATCGCTGGGTCGCACGACAACTCCTGAAAGAGATGGATTTTGTCGCCGACTTACAGGCAATTCGAACCCTGCAAGAATCCTCCGGATTGATTCACAGTCTGATTCGACTCGGACAGCAAATGTCGTGCGGAGAATGCAACCGCACGGTCAAAACAGGTTTAGTCGCTGGAATGGTCGCGTTTCGATCGACACTGGCAACGCGTGTCGAAATCCTCCTGAACGAGACCGGAGAATATGCTCCAGCGACAAGATCGCTTCAATCACAACTCCTGATCGTGATGACGGTGGGGGCGATACTCCTGTCATCATGTCTGCCGAAAGCAGTTTCGCAAACACCTCAGACAAGGAACTCTCTGATGAAACATCCAATCATGACTCTCGCAGTGCTGGTGGGACTGACCGCCCCTCAAAATAGCGAAGCGATCGAGGAACCGGTCGCAAAGGTCGAGAAATCTGTCGAACTGAAAACGTCTCCCGATCCGTTGCCGGAGGGGATCCACAATTTCAACGGGATGTTGGTTGGACGTCTCGCCGCAAAAGATGTCGAAAAAGGAACCTTCGTCGCCTATGTTGATGCCGTACCGCGTGTGTGGCGTAACAGTCGTGCGGAGAACCCCAAGAGTATCGTCGGAAAAACGATCGAAATCTCGGGAGTGTTCGGAAAGTTTCTGGATGTGCTGGTCGTGACACGCACCGGGGAAACGATCGAATTTGAATGTAAATACGATGGCGGCAATCTGGTCTTCCCAGGAGAGTTATTACGAAAAGTCGCCCCGTACAAAGCGGAAGACTATCCGGAACTGCCGGAGGGCTTTCGTGGTTTCCGGGGAGTTCTCGACGGAGAGATCGTCAAGAAAGATCCCAACACCTTCGAGCTGATCCTCAAAGTCAACAAAGTCCTCGAAACTGGAGATGAGAGTGCCTCCAAAAATCCTGAAAGCATTGAAGGCAAGCATCTGATGCTGGCAGGATTCTGGAACAAGAAAGAGCTCTATCATAGTCTAAAAGAGAAGAGCCGGGTACGTGTGGGCGTTCGGCACATCTCTCGCCGAAGCGATCATCTCGATGTCACGTCGGTTACACGGATCGAAAAGCCGCTTTCCTCTCGCCTCGATGGTAACAAAATGGAGCGGGAAGAGGGGGAAATGAAAGCGGGAATGTTACCGAGAGAATTACGCGGCTTTCGAGGAATGCTGGTTGGAAAGCTGGTCAAGAAAGACATTGAACGCGGGACGTTCACGATCGAAGTCGATGCCGTACCCCGTGTTTGGAACAACAACCGGGCTTCCAATCCCAAAGCTTATATCGGAAAACAGGCGCATGCAGAAGGCGTGCATAGCCAGTTGCTCGACGCTCTTATCGTAACTCGTGTGGGAGAGACGCTCGAATTCGGAGCTCTCGAAGACGAGGAAGGACGTTTGCGAGTCGGTGAAGTCCTCCGCAAAGTCGCCCCGGTCAAGGAAGGGGACTACCCCGAACTTCCTTCAGGATTCCGTGGATACAAGGGCATGCTGACCGGTAAGATCACCCAAAAAGACGATCATTTGAAAGCGGTCATGATCGAAGTTCAATCGATCGACCAGCCGTTCGAGGGAAACCGGGCCAAAGACGCGGAAACGATCGTCGGAAAACGCGCCACCCTCGCCGGCTTCTGGAAACGCCAGGAAGCGTTCAACGGCTTGAGCGTGGGAGACACGATTCGTTGCGGTGTCGAACATCCACAACTTTTGAGCGATCATCTGAGCGTGATCGAGTCGGTTCGTAAGGTGGACGAATAGAGGTTACACCGGAATCTTTCATAATCGGTCATCACCTGTTGACGCTGTTTCAGGAAGTTCTTGAGCCATGAATAGAACTTGCATGTGGCTGTTAGGTTATCTGGGAGTCGCCTTACTCGGCGCCCCTCTTGGGTATGCTGCTGAAATTCAGCTCCCCGCCAATCAACGATTCGCTGCCGAGAAGACGTCGGAGACTCCCGACTTCCAGAGACACGTCGTTCCGCTGCTCGGACGCCTCGGATGTAACAGCCGCTCCTGTCACGGTTCCTTCCAGGGGCGCGGTGGGTTACGCCTTTCGCTGTTCGGGTACGATTTCAAAATGGATCACTCGGCATTGACGTCGAAATCCTCGAACGGAAACCAAAACCGAATCGACCGAGACAAACCTGATCAGAGCCTGATCATCCAGAAACCATCCTTTCAGATCGATCATGAAGGAGGCGAACGATTTCGGGTCGATTCCTGGGAACATCATCTGTTTCGGCGGTGGATTGAATCGGGTGCTCGAGGCGTCGATCAACCCCGAGAACTCTCGCATCTGGAGATCGAACCGAGCGAAGTCGTGTTCGATCGTCGCTCCGCCCCCGTGCAACTCAAGGTAATCGCCGTCTGGAATAATGACGATCGGGAAGACGTCACTCCACTCTGCCGATTCCGAACAAACAACGATGCCATCGTCACTGTCGACGATAATGGGGTACTGACCTCGACCGGTCGTGGCGATACCCACGTGATTGCATTTTACGACAACGGAGTCAGAGCGGTCCCGGTCATGCGACCGATCAGCTCCGATGGAACGCCCCAGCAGCAGGAGAAGTCCGCCACAACGCCCATCGATCGTTTTATTCTCGCCAAGCTGGATAAACTGGGAATTACGGCCTCGAAACTCTGCACGGATGCGGAATTTCTCCGTCGCGCAAGCATCGATATCACAGGCACGCTGCCGACACCGCAAGAAGTGGACGATTTCCTTTCGGACAATTCTCCCGAGAAACGCACGAGAAAAATTGAAGAACTGCTCGACCGTACCGCTTATGCCGCCTGGTGGGCGAATAAACTTTGCGACTTCACCGGCTGCAACCCGAGTCAACAAGCGGAACTCGGGCAAGAAACGTCCGTGCAATGGTACATGTGGATCTACGCGAGACTTCAGGACAATCTCCCTTACGATGAGTTGGTCGGTCGGATTGTCCTCTCCACCAGTCGTGGTGAGTCACAAACCTACAACGATTACGCCCGCCAGATGTCGTCCTACTTTCGCGATGAGAATCCCGACGATTTCTCCCAGCGTCCTACAATGCCCCACTACTGGACGCGACGAAGCATGGAGGAACCAGAACAGGCGGCACAAGCGTTTGCCCATAATTTTCTGGGTATCCGTCTGCAATGCGCCCAGTGTCACAAACATCCCTTCGCTCCCTGGACACAACATGACTTCCAGGAATTCAGCCGCTTTTTTGAAAGCATCGAGTTCGGAGTTCGTCCCGAAGAACGCGAAACCTACCAACAGATGGCCCGGAAAGTCGGCTTGAATGTCCGCGGCGACAACGGATCGCCGATCCGCAACGACGTACTCCGACACGCGAAAGAAGGACGGACGATCCCATGGCGCGAGCTTTACATTTCCGAACGGACCGAACCTGAATCGCTCAGCCTTCTCCGTAGCGGTCAAGTTCAGCTTGGACCCAACAACGATCCTCGCGAGCCGATTATGGAATGGATGACGGCCCCCGATAATCCGTGGTTCGCGCGAGCCTTTGTGAATCGAGTCTGGGCGGGGTACTTCCACAAAGGAATCATCGACCCTCCCGATGACCTGACTCCCGCGAATCCTCCCAGCCATCCGAAATTACTCGACTGGTTGACGAGCGAGTTCATCCACCACGACTACGACATGCGCTGGCTGCACCGGGAAATCGTTTCCAGCGAAGCCTATCAGCGAAGTTGGAATCCCAGTGAGAACAACCACCACGACCGTCACAATTTCAGTCGCATGATTCCTCGACGACTTCCCGCGGAAGTCGTTTACGACAGTATCAAACAAACGCTCGCGAGTGACGAAAACCTCGATGAAGTCAGAAATGACCTCACTCGTCGGGCCATCGGTCACCTGTCGATGCGACTGGCGGGAACGTACGCAATGCAAGTGTTCGGCAAGCCCGATCGGGCGGTCAACTGTGACTGCGAACGCGACAATCAGCCGACCTTGTTGCAATCAGTCTTTCTCCAAAATGATCCACTCGTCGAACAACGACTGGACAATAGCGACTGGCTGGTTGAAATCGCCGAACGCGAATCATCCAACTCAACACCAGTCTCCACCCAGGAACTCGTACGACAGGCCTGGATGCGGGCCTTGAACCGTCCCCCGACCAACGCGGAAACAAAGCGGGCGTTAAAACACATCCAGACAACAGGGGCTGTGACCGAAGGTTTGCGTGATCTGCTTTGGGCGCTCATCAACACCAAAGAGTTCGTTCTCATTCATTAATTCCCACCACCCATCCATCAGGAAAGTCGATGTCCATGAATCACTCTCGTCGTCACGCTCTGAAAATAGGCGCGTTGGGATCCAGCTTGTGTCTCAGCCAGTTCCTCCGCGCCAACGCGATTCAAAAACAGCCGGACTCCGAACGCTCGGCAATCCTCGTCTTTCTGGGGGGCGGACCTTCACATCAGGATACGTTTGACCTCAAACCGCAGGCTCCCGCGGAATATCGGGGGCAATTCCGACCAATTCAAACGGCCGCCTCTGGAATTCAAATTTGCGAACATTTGCCAAAACTCGCGCAACGGGCTGATCAATACGCGCTGATTCGAGGAATCTCTCACAGTCTTGCCGACCACGGTCTCGGGACACGCTATCTAATGACGGGAAATTTACCGACGCCTGTCGTCAACTATCCGATGTATGGTTCGGTTGTCAGTCGGGAATTTCCGTCCGCGGAGGATGTTCCCTCCTTCGTCTCGATCGATCGCCCGGTTGAAGGCCCCGGATATCTCGGAGCGGAATACGGCCCCCTCTCGACGGGAGAAAAACCCCGCTACGGTCAACCATTTCGTGTGCGGGGGATTACACTCGACGGTACGATGACCATCGACAAATATCAGTCCCGAACTCAATTACTCCAGGATCTCGACTCTGCATTCGCCGGATACGAAGAGTTGGATGATTCGGTCCGGGGTTTCGATCGTTTTTCCGACCAGGCGTATCAAATCATCAGTTCGCCGCGCGCTCGAAATGCATTCGACCTGACCCTGGAAGCGGATCGGGAAGTCGATCGTTTCGGGCGACATGAGTTTGGCCAGAGCATGTTACTGACAACGCGGTTGGTTGAAGCCGGCGTGCGATTCGTCACCGTTCTTCTTGAAGGCTGGGACACTCATCGGGATAACTTCAACACGCTCGGTCGCGATCTACTCCCCAATCTCGATCAAAGTCTGTCTGCTCTCTTTGACCGTCTTCGGGAAAAGGGGCTTATTGAGTCCACCTCCGTTCTCGTGACAGGGGAATTTGGTCGAACTCCCAAGGTCAACAAAAACTCCGGTCGGGACCATTGGGCGCGGGCCATGTGTTCGCTGATGGCGGGCGGTGATGTCGAACCAGGTCAGGTGATTGGTGGCACCGATAACAAAGCGGCAGGCCCCATCGGGGACGGATTCTCGCCTGACGATCTGGCCGCCTCATTCTTCGCAAACATCGGCATCGACCCCCAAAAGGAATACGAGGCAAATGTCGGACGCCCCATCACCTTGATCCGTAACGGCTCTCCGATTACCGGTCTCTTGAGGTGATGAATCTGAAAGCGCCGTAAACTGCCAACTCAAGAGTGATCGGTCGACAAACGGCTGAGTAAGCAGCCCCATTCGCCGACAATATGATTATCGCGACGTTTTGAGAATATTCTGCGACACGCTCGATCAGATAGATCGTCTGATTGCAGTTCTCTAGAAAGACACAGACACCCAAATCAGAAGTATCACAATCAACAAACACGCCGCGCCGAACAAGAGATTGCGTCGATTTGTGTTCTTGATTGAGTGAACCGCAGAAAAATGTTCGCGTGTGTGTTCGGGTTCAGGAGGGACGCTGCTGATCGTGGATAAAGACTTGGCCAGCATGCTGGCTGTTGAAATATTCGCTTCCGAATCGTCGAGGTAGAAATCTTTGTTAGGGCCATCATGGGGAGAGCTCGATACCGAGCTAAGATTTCCGACAAATTCGAGCAACTCCTCCTCAGATATCTCATGCTTGGATTCAGCAACATTCCAGGGTCGGCTGTGATTTTTGAGGGATTCCAGATCCGCGATTAGTTGTGAGACTCGCTGGTAGCGATCGTCCGGATCTTTGGCCACCATCTTCTCAAAAACATCCTGCAGATGAGCACTGACACCGTCCACTTCGTCCATTAGTACAGGATTCGGTTCTCTCTGATGCGCAAGCAGCATTCTCATGACAGAATCCTCGTCATGAATCAGACGACCGGTCAGAAAGTAATATAGAGTACAGCCCAAGCTGTAGATATCGCTCCGTCCATCTGCGCAATTGGCGTTGTCAGCCTGTTCGGGAGCCATATACGCTGGCGTTCCGGTGATGATGCCGCTGCGCGTGAGCTTGACCTGATCCTGATAATCCAGATCATCAGCAGAATTCCAGAGAACCAGCCCTAAGTCGAGAATCTTGACCTCTCCCAGTTCGGTCCGAATCAAATTCGACGGTTTGATATCACGATGGATGACCCCAGATTCGTGGGCAAACATTAATCCGCGAGCTGCTTTCAGGATTGTGTCGAGTGCAAATTCGATGCTCACTGGGCCATTTTCAGTCACATATTCGTCCAGATTCACCCCACTGACAAACTCGGAAACCAGAAACCAATGACCGTGGGCCTTATTGGAATCGTAAGCCGTCACGATATTCGGATGCTGAAGCTGTCCTGCTGCACGAATTTCTCGGAAGAATCGCTGTGAAGCTTTACTGTTGTTAATATGCTTGGTTGAGAGAACTTTCAACGCCACTTCGCGTTGCATGCTCAGATGGACGGCCCGGAAAACTGTTCCCGAAGCACCTTTTCCGATCTTGTCGAGAATCAAATAGTTCTTCATCAGAAGAAAGCGGGCTTTACCGCGGGAAATCACCTTCATCTGATAGTTGGTGATTTCCCGTCGCCTAAGGATGAGCTCCAGAACTCTCTGAGTATCTCTGTTCCGATGTTTCTCAGGCAAAGCCTGAAACAACCGGTCCAGTTGAGCTCGATCAAATTTTTGCACGTGATATCGAGTCGTTTGAGGCTCATGAGAAGGCGAATTCCGCGCATGACCATACGCGGCTTCCCGTTTGGAAGATGGCACTGATAATCGTTGGTTAGTGGCTGGCTTCTTATCGTTCATGAGGGGGGAGATGAAATCTAAAACAGGCGTGGATCAATTTCAGCTTCCAAGACACTCAAACGCCAAACAGTCTAGTCACGTACTCGCAAGACCGATTGGCCACATAGAGTTGGTTGATTCTCTCTGCTTACTCAATCAGCTTCTAAAGTATAGGAAATCGTAGGAAAAAAGTGAGACCTTTCTGTGAGCCCCAGATAACAGGCTTCACAGGCTGCCATGATCAAGATCCTTGAAATCAATTGACAAAGGACCTGAGGGGGCATTGGCCCTGGTGCTTGATGGCGACAATGAACACAACACAATATATACGCAGATATATGTTATGGTATAGATTTACACATCCCATGATTCGACGCTACTGTCCCAGAGAGGCCACAGTACAACTACAGAGATGTGCTTAGGACGTTCTACTATAGCTCACAAAACGTACTTCACTAATTTTTCTGTGAATTTTCCAGCTATTTGGAGGAATGAACGACAGAATTCTTCATTCCCAGCGATTGAATCATATTTTCCGATTCACTCGTTTTTTTCACAGAAGATCTCCGAGACGAATTTTAGCCTACATTTCTCATCTTTTCTTCACATTGGGCCACACTTTGACCCCGATATTGCATCCCGGAATATGACTCTATGATCACCGTTTCCACATGAGCAGTTTGCTGCTCCATCTCGAACAGCGGTTGATGCGTACGCCACCAGCTCGACGAAATGGTCACACCTGAAGATGCAACCCGCGGATATCCCGATACCGCGATCGGGAAACAGCTCAGAATGATCTCGCAACTGCTCCAGGCGGATTGGCCCAGCCGCATGTATTACGTGATCCAGCCGGGATACGACACCCACTCCTCGCAGCTCTATGTACACTCAGGACTGTTACGGGACTTGTCCGCGGCAGTCTCGTCAGTTCAGCAGGATCTCCGCACTGCCGGGCTCGACGAAAAAGTGGTCACACTGTGTTTCAGCGAATTCGGCCGGCGTGTCACTGAGAACGACTCCGAGGGCACTGATCACGGCACGGCCGGTCCCGTGTTCATCATCGGACGTCAGGTGCGGGGAGGCTTGTACGGAGCAACTCCAAGTCTCAGCGAACTGACCACGGACAATCTGGAAACCTCTCTCGACTTCCGTCAGGCTTATGCGACACTGATTGATCGATGGTTGAATGCCGACCCTGATCTATTTCTCGGAGCGGAATTCGAGATGCTCTACTTTTTGCCCGCCTGATTGGTGTTTCGAGAATTACTCGCTTCTCGTGTAATCTCTCACTCGATTCTTCGCAATCATTTCTCGTTCGCGGCGACACCAAGAACATAGTCTGGGGAAGTTCTGCGCTGACGAAGGTTGGGAGCGTTTTTTTGTCTGGCCACCTGTCGTCCAAACGGCCTCGCGACCGCGTCGCAGTTCATCCGCCGCCTGCTGACCTCCTCAACTCCACCCGAAACAACCAAACTTACCCCGGTGAGACATGCGGGTCAGTGGCACAGAAATAAACATAACAGACAAATAGCCACTTACCTCAAAAAGGCAAGTGGCTATTAAGTGGAGGCGGCGGGCCGACGCCGCTCGAAATAAGGCGTTACCGAAACCCATTCCGCCACAACACGTTGCGACGACACCAAGACCGATCACTCGGTCCAACTTTTTTCCAAACTAGACAAAAAACAGACTGAAACTAGAAAACCAGACCACCACGGAACACGGGTTGGAGGCACGGAGAATCGAACCCGCATTCCGTTACGTCTAGTTTCGTTGCCTTGGTCTAGTTCTGCCGCCTTCGCTTTCGTTGAGGCCGCTTCTCATTGTCATCGAAGCCGTGCATCAATCGGAGCAACTGCCGCACATTGACCAGAATCTCGACGGCATCGTCTGGGGTCAAAGGCGTCTCCGAGCGAGGCTGCCAGACCCGGATCGTCTCCTCGATGTCGTCGGGTGTGATCCAGTCTGGGCATCCGGGCGGCATCTGAATTTCGTGGCGATCTTGTTTGCTCATCGTTTCCTCCTGAATTGGCCGATTTGCCTGCGTGTAGATTGGTGAAAATCCGACTGCGCCGGTGGCCGATTTTCCCCACCAGATTTTCTTGGAGTCCCTAGATCAAAAACGGAAAACCGCTTGTACGGGAACCGGCCCCGTTAGGGGTGTCACTCCAACGGATTTTGAAACGAGAAACGGAATTTTCGAGAATGCAACAGCGTTTGTCCGAAAACCGTTCCCCCGAGTCGTAGATACCAGTGACATAGCCGACTCGTGTCGGCACCCTAGATACCCGAAGCCGCTCGCAATCGACGATTGCGAGCGGTTTCTCATTTCCCACCAAGCATCCGATAGTACGCATAAAACAGAACGTAAAACGAAGCGACTCCGACGAACAATCCGAGAAGCCACGGCCAAATCAAAGCCAGCACAACGAAGAAGGCCCCGAACCCAAGCCATGCCCCGGAGCTTGACGGCTGAAAGAACTCTGGAGGTTGACTCATGGCGCACCCCACTTAGCGGAGACGACCGCAGACCCGAACAACACGACGATCACTGCCACGACTCCCCAAGTGATGAGTTTTGACCCGAGGGCCGCAAGCACGGCAGCGATCACAACGCAGAGCATCAGGATGCCCGCAACATCGAACAAGTTGATGAATGGTTCACGATTCACTGCTGGTCCTCCCGCAACAGCAAAATTCCATCGCTGTGCAGTTCGACAACGAAAGCACCATTTCGGAAAAACGCTTCGGCTATTCGGACACGACGCTCCCAGCCTTCGCCGGTGAGCCACTGCTGTGAGATCGGGTCGTCCATGAATCCAAGGTAAAACGAAAACCACTCAGGTAGTTCTCTCCATTCGTCGTTGATGGCCCGAGCGAGCCGTCTTGCCGCTTGAGCAGTCACCCGTGCATCGAAGTAGACGAAGCCATGATTCACCTGTCCGATGAAGGCCATTGACGACCAGACGATTCCGGGCAGGAAGAGTCGATTAGGCATCAATTCGGTGGACTCTACCGCTGGAAGATTTCGACCGATGCCAAGGAATGGGGCAACCGCAGCTACGGCGAGAAATTCACGACGCCTCATGCCCACCCTCCGATCTGTACCGACGCTTGAGCAGTTCAAGAACGATTGCCTTCCGACGAACTGAAAGGTGGTGCTTCGTGAGCAGGATGACTTCCAGTTCATCAGTGGGGAGCTTGGAAATCATTACGATGCTTCGGCTATCCTTCGGATCGAGCCAAGGCATCGTGTCCCACAGTTTCTTGTCCACGATTTCTTCCTGAATGGCACGGACCTCATCAGTCGTCATGTGATCCTGCGGAACGACGGCGATACGCTGGCCCCTGATCTCAACAATCGGATTGTCGTTGACAGTCTTCATGTGGCCTCCAATCAGTATTCTTCCGGCAGCAACACCGTCGTCGCTGCCCGCTTGCCACTGTCGTCCTCAGCCTCGGTTATCACCCAGACTTTCTGATTCGATTTGGTCACGTAGGCGCTGAGAAGCCGAGAGCCATCGCTCAACGCCTGTTCGTTGAGTTCTCGATCTTCGTCACAAAGCTCTTCGCCCCAATCACCACTCGCATGTCGGGAGATGAATTCCCACGGAGACTGGTTGGACTCGTTCAGAGCTTCCAATGCGAGCGTCGTGGCGACTACCTTCCCCAAGCTGAATTTCGGCTTATTCACGTCAATCACGCTTACTCCTCAATGGATTGTTGGCGAGCCAGTTGCTCGCATTTTTCAAATGCTTCAAACACGTTCATGCCTTCTCTCGACCCCGTAGCAGCCACGAGCTTACGCACGATCTCTTGCACCCGAGGGTGCTGGTTTCGCCAGTCTGTGCCGTGACCGTCCCGGTTGGCCTCGTCACAGATTTCACGCATGACCCCAGCAAGCTGTGCTGCCAAGGTCCGTAACGTCTCATTCACCTGCATGGGTTCGAGGCTTCGGGACCGGGAGAGGTCGTCGAACTTGTCCGTCCACAGCACGCAGATCGGATGCGTGCTGATCCACTCGTCACCTTCCCGAAGCGGCTGGAGCAACTCGTATTCGTCGGTGGTCGCCAGCAGCAAGGTCACGTCGGCAATGGGGATGCTGATTGGTGACGTGCCTTTCTTTTGACCATTGAGCAGAATCTTCCTTTGGTCGAGAGCCAAGTAGAGAGCAACCTGCAAAGATTTGTCACGTAACTCCGCCGCTTCATCAATGAAGATAATCGTGCCATCCTCTTTGGCTGATAGAACACGATGCGAGCGCCCCACTCACCGGGCTTCACGTTCTCGGGTCGCTTCTTTACAGACATGCCAAGGTCAGCCCATTGGCGAAACGTGCCATACCAACGGCTGTCAAGATTGTGGCCTAGTTCTCGTTGCTGTTGCCGGTGAACTTCAAGAAGAAGCGGATTTGCGCCGCTGTAAGCATTCTTTGAAACGACATTTGCCGGTCTTCCGCTGTTGGGCGAAAGCGACCAAGGCCGTTTCCACGGCCTGACACCGTTTTCGATGGCGGTGACAATTGTTTCGGTCATCTTCCGACGTAGATCATTGCTGGGCATCGGTTACTGCTTTCATTTGCAAGTTGCTTTGTTGTGTCGTCAGGTAGAAGTACAAGTGGCGTGAGCGGCGAAGGCGAAGAAACAATGCCCGGCTCACCCATCCGTGAATGAACCGGGCTGCTCAACCTATGCGGCGATGCGAGTGCGTTCGTCAGCAGCCACCGGCACCAACTCGACTTGAAGATCGTTGGTGATGACTTTCCCAGCACGGCGCATTGGAGGAAGCTGGCCGATCAAGTCCTTGCGGACGGCCTTCACAACGTCCGTCACGTCGGACATGCGAGCAGTGATGGCGGCGTCTTCCTTCTCGCCCTTCTTCATCGCTTGCTTGAGAGCGTCACGAAGGACAATGAGTGCCTCGTCACGATCCATACCGAGCCGGTCGAAGAGAAAGGCCAGCGCCGGGATCAGAGGGATGCTCACGGTCGGAGCAGCGAATTCATCGTCGAGCTTCTCGACCGTGCCGTGGACACGAACGAGGAACTCCTCGTCGATGTGGTGCTTGCCCGGTTGAAGGTCGGGCTTGTTGTTTTTCCAAGATTTGGAAACGAGCGATTTGAGAGTGTTGAGCATTGATTGGTTCTCCTTTCTATAAAAGAAGAACCGTGTGGACGCAGTTGGAGGGCTGCTTTTCTCTCCCCTTTTCTCCCTCTCAATCGGTCGCTGCGCAGCAGGCCGTTTCGATGGGATAGCGAAGGGATTTGAAGGCGAGCGGACTACATACTCACATGGCTTGGAAACACTTTCACGACTGGCTCGTCGCCCAAAACAACGAACTCGAATCTCTGCTCCGATTGTGGGAGGTCAGTGGAGAGTTTCCCCGTGGCGAGTTGAATGCCCTGATGAATGCGCAGGTCGAGAAGCTCATCGCCCGAACAGACGCCCCGGAAACAAAAAAAGAGCTACAGCAAGCTCAAGAAATGGACTGGATCGGCTACGTAGATGCCGCAGCTAGACGGTTGGGCGTGAAAGAGCATGATCTCGATAATGTCGTCCACGACATCATCGTCCGCTTGCTCGTTTCGCCCGGCACGCTGTTCTCAGGCTGGAGCGGCCAGCCCATCATGGCGAGGTTCAAGCTGAGCGTGCGCAACGCTCTGCTCAATCATCGTGCGGCACGGATGACGAGAAGAAAGAGAATCCCAGCCGTCTCGATGCACGGGGGAGGAGAAGCTGCGATGGACGTTCCGGTTCGGCAGTCGCAGTCCGAGACACTCATCCAAGCGTTCAGAGAGTTCCTACTGGAAAAGCACGGGCAGGCAGCGCTCGATGTATTCGACGAGCGGCTGGCGGGCGGGGAAACAAAATCGTTGATCGGGCAGCCCGGCTTGGAGACGAGCTACAAAATCAAAAAGGTGGTGCAGGCCATCAAGCGGACTGCGGAAGAGTTCGGGGCAAGCGACCCGGAGTTCCTTGCGCTGGTTCGGCGGGCAATGGAGGAGGAAGCTGAAACGGTGGGGAAAAGGTTTGGGGTGAAGATGAGCCAGAAGGAGTTTAGAATAAACGACAACTAGCTTCCGTGCATGAAATGAGCCAAAGTCGGCTAGACCTTCGGTAGCTTGCTCTCAGTCCACATTCGGATTTACAAACATGCCAAGGCGAAAAGGTAAGGCTGGCAAAGGCGGCCAGAAGAAACACGATAAGGACAAGGCAAGGTCTAAGAAGGACAAAAAGAAAGACCGCAAGCAGAAAGGAAGTTCAAAAACTCTTGGCAATAAGACCGAGGACACACAAAAGGACAACGCCAAGTCCGGCAGTAATAGCTCCGATACTACAGTCGAAGTCGTCTCGACTAAGACACACATCGGTGACTTCATAGCACAAACAACGCCACTTCTCGACAGGATGAGGTCAGCAACAGAGCGCAGCCTGCTTGGTTCGGTCTTTTCGATGTCGCTGCCGTCGAACGAAGTAGCTGCAAAGCTCATCGCAGAGTGTTATTACGCAAGCATGATTGGCGATGAGGGCCGGTTGCCACAAGTTACGCTGCACATTGCCGCATCGAAGGACACTGCCACTGATGAGGGGCTAGGCCACGCACATCAGCCCCGCTTCTTTCATCCACCCATTCCTGCCGAAGCCACTGCAATAGCCAAACTCGCTCATGCGGTGTCGGACAACTGTAGCCTCGCAATAGAGGCTCACAACAATCAGCCTGTAATCGTAGGGATCGGTCGATCACGTTCCGCCCATTTGGACACGTTCGTCGCCCAGCATCACGAGAAGAAAAGAACATTCCGGTTCCAAGTGGCAGTCCGTGGTCCGGGAAACATCGATGTACTCTGTGACACCGGGATGCTGTCGTACAAAGCCGGTAGAGTGATTGCCTCACAATCACTTCTGAAAAGCAAGTCATTGGAAATACTGGCCGGAATACTAAATGCGCAAATTGCAGACCTCTTGGGAGATGAGTTCCGAAAGAAGGTAGAGAAGGACATCGAACGTCGCCTGCCGAAGGATAAGTCTCAAGAAATAATCGGAATGCTCCGCACGAGTCTCCAAAGAGAAAGTGCCGCAGACTGCAAACCTGAGTTGGTAGTTGCTGAACTGGTGTGGCGCATGTCTCAACTTGGGCATGGCGGAATCTTGATCTTTAGCAACCGGCATGACGTCACAACATTGTCCTACAAGTATCCGACCGAGAGTACACGGCTGCAAAAAGCTGTCACTCGATATTGGGAGACTGCGTATGAGGATGGTTATGGAACAACTCGTGTGTCTCCGTCGCACTCGCCCGGCCTACCGTTGCTGCTGCAAGGTGCCGCCTTGCGGGAGTCCGTCCGGGAGACTGCATACCTCGCTGGCACCGATGGCGCAATAGTGTTGGGAACTGATTTCAGACTTCACGGGTTCGGTGCAATCATTGATAAGGCGGCAGTTGATGAATCAAGCATTACATTCGTGGATGGCAATGATGACACCATTGAATATGCCAGCATCCTCAAGAACAAAGGCTCTCGACATCAGTCATCTTTGTCATTCGCAATGCGAGAACTCGATTCATTCGTCTTCGTAGTGTCGCAGGATGGACATGTGACTGCGATTGCACATACAGATGGAGTGGTGCGGGTTGAAGGTGGATTGCGATCCGATGGCATTTGAACTGCGTTTCCGTTTAGCTGGAACAGCGGAGTGTCTCCCGGCAGGTCCAACCATCACGGCAACGGCCTCTCGACGCAGTTTACGCACGTCCCTTGAGGGAGAAATTCAACGGTGGCGTTTCAAGGTGCCGATCAACGTACTTCAACAAGAAGTCTTGCTCAGAGGCTTTGGAGTAGAAGTCCACGAGGACTTCTTCCTCATTCGGCGGGCTGAGGAACCGTATCAGCGCATGGACAACCACGACATTCGCAGCATCCTTTCGCTTCCCTCCTAAAACTTCGCCTAAGTTGAGGTTCAATTCGCCAAGCACGTCTGTCGGTCCATAACTGTTGAATCGCTGACGAAAGTTTCCCGTGTGGCCGATCCGCAAAACGTCGCTCTCTCCGACGAGCCGCTGAACACTTCTGTTCGCAAATCGAACTACATAGACACCCCCACCAAACGGGAAGTCATCCAGATGGAACCGCAATGGGTTTCGCTCGCTTGGGTCTACGGCTCGGGTCACGACCAAGAGAGGAATTGTGCGGTCTGGTGATTGCCCAAAGTCCATCCGAAACTCCGTTCAGTCGTAGTCCTCAAGTGTTCTGTGATTGGGTGCCTTCAAGCACGCTTCCAACATCTTCGCCAGCGGCTCTGGATCAGCGAGCCGGTGGTCGTCTCCGACTTCGATCAAAGCTGAGGCGGGCAGACCGCTGTTGGTGACGAGTTCCTCACTATCCTCGAACGGCACCACGTCATCGGCACGGCTGTGGAGGATGGGATGATGCTCTGCTGTTTCTTCTGCCTCCGTTCATATTGCTCTTGCGCTGTGAGCTTGTCAGGCGTCTTAGAAATCTTGTGAAAGCGACGGGGCTGAATCCAGTCAAAGCCATCTGCACCATCGAGCCAGTCGAAGAAGCTCCCGAGTTCCTTGATGTAGTTCTTGGCGGATTTGTCTGCCATCCGCTTACGCAGCTTGCTGAGAAACGTCAGTGGCCGCCCCCGAAAAATGCCGTAGATTTCATCGCAGCGTTGGAAAGTGAGTTCGGCCAGATCAAGGCGAAGATAGTTTTGACCACCGAACCGTTTGTCGCTGAGGTAGTTGCGAATCGTACTCATCTGGTCGAGCCGTGCTTTGCCCCAAGCGTCAATTGCTCCGTCTGCTTGGGTATGACGCCTTTTCACCGATTCTTCGTAACCATCGATGGCATTCTTGAGGGTCTGGCCGGTAGCTGCCGGGACATTCGCCGCCGCTGAAATCGTGCTGCGTGATTCATCAGCGGTTTTCTTGACCAAGTAGACGGCAGTTTCGTACTCGTCAGGATTCGCAGGCTCAAACTTTGTTCCACTCGCTTCGGAGATCAGGCCAAGCCGTTTCAGGTATAGCTCTGGTTGCTCGTACTCTCCCTTGGGCAACGTCGGCGGTTCCCCCTTTGCGATTGCCTTGGCTGCTTTGAGGTACGGCTGGGTCCAGTAAGTTCGGAGCTTCGTCTTGCCCTTGATCTCGATGTTGGCCTTGGCCTCACTCACCCAGATTTCCAAATGGTCCCAAATCGCTTGAATCTGATCGAGCCTGCGCTGGGCTGCGGCAGGGTCGTACCCGAGGCGGAATTTCTCCGGTACACCTTTTCGGTTTTTGCCGACGTAGTGCGTGATTGGCTTGCCGTTGCCCCGTTTGACAGTCTTGTTGTAGGTGGGCATCGCCCCGTGTCCTCGCCTAAGATGCTTGTCTGTTTTGGGCATTGTAGTCGTGAAAAGCGACGACCGCCCAGAGCAAACTAGACAGGAAACAGGCCGAAACTAGACGGAATTGGCGAGAAAACGGCCACCAGAGAAGGTAAATGCGACATTCAACATTGCGCAAATCCAATGAAAAAAGCCACTTGCGATTGTTATCGCAAGTGGCTCGAAATGGAGGCGGCGGGAATCGAACCCGCGTCCTGTGATGCCTCGGCTGAAGCCTCTACGTGTGTATTTTATTGATTGATCTCACTGATTTTGGCTCAATAAACAAAGCCGCCATCAGCCAGCCCACAACGAATCTCGCTTCCGCCGTGGTGGGCAGTGAACAGAAGCCAGCCTGATTTTTCAACCGACAGTCGGACTCCTCAGGCGAGGATTCCTAAGCCGGGACCGCGTTGTTACGCAGCCAGTTGCAAAGAAGGTTTTGCAATTATTGTTCGATCAGCTTTTTACGTGGCCGGCTGATCAACCACGACACGCCACCTCAACTTACAGTCATCCAGTCGAAGCCGATCGCCCCCGGAATTGAACGTTATGTCGAGAGTTATACCCCAAAACTCCATGCTTGAGTTTGAAGCAACTTGCACACAAAGCAGACTCAGACGCCTGATTTTTGATTGCAACACGTATTATAGACAAATCTGATCAAGAAACAATTGCTCAAAGCACGGAAAACTCCTAACAACTGGTGACATCGGAGCTTATTGACGTTTTGTCCGCCAAAACAGGGACGCGATTCAGTTTTCCAGCCCAAAAGTCGCTCAAAAATCAGCTCCTTACAATATTGCAATATTCTCTGGCATTTTGATTGCAGTATTTCGCGATCGCTCGCCTCTCGTTCATGGGACTTCATACGTCAGGGATCGACGTTGATGTCACAGATTTCAGGCCTAATCATGGCAATCCCCCAACCCGACAGCAACTCTGCCAAGGATGGTAAACCCCTTATGCAAAACGAATTACCTGAATCACATCGTCTCAATAACGAGCTCTCCTCCATCTGGGTTTGCCTGGGATGCGGGTATCATCACCTCGACGATCATTCTCCCTCCAGATGCCCCCGCTGCACCGGGACACGAATTCTCTCTGCATTTGGAGTGACTTCGGAGTGACCCCTCTGACACGTTGACGTCGAATGTTCCAACAGTTAGCTTGGGACGAGTCAAAGAATCAACCTCTTTGTTTGGCGCTAACATCCATTTCTGGAATTGACTTACTGGTGAGTTCATCTGAAGCCGAGACAACCGATCATCCCACGTTTGAAAGCCTGGGGTTAAACCGTTCCTCTTTACAAGCCATCGAATCTGCTGGATTTGAGACTCCAAGCCCGATTCAAGCGGCGTTTATTCCCGTAGCAATCAAGAATCAGGATGTGATTGGGCTGGCTCGAACAGGAACCGGAAAGACAACAGCGTTTGTCATGCCGATTCTGGAACAAATCGACCTGTCAAAAAATATTCCGCAGGCCCTCATCCTCGCTCCAACCCGCGAATTGAGCGAGCAAGTCGCCAAAGAAGCAGAAAAACTCTCTTCGCATTCCCCCTGCCATACCGTGTGTCTCGTGGGGGGACGACCAATCCGTTCACAAATTAACGAGATTAAAAAAGGCCCTCATCTAATTGTGGGCACGCCCGGTCGGCTTATCGATTTGATCCGTCGACGCGAATTGAACCTGAAGACCATCAAGTTTGTGGTTCTCGACGAAGCAGACCGGATGCTCGACATCGGGTTCCGACCCGACATCGAGAAAATTCTGCGCCGCTGCCCAAAGAAACGCCAAACGCTTCTGCTCTCTGCAACGATGGCTCCAGAGATCGAGCAGATCAGTCAAAAGTACATGCAGTCCCCAGAAAAGATTGATGTCACTCAGGGCGATGCACCGGCTCAACAGATCGAACAATTTTATTTGACAGCCGATCCAGACCGAAAATTCGGAGCACTCGTGCATTTGTTGAAACAAGAGCGTCCTCAACAGGTGATAGTGTTTAGTCGCACCAAGATCGGAGCCGACAAACTGTTCAAGAAGTTCAGCCAAAAGCTCGGTAAACAGGTCGCTTCCATGCACGGCGACCTGCCTCAGGGGAAGCGCGATCAGGTGATGAAAAAATTTCGTCAGGGAAATGTGAGAATGCTGATTGCAACTGACGTAGTCGGTCGCGGGATCGACATCAGCGGCATCTCACATATCATCAATTATGATATTCCCGAGTTTTGCGACGATTATCTGCATCGTGTGGGTCGAACCGGTCGTCTCTCTTCTGATGCTCAGGGGAGAGCCATCACGTTCGTCACCCGAGAACAAGGTGACCAACTCACCAATATAGAGATGCGGATCAACCAGCTTCTGCCCGAATACTTTCTCGAAGAGTACGAAGCAGCAAGACCGATCAAATCGGCTTCAAACGTCGAGGAACCGACCGAAAATTACGAAGCTCCCGAATTTGTGATTCCTTGAGCATTCTGTAGCGTTTAGTATAGTGAATACCAGAGCTTAGGTACGATATCCAAGACGAATGCCGTATCCCCGTTACAGCAGTGATTAACCTATGAGCACAGCGACCCAATTTTCTCAGGACTCCGAATACCTCTTGATGACTGGTTGTACCGGTTTGTTAGGACGGTATTTATTAAAAGATCTTTTGGAAGCCGGCATTCCCTTGGCGGTGCTCGTGCGTCCGACTCGTCGCCAGTCAGCGGCAGATCGCGTGGAAAGTATCGTGGCGACCTGGGAAAGGCAACTCGGCCAACAATTGCCTCGTCCCGTTGTCCTCGAAGGAAATCTTTCCGAGGAATCACTGGGGCTCTCTTCGGATTCCGAAGATTGGGTCCGCTCCAATTGTTACGGAGTGCTGCATAATGCTGCCAGTTTGAGCTTCGTCAGTGGACCGCGCGACGCCGAACCCTGGAAGACCAACCTCACGGGTACCGAGCTTTTGTTGAATTTGTGTCGTGATACAGGCATTCGAGAGTTTCATCACGTCTCCACCGCTTATGTTTGCGGCGCTCGGCAAGGGACTATCTACGAACAGGAACTCGATGAAGGACAAGCTCTCAGTAACGATTACGAATGGAGCAAGTTGGAAGCCGAAAAGCTCCTCCGAGAAGCGGATTTCCTCGACACCAAAACCATTTATCGTCCTTCAATTATCGTCGGCGATTCCGAAACGGGTTTTACAACCACATTTCATGGTTTCTACGCAGCTTTGCAGTTGTCTCATGTGATCAGTAAAGGCATTGCTCAGATGACGGAAGGCGAGGAGAAACCGAAATTCCGCGTCAATCTCGATGGAAACGAAAACAAAAACCTTGTTCCGGTCGACTGGGTCTCCGCTTTTATTAGCCATGCCATTCCCAAGCAGCATCTACATAACCAGACCTACCACCTCACTCCGCAAAATCCGGTCACCGCCGAGACGATTATGAACGTATTGACTGCGATTCATAACTCTCAGGATCTGGTGCAACTTGTCGGAGCTGAGACGCGAATTGAGAATCCGAATGAGATCGAGCGCATGTTTTATGAAAACATGCAGGTCTACAGTTCATATTGGAAAAACGATCCGAACTTCGACACTTCTAACACCCGCCAGGCAGCACCGCACTTACCCTGTCCGATGATGGACGAAGATCGCATGATGATGCTGGCGAAAGCCGCGGTCGATATGGATTTCCGCTGGCGAGATCTGCCGGTTCGCACGGAAGCCGGTATCACAGGGTAACCAGAGGTATTTCGTTTCAGCGAGTCAAAGGGTTATCTAATACCTCGGTTGGACGCGCCCCTTGATACGCGTTAATCTTCTGCGTCGCCTGTTGAACACTCTCGGCGTCCGTATGCAGTCGATAATTGAGAGTAAATGTCCGGCTGGCTCCAGGCTCCAATATGGGAACACGCCCCGCCTCTCGCTCGACCTGGCGGTTGTAGGGAAACCCGGTGGCTGGCTCAAGCCCCGTCACATATCCGTCTGCTTCCGCGACCGTATTTTTCCACACCGTCAGATACGGAAGCTCCTTGATGTTCCAGTGGATCGACGCACCTCGATCGGCATTCGCATTCTGTAGCAGGACGCCCGTTTGGCCTTCGGCATTCGCATAAGGATGAATCAGGAAGACTTCCTCGATAAACCCAGGAGTCGGTTCCTGATAGGTGTCCCACGTCTCGATTGCTTGTGCGGCGTGGTCGTTCATCGGAGAAATCATATTCCCGGGAGCGATCACTTTCGCCCCTTTTTCGAGCAGATTAGCCCCGTAATTCGTGTGATAGATCAATTGCATTTCCTGCGGCGAAGCGCCGAGGTTCTCAACTTCATCGCGAACTCTCAAGGTATACTCTCCGGGGACTGTCGACAGATCGGCCGTCAATTTCAATTTGGGGCCAAAGAATAATCGTTCGTGAACGACACCTCGAATATGAACTCGGTGGGGAGGTTGCTTTTCTACCAGCACTTCGACCTGGGAAGCTGGAATATTCCCGATCTTACCGTGCAGTGTCAGATCCATCTGCCCGACCTCGCCGGTGTTGGTGACAAATTCATCGAGTCCGGGATGGCCGGCAAACTCCAAACCGCATCGGACCATCCATTCATTAAACCCCTCCAACCATCCGAGACCTCCGCGCGAATCCAGATTGATGTATTTCGGGTGCACGTGCTCTTTCACTGGCGAATCCCAACCCAACCGTAAATCGCCCGAGCGAACTTCGTAAATGCTCATGCCGCGTGTGGGGAGAAGTGAAAAGCTGAGCGACTCAGAAGCGTATGAAATCAATCTCACTCCATCCTGCTTGCCACCTGCCAGCGTGCTCATCGTCAAAGACCATTTTTGATCTCCCGCTTCGGGTAAGTCTTTGCTGGAGAGTGAAAATTCAGCCAGATTAAAATTTGACTCAGCATCAATCAGAGGATAGCGCCAATATTCCGGTTCCGTCGCCGGCTGATTGTTTTCCTGGGCTGAAGCCAGCGAGCAAGAGATGATCAGCGAGGGGATACAAATCACAAAAACGAGACATCGCATGAGCCACCTATCCGAGTGAAATTGAACGCGAAAGTTTATGACGCCAGATTGCGGGAATTCGACACACAAAGCAAGCGTTTTTCAATCATCCTGCATCAACGGCGTTTCCGATTTGCCTCCCGGCCAACATGCGATCCAGGCCGCGATCATCACCAGTGACAAACTGACCATATTGATGTTTTTACTGGCTTCGTGATATTTCTCGAAATTGGAATCGAGAGTTGTTGACTGCATCATCTCCAGCAGCGGAAGGAAAATCGCGAAGTAGTCAATCAACATGATGATGAATGCAACAACGAGCAAACCTCCGGTCAGCAGGCCTCGCGTTCGTGTCCAGGCCGAGTGGTTGAGGGAAAGAAAGGAGCAAACGCTCCCCACGCCGACGAGGGTAAACCCGAAACGGTAATAATGTGGAAACCTTGCGGAGACCAGTTGATTCACAGTCAGGGAATCGAACTGATTGGATTTGATCTCAGCAACCCCGGCAGTCACAAACAGCGCGGCAGCTCCCACCCAGCTGCAAAGACAAAATCGACACAGAGCTAAACTCAGATTTTTCATCGAAGGGTCCGATTCCTACACAATCAACATGGCATCGCCGTAACTGTAAAAACGGTACTTCTGCTTGATCGCATCGCGATAAGCATCGAGGATCAATTCCCGACCGGCGAAGGCCGAAACCATCACCAGCAGAGACGACTTGGGGAGGTGAAAATTAGTCATCAACACATCGACCGCCTGAAATTGATACGGAGGTCGAATAAACAAATCGGTCTCACCTTCAAACGGCTCGATTGTACCTGTCTTCGTGGCGGATTCCAAAGTGCGAACCGAGGTCGTCCCCACGGCAATCAGACGTCCTCCGTCGGCGCGTCGCTGATTGAGATGGCTGGCGGTGTCGCTCGTCAGTTCACACCACTCGGAATGCATCACATGCTGATCCAGGTTCTCCACGGAGATAGGACGAAAGGTTCCAATCCCGATATGGAGAGTCACGTGGGACACCGTCACTCCCGCCGATTCGATTTCATCGAACAGTTCTCTGGTGAAATGCAGTCCCGCCGTCGGTGCCGCCACCGATCCCGGTCGCTCGGCAAAGGTGGTCTGATAGCGTCGAAAGTCTCTATCGGTGGCCAGTTTTTTTCGCATATACGGTGGCAAAGGCATCGTGCCGAATTGTTCGAGTAATTCGATGTGGGACTCATCACGATCGGGCATCGCCGACCATTCGCCCGACTCCCCTTTGTCAGTCAATGTGAGAATCAACCGTTCCTCAGAATCTGGGTCGTGTGCAGGGGAGACGACCACCTTCTCGCCGACCTGAATCCGGCCTTTGGTTTTCGCCAGCATCCGCCAGCTACCGTCGTTATTGAGGTGCAGGAAGAGGCCCTCCCACTGTCCTCCTGTTTGCAGGCGTTTTCCCAATAACCGAGCCCTCAGAACGCGGGTATTATTGATCACCAGCGCGTCCTTAGAAGAAAGATAGCCGGGTAAGTCGCTGACCCGTTTATGTTCCCAGGTCCCCGAGCTTCGATCGATCACCATCAGACGGGCATCGGTTCGATGTCTTGCCGGCTTCGAGGCAATCCGTTCCGGCGGTAATTCGTAATCGTAGAGAGAAAGTTGATCCATCAAGTGAGTGCAGACATTCGTAAGTGAAAAAGAAAAGCACGCTTTACGTGCCGAGAACGTGTGAGTATAAGCCACTCCAGACAATCCCGCGAGGCAGTCGGACCGATTGAGAACAGTAAGTATGGCAGATTCCACATCCATCCCGATCGGCTTTGCCATCACGGAACTCGATCCGGGAGGAGCGGAACGGGCCTTCACTCAAATCGTCACTCGACTCGATCGCTCCCGCTGGAGCCCGATTGTTTATTGCCTGTCGGGCAGGGGTGTGCTCGCCGAGACACTCGAAGGGGCAGGAATCCCTGTCCATTATCTGGAGGCGGGGGGAAAGTGGGACTTGGGACTTGTCAATCGTTTTGCCAATCGATTGAAACAGGACCAACCCCGAATTCTGCAAACGTTCCTGCACCATGCGAATCTCGCTGGCCGATTCGCGGCTCGGAAAGCGCGTGTCCCCATCGTCGTCAGCGGCATTCGAGTCGCCGAGGAACGAAGCCGCTGGCGATTGCGTCTGGATCGTTGGACCCAACGCTGGGTCACCATGAATGTCTGTGTATCCGAAAGTGTCCAGCAGTTTTCGGAAGAAATCGGGGGACTCTCACCGGAAAAGCTTTGTACGATCCCAAACGGGGTCGATTTCGATCGATTTGCCAACGCGACTCCGGTGGACTGGACAACAATTGGGCTTCCCTATGATGCTCACGTGATACTCATCGTCGGACGTCTGGATGCCCAGAAACGCCCTCTGCTCGCGTTGAGGGCCTGTTTACCGCTGCTTGAAACCAGGAATAATCTTCATCTTGTGTTTGCTGGAATCGGACCGGATCGAAAGGATATTCTCAAAATCGCCGAAGAGGAGGGGTTGTCTCACAGCATTCACTGCCTGGGAACGCGCGACGACATTCCTGAATTGATGCGAGGCTCAGAACTTCTCCTCCACGTTTCGGCGTGGGAAGGTGCCCCGAATGTCATTCTGGAAGCGATTGCCAGTGGGCTGCCGATCATCAGCACAGACACTCCGGGGAATCGGGATGCCCTGAGTGGGCTAAAGTGGGGATATTTCCTCCTTCCTGAATCCATCAACGAGGTTACCACGGCGGGGGAAATCGGTAGCGCGATTGAAGCAGTGCTTGATGATCGAAAAACAGTGGTTGAAAAAGCCATGATTGACCGGGACCGCTTCAGAATGACTCGCTCCTGGGAAGCAACCGTCTCTGCCTACGAACAGCTCTATCTACAATTGCTCGAACAGTCCTGAACTCGACAATCTTTCTCTCCGTCCCAAGTTTTTTGCAGATTGTCCCAATCCCCAGTAGCGACATGACCTGCGTCCCCTCAGCGATGTGCAAAACCTGACATCAACTCGGGATATTCGCCAATTCGACTTGCAGCCATCCAGCTCTCCGTTATGATCCGCGTAGTGGTGGTTTGTGGGGAGTATTGGGGAGATGGCCCTAACCGGACAATTTGAACGCACTCTCGATCAAAAGGACCGGTTGGCGATTCCCAAATCTCTGCGAGAGGAGTTTTCGTCTCCAGAACCCACAAACCTCTACATCACAAAAGGATATGACGACTGCCTGGAGCTTTATTCAACGGAGGAATTTCATCAATTTGCCGAACGACTGAGGGAACGGTCTTCCAGCGAAGCAGAATTTCGACGCTTCGAACGACTTTTCTTTTCCAGTGCCGAAAACGTTTCCATCGATTCTCAGGGACGTATCAGGATCCCAAGCCGTCTGGTCCAGGAAGTCTCATTGCAACGAGAACTGATTCTGATCGGCGTGCGAAATCGTGCAGAAATCTGGAACAAAGCGAAATGGACGCAGTTCCAACAAGCGTACGAGTCGAGCTTCGATGATGTCGCCCAAAAGGCTCTCAGTTAACGCAGATTTTCTATATACCCACAACTTAAAACTCTCCGCCGGCAAACCGGGCTTGCGGATGAAGGCGAGCAAGGATGCTTCGCCAGTATGGGATGCGGACAATTCCGTGACAGGATTTGAATGCAAGCCGACGCCTCAAACGGATTCCAGGACGGAATTCGGGGCGTCCGGCTCCCGTTCTTGTTGCGCTGAAAAACCCGGATCTTGCTCTTCTCGCGATCGCGACGGTTCGCTATAAATCCCCCAATCTCACTTGAGTTCTCTCCTCCCTCCCGAAACATCCATATTGTCCAGGATTTTTACATGGCGGCATCTCGTGAAGATTCCGCTCAGAGACTATCCCGACACAAACCGGTTCTTCTGAGAGAAACCCTTCAACAACTGCAACTGTCGCCTGGTTTGACCGTGATTGATGGAACAGTCGGAGCCGGAGGCCATAGTGAATTTATTTTGAAGCAAATCGGACCAACCGGAACTCTGATCGGCCTCGATCGAGATACGACGATGCTTGAATTCGCCTCGCAAAAACTTCAAGGAAACAACGTTACCCTCAAACAATCCAGTTATGCGGATCTCGATCAAGTTCTCGCGGAGATGAACCTTCAGGGCGTCGACCGAATTTTAGTCGATCTGGGACTCTCCTCGGATCAACTTGAGCATGAAGGTCGTGGATTTGGTTTTTCGACCACTGGGCAACTCGACATGCGCTTTGATACGACTCAAGGGCGTTCCGCGAGTGACCTGCTTAATAACGCGACAACACAAGATTTAATTCACATTTTCGAAACCTATGGAGAAGAAAAGTTTGCCTCGTCCATCGCTGAAGCGGTCGTCAGGCGTCGAACTGATTCACCGATCGAATCGGTCGCGGATCTCAACCGGATTGTGGAGCAGGCAATTCCGACAGCCGTTCAAAATCAATCCGACAAACACCCGGCGACCCGCGTCTACCAGGCTTTGCGAATCGCCGTTAATGACGAGTTGAAACATGTTGAAAAGGCTTTGACTGAAACGTTTCCGAGCAGTTTGCCCCCTGGCGGGATTCTGGCGGTGATCACGTTTCATTCGCTGGAAGACCGTCTGGTCAAACAGACATTTCAGGATGACAAACTATGGGAAAACCTGACCCCCAAACCGATCGTTCCTCGTCCGAACGAACAGAAAATGAATCCTCGCAGCCGCTCAGCAAAGCTCCGAGTCGCGAGGAGGATTTCCAGGAACCCTCAGAATTAGATGATGCCACCATGTCGAATGAAAAAACCGCGCAGGACGATCCGACAAATACTGACTCACAATCAGAGCGCAATCAAGAGGACGGATTCTTCAGCCTCGAAGCCAAAGCAGGGTTGTCGCTGATCGGTATCCTGATCTGTGGTTTCGGCTTCATGGTCTGGCAACAATGGAAGCACCAAGAGACGGAACAACTGGCTGAAAAGGGCAAACAGATAAAGGAAGAAGAAGCCCCAATTCTCAAGCCGAACTCTTCTCCCCAAGATCCTTCTAATCCCACAGGTTCAATAATTACCGAATCCGAGTCACTCGACAAAGACCCGTTCACCGGTCAGGCCGAACCTCCCGTTAAGAACACAACGCAACCGGCCAATGGGTTTTCGGTCTCGGAGTCCAAGTTCGATGACAATCCCTTTGCGGCTTCGGGGGCCATCGATGAACCGAAAAAAGCCAATATTCCTACGCTCGAAGTTCCGGAGGAATCTCCCGCGTCGATTGCGGTTCTACCGACTGAAAATGAGCCTTCGAAGTCAGAACAGAAATCCGATCCTTTCGATCCGTTTGGGAATGACATCGTTGCTGATCAGGATTCTTCGAACAAAACTGAGAAACCTGAGACAACGCTCCCCTCCGATGAGGCTGACCCATTTGATCCCTTCGGTCCCGAAATGAAGGTTACCGAAGCCGAAAACGCAAAGCCCGATAAAGTCGTCGAATTCCCGAGTCTCGATGAATCTTCACCAGAGAAAACGAGCCCTGATAACGCTGTCGCTGATGCAGAGCAGAGCCATTCCGAAGCCGACGATCCGTTTGCCGCGGGAGTCGATCCGTTCGCTGATCAACCCGCCCAGGAAATGAACGAGCCTTCCAAAACGGTTCTGAATGGCGAGATGAAGACGCCAGCCTTGGGATCATCTGATCTGGAAAAAGAAGAGCCCAATCCCTTGAGCGCTTCTCCGAAAGCGGTTCCCGCCATCATCCCTCCGCAGGGAACCGGAGAGAGTCCTGTGGCTGACGCAGAATCTTATCAGGACCCTCTGCCGATTCTTGAGCCGGTTCCAAGCAGAAAGTCCCATAATTCCACCAAAGACCCTTTTGGAGAGTTCCAGTCGGTTCCGGCAGGCTCCGCTCAAGCATCAAGCATCACCAGCGTCGCTCCTGAGTTTCCAGAAACCAAACCAAGAAAAGGGACTCTGGCTGAATTGGATGCCTCCTCAAAGCCCAAGCAACCGTCCGACCCGCTGATGATGACGGACGATCCGTTTGCGAAACCAGCGGTGACCACCAAGCGAAAATCGAAACCATTCCACTTACAGGAGGATGGGACGTATCAAATTCAATCCGGCGACAGCTACTGGAACATTTCCCGAAATGCCTATGGAACGCCTCTGTATTATCGCGCACTCGCAGAATTTAATTCAAAGACGATCCCCAATCCTCAGAATATGACCGAGGGGGCTCGCATTCAAATCCCACCGACTGCAGAATTAGAACGTCGATACCCAAATCTGACGACCGCGAAACCGGCTCCGGCTCGATCGAACATTCTGAAGACTTCCGCCGAAGAAAAGCAGTCTTTTTTTAATGATGAGTCGGGGGCTCCCATGTATCGGATTCAAAAAAATGACACTCTTACGGGCATTGCTCAAAAATACCTGGGACGCGCCAGCCGTTGGATCCAGATTTACGAGCTCAACCGCCAATCCCTTCCCGACCCGAACAAATTGAAAATTGGGACGTTACTGAAGCTCCCCCGCGACGCGAGCCGAGTGAAAATTGTAGGGGAATGACTCCCTGATATTTTCCGCTCAACGTACGGTGCGATTCATGTACTTCCGATTCCTGGTTTCTGTTGTCTTGGTGGTTCTTGTTTCCCTGGTGGGCATCGAGATCGAACAGGACAACCGTTCTCTCCAACAGGAAATGCTGTCCCTCCGCGCGGAACAGGAAAAACTGACTCATCAGATTGTCTCTCAAAGAGAAGAAGCTTTGCTTCTCGGGGTCACAGAACAAAAGCTCCAGGCTCTTGAAGAAGGCCGGATTGCTCTGCCATCACCCCAGAATCCTTCTCAACTCGTCCAGAGTCAGGATCGCTCGCTGCAATAACGTCTCTCTGCTAAACTGTCTCAGCGATAGGTGCTTCTCATTCCACCTCATCGCCGAACAATTTCTGCGCCATCGTTGCATCGTCGTGACTGGGCCTTAGAATATATATAATTCTTAAACCTAGACCGTCATCCGGAATCACGATGTCAACGACTGAACTCAGCGAAGAACAACGACAGACGATCGCTCCCATTTTGGGTAAAACTCCCAGCGGTGTCTTTATCCTGACCGCCTCGGATGGGGAAGGGAATGAAACTGGTATGCTGGCAAGTTGGGTCCAGCAAGCCTCCTTCGAACCACCTATTATTTCGGTCGCCGTAAACTCCAAGCGTTATCTCGGTGAATGGCTGACAAAGTCTCCCGCCGCTGCGGTTTCTCTGGTCGGCAAAGCTCAAAGTGGCAAATTCTTTAAGCAGTTCGGCAAGGGATTCGATCCGGAAGTTCCGGCGTTTGAAGGATTCGAAGTCTCGCGTGGCACGACTGGTGTCCCCCTGTTATCGGAATCGATGGGCTCTCTGGAAGGAACAGTGACTCAACAATGCGTCGTTGGCGATCATACAATATTCTTTCTCCAGATCGAAAATGCTCTGCAAGGAGCCGCCTTCGATGAGGATGAGCCGTACGTTCACATTCGTAAAAACGGATTCAGTTATTGATCGAGCTCTCTCTCGTCAGACTGTCCCCCATAAAAGACAACCGCATGTCCTCCTCCGCGACCGAAACAACCGCTCAACAACTGATTCGCAGATTTCGCGACGTCGTGGGAGAGGAAGCTCTGCTCTATCGCCCTGAAGAATTGATTGTTTATGAATGCGATGGCTACGTTGTCGAAAAGAAGGTTCCCGATGTCGTTGTGTTTCCAGAATCGCGCGACCAGATCGTTGCGCTAGTCCGAATCTGTAATGAACTCGAAGTCCCCTTCGTCCCCCGTGGTGCAGGGACATCTCTGGCTGGCGGTACTTTACCAGTCGGCGGCGGAGTCATGATTACATTGACCCGGATGCATGACATTCTGGAAATCAACTATCGGGATCGCTACGCAGTCGTACAGCCGGGCCTCGTTAATGTGCACCTGACGCAAGCACTGAAAGGCAGTGGTTATCATTACGCCCCCGATCCCTCCAGTCAGGGAGCCTGCACGCTGGGAGGCAACGTCGCCACAAACTCCGGAGGCCCGCACACGCTAAAATACGGCGTGACGGTCAATCACGTCCTGGGGATCGAGTTTGTTTCCCCTCAGGGAGAGATTATTCAGATCGGCGGGCCTGAAGAGGAATCGCCCGGTTACGACCTGACGGGGCTCTTTGTCGGCAGCGAGGGCACCTTCGGGATCTGTACCAAAATCTGGGTCCGCTTAACCCGTGATCCCGCAGCTCATCGGACTCTGTTAGGAGTGTTCGAAACCGTCAAAGACGCGACAGAAACCATCTCAGCCATTATTGGAGCAGGAATCATTCCGGCAGCTCTGGAAATGATGGACCAGGGAATCATCGCCGCTCTCGAAGACGCCTTCCATTTCGGATTCCCACTCGATGCGGGGGCGGTGTTGCTGATCGAAACCGATGGATTGGAAATCTCTGTCGAAGAAGAAGTTCGACAGATCGAACAACTCTGCACCGAAAATGGAGCCAGAGAAGTCCGACGCGCTCAAACCGAACAGGAACGGCAACTCCTTTGGAAATGTCGCAAACAAGCCTTCGGTGCCATCGGTCGCCTCAGTCCGAGTTACTGCACGCAGGATGGTGTCGTTCCTCGAACCAAGCTCCCAGAGATCCTGGACTTCATTACCGAGTCTTCCGAGCGGCACGGCATTCGTGTGGTGAATGTCTTTCATGCGGGGGACGGCAACATACATCCGATTCTCCTTTTTGACGAACGCGATCCGGAACAGATTCAACGAGTCATGCAAGCCAGTGACGAAATCCTCAACCGCTGTATCGACCTCGGCGGCAGCGTCACGGGAGAACATGGAATCGGTGTCGAGAAGATCAGTTTCATGAGTCGTCTCTTCACAGAAGAAGATCTTGAGGTGATGGGACGGATCCGAATCGCTATGAACCCCAAAGGGAATTGCAGTCCCAGCAAAATGTTACCCACAGCCGGGGCGTGTGGAATGGAACACATCGAACGAAGCCATCCAGGAAAACAGGCCCACGCCTGAATTTCGTAAAACATGTCCGACACTCAGGAGACAAAATCCGAATTCGCGCCCGCTTCCGCCAAGGAATTGAGTCGCTTTCTGCGCGAAAATGCCACAGACAATAAAACTCCCATCTTTCCCGTAGGAGGCCGAACTGCGTTACAGTTTCTGGGGCACAGGCGACAAGCGGGAATATTGCTCTCCACTCAGAATCTCACAGGTGTTATTGACTACCCGGCCCGCGATATGACGATCACTGTCGGTTCCGGTCTGCGAATGACCGATTTGAAGCAGATTCTCGCGGAACAGAATCAGGAACTCCCTCTCGACATCTCTCATTCGCAACGCGCCACCATCGGCGGCGCAATTGCCTGTAACGTCAGCGGTCCGAGACGATTCGCACAGGGAACATTCCGCGACTATCTAATCGGAATGTCAGCCGTCGATGCGGAAGGGCGAAACTTCCATGCGGGGGGACGTGTCGTCAAAAACGTCGCCGGCTACGATCTCTGCAAGTTGATGATCGGATCGCGAGGCACTTTAGGTGTCCTGACCGAAGTTACTCTGAAGGTGAAACCGAAACAACCTTCCCTCGAAGCGGTCTGGATCAACTGCGATTCATTTCAAACCGTCGATCGAGTCGCCGAACGATTGCTGACTTCAGCGACCCGCCCGGTCGCGATGGAAGCTTTCACCCCGGAAGCTTGCAAATTCATCGTGGCCGATGCTCGAATCAGCTTTCCCACCAAAAATCCGGTCTTGCTGATCATCTATGAAGGCACTCAACAGGAATTGCTGTGGCAGATCGGTACGCTCCGTTCGGAAATCGCGGAACTGGGAATCCGTTCGGTCGAAGAAGTCGGGGAAGATTCTTCGTCGGTCCTGTTGGGAACTCTGACTGAATTCCCGGACGGTGGGGATGTCCCCGCGACGTTTCAATCCAACATGTGTCCTTCCCAAGTCGCTTCGTTTCTGGAATTCTGCACCCAACGAGATATCAGTGCCATCGCCCGGATGGGAAACGGAATTGTGATCGGTCATCTCTCCGACGACCTCGGCCCCGATTCTCAAACAACGCAGCTGTCCGAATTGACGACAAAAGCGTCGGAGCAGGGGGGGAACCTAATTCTTCTAAACGCTGACGAATCGATCGCCAATGACGTTAATTGGTGGGGGCACCCCGAAGACTCCTGGCGTCTCATGAAAACGATCAAACAATCACTCGACCCGCTGGGACTCCTCAATTCGGGAGCGACACCTTTTGAATAATCCGTCCTCCACAACTTCACCACCAACAAACACACCGCAAGGAGATTCTACGCTTCCGATTGTGGGTGGTCAGATTGAATACACTAAGTTTCTCGACTGCGTACATTGCGGGTTGTGCACCTCAGCCTGCCCCACATATCTGGAGACAGGCGACGAAAACAACTCGCCGCGCGGACGGATCTACCTGATGCGTTCGGTCGTCGATGGGCGGATCGAGTTGACCGACACTGTTCAGCGACACCTCGACCTCTGCCTCGATTGCCGGAGTTGTGAGACCGCGTGCCCGTCGGGGGTCCAGTATGGTCGGTTGATTGAACCGTTCCGCGTCGATACGCATAAACGCGACGCCGCGGCAGGGAAGGGAACCGGAAGCTGGTTCGAAAAACTTTTCCTGCATGGTCTGTTTCCTTATCCGAACAAACTCAAATGGGCGTTGGCACCGGCCCGGTTGATGCAAACGCTGAAACTGGATCGCCTGATTGATGCGGTGGGCCTCCCCAAACTGCTACCCAGTAAACTGCGACGCCTGTACCAGCAGCTTCCGCAACTGCAACCATCTGGGGCGAAATTCCCCCGCGTCCTGCCCGCCAAAGGGGAACAGCGAGCCCGCGTCGGTCTCTTCACCGGCTGTGTCGCGGAAGCGATGTTTTCGCAAACCAATCGCGCGACCGCTCGCGTGCTGCAAGAGAACGGCTGCGAAGTGGTGATTCCCGAGACGCAAGCTTGCTGCGGTGCGATTCACTACCACTCCGGTGCCGACCAACCCGCACTCGACTTTGCCCGTCGGAACGCAACAGCCTTTCTGGAGGAAGACCTCGACGCAATTGTCATCAACGTGGCAGGCTGCGGCGCAATGCTCAAGGATTATCATCATCTCGCCGAAGAAATCGACGGCACGGACGTCGAAACCGCTTCACTCCTCTCCCGGTTCACCGAAAAAGTGAAGGACGTTTCTGAGTTCCTTGTGGAACTCGGTCCTCGGGAGCCGACCGGCGATATACCGCTTTCGGCAGTTTACCACGATGCCTGCCACCTCTGTCACGCCCAACAAATTCGTTCGCAACCCCGCGAATTGCTCTCCCTGATCCCCGGCCTGAAGCTCGTGCCGCTCGCTGAGTCGGAAATCTGTTGCGGGGCGGCGGGAAGTTACAATCTCACCGAACCGGAAATGGCCGATCGGCTCGGTGCGCGAAAAGTAGACAATATCCGCAAGGCGGAACCGCAAGCCGTGATCACGGGAAATGCCGGCTGCTCGCTCCAGATTCAGGCGGTCCTGAAAAAGTCGGGCGAACCGTTGCCGGTCTACCATCCGATCGACTTGCTCGACCGCAGTTATCGCGGCGTCTCACTTGAGGACTCCGTCTGATGCCGATTTCCGCCGCCGTCTTCGACCTCGACGGGTTGATGTTTAACACCGAGGATGTGTTCGACATTGCCGGCAACGAATTGCTCGAACGCCGCGCTCTGAAAATGACCGACGAGATCCGGAATTCGATGCTCGGTCGTCGCGCTCCGGAAGCGTTTCGCAATCTGCTCGACATGACGGGCCTGGACGAATCAATCGACGCGCTCATCGAGGAGTCGCAGGAAATTTTCATGGGATTGCTCGACGACCATCTGCAACCGATGCCCGGACTGTTCGATCTGCTCGCTCACATCAAGTCTCTTCCGCTACCGACAGCCGTCGCCACTTCGTCGCACCGGGCCTACGTTGAAGACTTGCTCGGTCGCTACGATCTGCGATCCCAATTCGATACCACCTGCACTCAGGAAGATGTCGAACGCGGCAAGCCGGAACCCGATATCTACCTCCTGGCGGCGGAACGACTCGGCGTCCCACCAACTGAAATGATCGTCTTTGAAGACAGCGAAGCCGGCACCAAAGCCGCCTCCTCGGCAGGCGCCATCACGATCTCCGTCCCCCATCGTCACACCGCCTCTCACGATTTCTCGACCGCTACCCATATCGCTGAGAGTCTCGCCGATCCGTTGATCTACGATCTTTTGGCCGAACACAGGCTCTCCCCCTAGCGTTTCCCCCGATCGCTCATTGCGAAAATTTACAGTATTTCCGTGCAGAGCCTTTCAGGCAACATGGTATGCTAGTGTGCAAACCTCGCCTGATTGACATATGGCTCTTATCTCGAAAGTCATCCTATGCGAAATTCATCGGTTGTAAACTCTCAGTCTGCCCGTTCAGGTTTCTCGCTGGTCGAACTACTCGTTGTAATCGCCATTATTGCACTGCTGGCTGCACTCATGCTTCCGGCCATTCAAATGATGCGTGAGAGTTCGCGAAAAACCTCCTGTATGAACAATCTGAAAAACATCGGACTGGGCGTACAACTGTTCGCAGACGCGAATGGTGGAAACCTGCCGTTGATGGGGATCCCGAACGGCGAACCCGCGGAACGGCGTTCCTGGATCGCACAAATCCTGCCGTACATCGAGCAGAACCTCGTCTGGACATCCATGGAGGAGGATCCCCTCTACAACGCCGCCGCTCATTCGATTCCTGTCTTTGCTTGTCCCTCCGATTCGACCGCCGTCGGGCAACCAGGAGGAGTCTCCTATGTTGGTAACGGTGGCACCATGACCGGATGTGCCAGCATATGTACATATCCGCCTCTCACAAAAAAAACCCTCGTCGCAGAAGTTCCCGTCAGTGTCACATATCGTCAACACTTGCAATGGGAACACTCCTTTGGTTCCGGTGTGTTTCAAAATGACCAGATTGTACGACTCAATCAGATCGCCAATCGCGACGGTCTTTCCGACACGTTTCTGGCGGCTGAGAACATTTTCGCCGGTCCGTGGAGCGATTTTGTCTACCTCAGCGATGCGGAAATCGACAGCAAATCCTGCTATTCTCAACCGGTAGTTCCCTGGACCGAGTATGCCGCTCCGAGCCTGTTCCTGATCGGTGACGATGGTATCCAGTATCAGGGCGAGAAAGAACTGGCCGACTACATTCACAAGGCCGAGTCGATGTACATCGTCTCTTCGCATCTGGAACAGTACGCGATTAACGTCGCGGCCCGCCATCCGAGCGGAGGGATCGAAGCTCGGGTTCCCGCTCCGAATTCGCTGCATCCGGGCGGCGTCAACATGCTGTACTGCGACGGACACGTGCAGTTCGTTAATGAAGTTCTCGACCATCATGCCTACATTCGGTTGATGTCGTGGGACGGCAATAACCAAGGTCAAAGTCTGGTTCTGGACAGAAAATATTCCGATCCTCCGTGAGTGATTTTTTGTTCTGTCTGTCTGAAAGAGATTTCGCTGTTTCTTTGAAAACTCCCGAGGTTTTAGAACTTTGGCTTTTTGTAAGACCTCAAGTTGCAAAGTTCAAAACGCGAGTGGGAAACGATCGTTTTTGGCCCGATTTTTCACATCTTGCGCAGGATTTGCTTTTGTGTACGGTTTGGAATTGGTTCGTTGTCAGTTGTGGGTAGTCAGTGGTTTCAGAAACTAGAATCTGCAAATTAGCAACTAGCAACAGGTGGCTGGGGCGCTTCGCGTCCGCGAAAGTCCCCCGTGAGAAACCGAACTCTCTCCACTTAACAGGAGTATGTTGTCAAACAGTGAGGCGTGTGAGACGTTGCGGATTGCCCCGTGAGTCTTTTCGCAACAAGACAATACATTCGCAGGCACTGACTGCCCCACGGGGCAACCAACCGTCATGCTTTACAGGGCGTTTTTTTATGCGCGGTCTGACAACAGATGACGGGGCTCCCGCCACTCGATTGATGCAGTCGGCGACTCCGGTATATACTGCGTGCTTCGATTTCGGGTGAACCGGACGCTGAGTCCTTCTGTCCGCCTGCGAGAGCCCGCATGTCGAATTGAGATCAGATACTGCCCTGGAAGTCAGCGCAGAGCCTTTTTCTGCCGGGAGAAATTCATGTTTGAGTCAGTTGGTGTGATCGGTGCGACGGGAGCCGTCGGTCGAATTATCCTGCAATTACTGGAAGAGCGGAATTTTCCCGCGAAATCCGTTCGCCTCTTTGCGTCGGCTCGCAGTGCCGGCTCCCAGGTGAACTTCCGAGGCGAAGAAGTGACCATCGAGGAACTGACGCACGACTGTTTCGACGGGCTGGAACTGGTGATCGCCAGCACTCCCGACGACACTGCCGCCGAGTATCTCCCTTCCGCCGTCAAGGCGGGGGCGACGGTGATCGACGAATCTGGCTACTGGCGGATGAAAGAGGACGTGGCGCTGGTTGTTCCTGAGATCAATCCCGAGGATGCCTTGAACGCGACCGGCATCATCGCCAGCCCGAACTGCTCGACGACGCAGATGGTGCTCGCCCTCAAAGCGTTGCACGACCATTCTCCCGTGAAACGCGTGATCGTCTCCACCTATCAGGCGACCAGCGGAGCAGGAGTGCAGGGGACAGAGGACCTGATAGCGGGGAGCAAGGCGTATCTCGCCGAGGAGGATTACGAATACAAGGTCTTCGCGCATCCGATCGCGTTCAATGCGATTCCTCAGATCGGTTCCGAGAAAGAAGAAGGCTACACCAGCGAGGAATTGAAGATGGTGTACGAGACGCGGAAGATTCTTGGGACTCCCGAGATGCAGATCAACGCCACCTGCGTGCGGATTCCGGTCGCCAACTGTCACAGCGAAACGATTACCGTCGAAACGGAAGAACCGATTTCTCCCGAGAAGGCCCGCGAACTATTCTCGCAGTTCCCCGGCATTACGGTCATCGACGACACCGCTCACGGCCAGTATCCCCTGCCGTCGCAATGCAGCGGCTCGGACGACGTCTTTATCGGTCGCATCAGGAAGGACCTCTCGCATCCCAACGGCCTCAGCTTCTGGTGTGTGAGCGACAATCTGCGTAAAGGGGCCGCGACCAACGCCGTCCAGATCGCCGAACTACTGGCCGCGCATCGCGAAACGGCCAACACCTGAGCGATCCGCGTCAGTTCCCAAACCATCCATTATCAACTGAAGACGGAAAGAGCTGTGATGTCGGAATTTGCCTACCGAGAGGGAGAGTTATTCTGTGAAGAGATTCCTGTGGCGAAACTGGCCGCAGAATTCGGCACGCCGCTGTGGGTATATTCGAAATCGCATCTGTTACGACGTCTGAATGAGATTCAAACGGCGTTTGCAGATGTGGATCCGGTGATCTGCTATTCGGTGAAATCGAATTCCAATCTGTCGATCCTACAGGTGATGGCGGAAGCGGGGAGCAGTTTCGATGTGGTCTCGGGGGGAGAACTGTTTCGCGTCAAGAAAGCAGGGGGGGATACTTCGAAAGTCGCGTTCGCGGGAGTCGGCAAGACCGATGACGAGATACGCTTCGCGCTCGAGAACGACATTCTGATGTTCAATGTTGAGAGTGAACCGGAACTGGATCGGATCTCGGGAGTGGCCGCGTCGATGGGGAAGATAGGACCGGTAGCGTTACGTCTGAATCCGGACATCGACGCGCGAACGCACCAGAAAACAACGACCGGCAAAAAGGGGAACAAGTTCGGCATGGACTACGAGAAGGCGTCGCAGTTGGCTGACAAAGTTCTGGCCGATCCGCATCTGGAACTGCGGGGCATTCATATGCACCTAGGGTCGCCGATCCTCTCGACCGAACCGTATGAAAAAGCGGTCCAACGGGGACAGGAAATCGTCGCCGAACTGCGGTCCAAGGGACACGATATCAACTGGATCAATCTGGGGGGCGGATTCGGAATCAGTTACCGAACCGATGAGGGGCCGGATGCCTCGGTGTACGCCGATGTGATCGTCCCCGGCGTGAAGGCGGCTGAATGTCGTCTGGCTCTCGAACCGGGACGCTATATCACCGGGAATTCGGCTGTTCTCGTGAGTCAGGTGCTGTATACGAAACATGAAGGCGGGAAACGATTTGTGATTCAGGACGGAGCGATGAACGACCTGATGCGTCCCGCCATGTACGATGCATTCCATCGACTGTGGCCGGTGAAAACAGACGTGGCGATGCCGCTGGAGGTCGAAGGAGAAATTGAGGGCTGCACGATAGCCGATGTCGTGGGACCGATTTGTGAATCGTGCGATTATCTGGCGAAAGACCGAGCCCTGCCGCCCATGGAGCGAGATGACTATCTGGCGACCTTCAGTGCGGGTGCTTACGGGGCGGCCATGAGCAGTAACTATAATTCGCGTCCGCGGGGAGCGGAAGTGCTGGTCGATGGCAGTGAATATCGTCTAATCCGTCGCCGCGAGACGCTGGATGAGATCATCGAGCATGAGTTGTCCTGCCTGACGACGGAATCCGCCTCGGTATGAGACATTCGCTCACCTCACCGGCTCCAATAATCGACACAACCGGACCAACCAGACCCCTGGCGAGAAGGTGTGACGGTCGTGCGACCGGAACTCTCGACAGAGTCGTTATTTCGACCATCTGCCTCTCAAGCGAATCCGCGGGGAACTCGATATTGAAAACACCGCAAGTCAGCATCGTCGAAGCAGTTTGTTCACGAAAACATGGTCACATGAGTGATGCGACCGTCACAGTGTGCCCGACGACTTGTTAATTTACGGTATTTAAGAGTTTATGGTTGAGTTCTATCTTCCTCTCTTCGTAGGATAGCGAAAACTCAATCAGGCAAGGATGCACATCACTGGTCGAAGATTTTCGAACCGCGGATCGTGAGACACCCGCTGATGCTGAAGATACACAACCATTACTTGATCACCGGCCTGATCTGGGCGTTCATTATCTCAATGGGCGTGACGCCCACGTACGCCCAAGACACGGATATCGAGACGCCGAATACGTTCGAGAATAACCCTTTACTCTCCGAGCCGGAAACTCCTTCCGAGACCCTGAATGCGGTCGTTCTGCTCAACAAACTCGGACGTTCCGATCTCGCCAAAAAATACCTGGAACAATTACTCGCCACGGATCCGGATGACGATGTCATTCTCGAATTAAGGGATGAACACGGCCCGGCATTGTTTCTGTCGCTGAGTCGTAATCAAGCACTACACCCTGAATCGAAACAGCTTCTGGATCGCGTCAATGCCTCGTTCCGCAAACAGGCTCTCGATTCCGGTCGAGTGTCCGTACTGATCAATGATTTGACATCGAGTGGGTCGAAATCGCAGATCGCACTGACCGCGATTACCGATCTGGGAGCTCCCGTCGTGCCCGCGCTGCTTCGTGAGTTCGCAGCCACGGTCGATGATTCAACTCGCAACTCAATTTTGTACGCCATCGTGCAAATTGGGGAGCCGGCAATTCCGGTTCTCGTAGGCGGCGTGATGTCGCCCAGCGATCAAATCAAAGATGCTTCGATCATATGTCTGGGCTGGATGAACGACGCATCGGTGGTGAGCTATCTCTGGTATCCCGCTTTTGGACCGGATGTTCCCAGCGGACGTCAGGCATCCGCACGTTTAGCTGTCAAGCGAATCTTGAAAGTCAAAGGGGAAGCGGTTGTTTCCCCGTCAAATCTGGCAGGTGAATTGACGCGTCTAACACAACTGCACCTCAACAATGACTATGCCTGGGAACTCGACCCTGACAGCAAACTGGTTGCCCTATGGCAATGGGACTCAAGCGTCGAGACTCTCGTCAAGAAAGAATATGAGCCAGTCGTGGCATCTCTGATCGTGGGTAGCCACTTCTCGGGGCAGGCATTGGCGTTGGCTCCTCAGAATCGAAGCACGCAAGCCACCTATCTGGCCCTGGCTTTGGCGAAGGAATATCAAAAGGTCGGATGGAACGCCGATCTTCCGACCGGACCTGGAACCGTCTATAACCTGGCTCTGACGTCGGGATCCGATGTGCTGACCGAAGCGCTTAGCATTTCAATGGAGAATGCCAATCTCTATTCGATTCTCGCCTCTCTGCAGGCTTTGGGACAAGTGGCCAGTTCGCAACAACTCGCTTTATCAGACGCTAAACAGGCATCTCTAATTGCCGCCTTGAACTATCCCTCCTCGCGAGTGCAATTTGCGGCGGCGACCACCATACTTCAAATCGATCCCGATAAAAAATTCAAAGGGAACGATCGGATCATCTCCATTTTGTCGTCTGCGATGAACGATACCCAGACCAAACGGGCTGTTGTTATCGATCCCGATGAAAAACGTGGTGCCCGGATGCTAGAGCGTCTCGGTGATCGCGGTTACGAGACAGAACATGTGCGAACGGGACGAGAAGGATTTTCGCTGGCCGCTGATCGAATGGATGTCAAGCTAATTGCGATTCATATCAATGCCATCCGTTGGGGATTGTCACAAACTCTCTCCAATTTCCGAGCCGATGCTCGAACCGCCTCGTTACCGATCGTGATATACGGCCCGGCCAATCAGGAATACAAGCTCCTTGAAACGATGGATCGTACACCGCTGACAGTATTCATTCCGGAGCAGATCGATCCGGTCCTGTTCACCCAAAAGATTCAGGATTTTCTCGCTTCCGTCGATACGCCGGATCTTTCTCCGGAATTACGTCGAACACAGGTCGAAACTGCCGCGTACTGGTTGTCATTTCTCTCAGTGACCCGACGTAGTGAGATATACGACCTCGCTCCCGCTGAGAAGGCTTTGACCGGTGGACTCGACGATCCTGCATTAGCAGAGGATTGCCTGATGGCCCTGTCGTCGATCCCCAATAAATCCTCGCAACGCACACTCTTTTCGGCGGCACTATTGAATCAGAATTCATCGGAGATTCGCCAAATCGCCGCTCATCAGCTTGCTTACCATATCCAACGTTTTGGCTGGCTTCTGAATGAGACCAATGCCGATGATCTCCATCAGGCTCACGATAACTCCGACGACCCCGAATTGGCGACAGCACTCGCTTCCGTCATCGGTTCTCTCAAACCGAATTCTCAACTTGTCGGTGAACGACTTCGCAGCTTCGATAACTCCAATCAATAGGCTGTCGTTCGTTTCCGTCTGTACCCTTAGTTTCCCTGAGATTTCTCTTATGCCTGCCCCTCAGGCTTCAGGCCCATCTCAGCATTGATGTCCTCACTCACTGTGACATCTCCGATTCTGAGATTGGAACGCACCTCTTCCAGACCAGATCGCGATATGCACTTCTATACATATCCTACGATACATTGAGGGTAATCTTGCACACGAAGTGTGCCTTCCCATCAAACACACATGCCCTTATTGTGTGCATTTTGTTCCGCATCTGATTTCTGATTTCATCGATTCGTCACTTAAGATTAACTTTTTTTCTTTTTACCGCCTCAATCAACGATACTTTTCACAGTATTACGCCTAATATATAAGCACAGCGTCAAGATGGCCTGATTTATGCACTGTAGCACTAACGAGATGCCTTCCTCCCTGTACCCCCCTCAGGACAGATACCTGACTTCCCAGTTGCCCATTTCCACGCAGATGAGGTTAGAGATCAATCATGGTCACTGTCGATGACAGTCCCGTGCTGAAGCAAATGATCGGTGATTCCACCGCCATGCGAGAGGTCTATCAATTGACCCGGCAGGTCGCGGAATCTTCAGCGACCGTTTTGTTGACCGGTGAAACCGGCACCGGCAAAGAATTGATCGCGGAAGCGATCCACGAACTGAGTCCTCGCGCTTCCGGACCCTACATCCGGGTCAATTGCGGTGCTTTGAGTGAAAATCTCCTGGAGTCCGAGTTGTTCGGTCACGTGAAAGGAGCCTTCACGAGCGCCCACGAAAATCGCACGGGGCGCTTCGAAGCCGCACATGGCGGCACAATCTTCCTGGACGAGATTAACTCTGTCAGCTTCAAACTGCAGGTCAAGCTGTTGCGTGTGCTGCAACAACAGGAGTTCGAGCGAGTCGGAGACACGAAAACGATCCGCGTCGATTGCCGAGTGGTCGCTGCCACCAACCGTGACCTGCTGACCGAAGTGGAAGAAGGACGTTTTCGGGAAGACTTGTATTACCGACTCAATGTGGTCCCGGTCTACTTACCGTCACTCTCGGAACGAGGGGATGACGTCATTAAACTGACCGAGCACTTTCTGAAAGTCTACGCCGCATCGAACGGGAAAAAGCCTCTCCAAATCAGCCCCGAAGTCGCCGATCACCTGCGCACGTACGCCTGGCCGGGAAACGTCCGGGAACTCCAGAACTATGTCGAACGGGCGGTCGTGCTGTCGACGGATGATAAAATGACGCTCGACCTTCTTCCCGGACACGTCAAAGGCCTGACCCCGGTTCGCGTCGGTCGCAAAAGCGGCGGTGGGCTCGACGATCTATGTACGGAGTTCGTCAACGCGTCTCTCGGCCATACTCAGGAAAATATTTACCAATCGGTCGTCTCGATGGTGGAGCGAGAGTTGATCGCACAGGTACTCAAAGCCTCGCAAGGCGTGCAGACGCGAACCGCTTCGAAACTTGGTATCAACCGCAATACGCTGCATAAAAAGATCGAAGAATACGGACTGGAAGAAGAAGCCCGTTAGCAGCCCGACACCGAATTTCACGCGTGTAACCCGGAAAACAGGCAAACTCACAGTCGGGAGGGGAGACATTCTCGGCTCTCCCTTTCTCCTGAGTCGTCCGAGCGGGTATAATTGGGAAACCTTCCTCGATCCCACCGTATCCGCTCATGGCCGACGTTACCGTATTTTGTTTTCTCGCCAGCTATCTCGTGACCGGCGTGATGGAAGTGCTTCGGCTGCGCGGCAAATCAACCATCAACCGCGTCGTGCTGAAGGGGTTTGCCTTTGCCGGCATCGTGGCTCACACGTTCTATCTGTTCAATCGGTCTCAACAGACCAACCTTCCTCCATTACTCAGTTCGACGCACGACTGGCTTCTGGTGCTGGCCTGGTTGGCGATGGTCCTCTATCTGTTTTTAACGCTGTTCGATTCCGATCTCGCCATCGGACTATTTTTGATTCCGATCGTGCTCGTTCTCATCGGTTCCGCCTATCTCCTGCAACAACAGCCGAATCAGCTCGTCGTCTCGGACGAGATTCTGGTCAAAGAGGCGCGTCAGGGGTGGGCCATGCTGCATGCGTCGCTGCTGGTTTTGGGCATGGCGGGGGGATTGGTGGCGCTGGTGCTGGGGATGATGTATCTCGCCCAGCATCGACGGCTTCGTCAAAAACAAACCATGGCTGAGGGAATGACCTTGCCGAGCCTGGGACGTATCGCGCGTCTCAACTGGTGGTCGGTGGTGATCTCGGTTCCGTTATTGACGCTGGGGATGGCGGTGGGAGTGGGATTAGGACTTTCGACTGACGGAGAGACGTCGCTCTCATTTACCGACCCGGTGATTATCGCCTACGGTGTGGCGTGGCTGGTGATGATCGGCTTCTTCATCTGGCTGCTGACGACGCGTCGCTCCCAGGATCGCCAGATCGCTTCGCTCTCAATCTGGACGTTCAGTTTTCTGATCGTCAGTGTGGTGGTTTTACAGATCATCAGCTCGAAATTGTCGATTTCCGCACATGGTCCCGCGCAAGCCGCGATTCCTGTTGAGTCCTCGGTCGAGGAGGCGACACCATGAACTTGCAGGTCGTCTTCTGTAATTACCATACCGCTCCGGTGGCGGTCCGCGAAAAACTGGCGTTTTCGTCTCCCGATCATCTGCAGGAAGCTTATCAGGAGCTGCAACAGACATTTCCGGAATCAGAGCTGGTCGTCCTCTCCACGTGCAATCGTGTTGAGGTCTACGCTGCCCATGAAGGGGACCGGCATCCGTCTCACGAACAGTTGGCCCACTTCTTTTCCGAGTTCCATAACATCCCGGTCTCGGATTTCTTCGACGATCTGCTGGCCGAGGAAGGCGAAGACGCGGTTCGTCACCTGTTCCGGGTGGCGTCGTCCGTAGACAGCATGGTCCTCGGCGAGTCTCAAATTGTGAATCAGGTGAAGGATGCGTACCGCATTGCACAGGAGAACAATGCCTGCGGAATTCTTACCAATACCCTGTTCCAGCGAGCCATCAAGGTTTCGGGAAGAGTACGCACGGAAACCAAACTTTCGGAAGGGCGCGTCTCGGTCGCTTCGGTGGCGGTCGGCGACTTCGCGAAAGGAATCTTCGAACGCTTCGACGATAAGACGGTACTCGTCATCGGGGCCGGAGAGATGGCCGAGGAGACCTTGCGCTACCTGAAAGAGGAAGGAGCCCGCAAAATCATCGTGGTGAATCGCAGCACGGAGCGAGCGGAGATGCTGGCGATGAGCTGGGGCGGGGAAGTTTATCCCTGGGATCAGCTTGATGAATGCCTCAAACGGGCCGACATCGTCGTGAGTACGACCGGTGCAACCCAACCGATCCTCACGGAAGACCGTTTTCGGACGATTCGCCGGGCCACCGGAGACAAACAGGTCTTTCTGCTCGATCTTGGAGCCCCTCGAGACATCTCGACCGCGGTCGGCGATATCGACGACAATATCTTCCTCTACAATATCGATGACCTCGAAGCGACGTGCGACTTGAACCGCAAACAACGGAGCCGGGAAGTCCAGAAGGCCAACGCCATCATCGAGGAAGAGACCAGCCTGTTTATGCAGGAATTGCATCATCGGGCCACGGGGCCGGTGGTTCAGCGATTACGGTCGCAATGGCACGAGATCCGCGAAGAGGAATTAAGACGCCTGTTCAACAAGCTTTCGCATCTCACCGAAGAAGATCGGGAACAGATCGAGAATTCGGTCGGACGGGTCATCAATAAATTGCTCCATCCGCCGCTGGAAACACTTCGCGAAGAGTCACACTCCGGCACGCCTGAGGGGCTGGTGACGGCTCTGAAGAAACTGTTCCACATTCACGATTGAAGCCACCTCTCCGCTTCACGGAGATTTCGCGTTCAAATCCCGAGCATACGCCTCGCCCACTCCCGGACTTTTGCAGACGCATTTCAGCGTATGCCAGGCAGCCGCTGTGTAGCTGTGAAACACCAGTTCCCGTCCTGCGGGCTGGTCTTCCAGATACTCATCCAACTTAGCCTGTAACTGGTCGTGCTTTGCCATGCCGTGCCGATGGTGGGGACCATGAAGATTGAGATCGAAGTTACCATAGGAGATGAGACGGGCGATCCAGTTCGAGGGCTGCACAGTCCGCGTCCCGAGCATCGGCTGGCAACTGGGAAGTCCGACATGTTCGATCAGCTTCCGAAAGGTGTTTAGCATCGCCGCAAACGCCAATGGAGCAAACCACCAGACGGACAACCGTTCCCGCGGAACGATATCATCCATCAACAACACCACGATGAGGGCGGCGATTGCTCCCCAGAACAGAATGGAGAGCCAATACTCGAATTTGACGGCGGCTGATTCCTGGGGGGTGAGCGGACTCTTGCGTTTCCAGAAAATCCGGCTGTAGATGATCGGGGCGGAGATCGTCCCCAGCAGCAGATCGAACAAGCAAAATATTCTCCGGAACGTCAGCGAGAATATCGGCTTGCAATAAGGCCAGAGTTCATAGTCCTCCACGGTACACATCCTGGCATGGTGCGTCAGATGGGTGGCCCGAAAACAGGTAAACGGGATCACCAGGATCATGCCGACCATGCGCCCGATCCAGAGGCTATGCGACTGATTTTTCAGGAGGGTCATATGGCCCATTTCGTGAAGGCATCCCGAAATGCAATACCAGGCCAGTGTCAGCAGGACGATGGAGACGACCTTCCCTGAGAGCGTCAACTCGGGCCACCAATAGATCATCCCCAGGTGCCCGGCAATCGCCACGATCGGAAACAGGAGAAATCGGGGCCAGAGTTGTCGTTTACCGCTCAACGGTCACATTCCTTCTGAGTTCCTGTCAGGAATTCGTATTTCACCCAGTTTGAAAGAGAAATCAAGTGGAATTTGAGCCTTTCTCGGGAGGAACGTCAGATAGCGAAGATTCTGAAGGGAGATCTTTTTTTCGCGGGACTAATTTCGATAAGCTTTCCAGTCGATTGACGAACGAGTCCAACAATTCCTCACTCTGCTGTCTCGACAGGAATTTCTGATCGCAATTCATATTGATAATCAGTTGGCGTCCGTAAATGCCCACTGAAACAGCCATTCGTGTGCCCGGACGAATCGGGGCCACTCCATCGACCTGTTCGATCACCACATTGCCGGCAATACAGCACCCTTTGCGATGCGGAAACTCTGCTCCGAAATGTTTTCGCACTTCGCCGATGTTGGCGAGGACCGCCGTCGTAAACGGTCGTTTGGAGGACAGCAGCAGAGGCAGCAGTCCGGGAACTTTTCGAATGCGACGAATGCCCGCAAGCAACAGGTTCCCCAGCCGATTGTGCAAGGTTTTGATCGTCTGTTTCTGAATTCCCTGCAAGAGCTGTTCTTCATTCTGACAATCTTCAGCCGTCCGTGGAAAAAACATCATGCTCACCATGTTGCATGCGGGTATTCCGACATGCTTCGACGTTCGCATATTGAGCGGCATCCCCAGTCTGAGCCATTGGTTTTGCGGCAACCCATTGTGTTTTTCATTCCATTCTCTCAACGTCAAGAACATTTCTCGCAACAGGAGGCTATTCAGGTTGACGTCACTGTTACTCGCAAATCGGTTGAGCAGCTTGAGTGTCGGAGGATCGATGAGATGTGTGAACATCAGCGGTCGATCTTCCGTCTCCACCTTTCGGGGCGATGCCGCCAGGGGCATCGTTCGTCGCCCTACTAGTCGGCGAAATCTCCGAATCAACGTCTTTAAGGAATGGTTGGATGGGACCTGACCTTTTCCTGCGGAAATGAGTTTGCCCCGTTGCTTGAGAAGATCGGGATCGAGAGTCTGTAACTTAGGGGCTGTTTGCCCTTCCTCGACGGTCAGGATGCCGTAATGGGCAAACACATCTCCGATAAACTGTAACGAGCCGATGCCGTCCGAGCAGGCGTGATGAAACTGCCAAACCACCAGCACCCCGCGCTCGCATTGTCGCGCCCAGACGCGGATACCAGGCGTTTGTGAGAGATTGACGGGTGACGGCTGAGGAGAGGAGGCCGCCTCAGAAAGATCCCAATCGAGGGGCAGCTTCTCAATGGGATGTGCGATCCAGAAATAATGGTTCCAGTGTCGCCTGACGATGGCCTGAAACAGCGGATGTCGATCGAGGGCCGATTTCAGTGCCTGCTCAAATTCATCCCGTTTCAACCCCCCAGAGACGGTCGTTTGCAGACAAAAAGTCATGGGGTACTGCGGGGAGTCATCCCGGTACATCAGATACTCGAAATCGGAGAGTTCAATCGGGAAGGGACTCGAAAAACTCAAGAGAGCCTCTCATCAGCTGCGGAAACGGGAGGTCATCGGGTGAAAGATTGCAGATGATGACATGATACCCAATTTTTTGCAAAACAGGATGAGCGTTAATTAAGAAATCGAAAGAGAACAGACCGGAATTGACTTCTGGAGACTGGCCGATACCTGAGACCGATGAGATTGGAACAACACACTGAAAACAATCGGTAACTCAGTCACTTCTTCGCATTGTATCACGTCACAAGATGTCTTTGCAGCATTTCAGTCCGGCTCCCTTTTGGTCTCTCCATACAAGCGATATAATCGCCGAGCTTACGAAGAACAGGCTCGATTCTCACATCAATTGAGTCACAGATCGAAATACAAACGACGTACAGCGCGGGAAAGTCAGGTATCATGAAAGTTCTGGTCATCGGTCAGGGCGGGCGAGAACACGTTTTAGTCTGGAAGCTGGCGCAATCGCCGAAAGTCGAAAAAGTCTACTGCGCTCCCGGAAATGCGGGAACGGCTCTCGATGCCGAAAATGTGGCGATCGCCGATACCGATATACCTGGGTTGTTGGAGTTTGCTCGCAGCAACGAGATTGACCTGACGGTGGTCGGTCCCGAAGCTCCGTTAGTTGCCGGTTTGAGTGATGCGTTTCGTGAGGCCGGACTGAAAGTGTTTGGCCCTTCACAAGCTGCTGCGCAACTCGAAGGCAGCAAGGAATTCTCCAAACAGATCATGCGGGCCGCGAAAGTTCCGACAGCCGACTACCGAGTTTTCACACACGCCGACGAAGCGTTGGAATACATCGATTTACGAGAACAAGAGGCGGTGGTCGTTAAAGCGGATGGACTGGCAGCGGGAAAGGGGGTCTTCGTCTGCTCGACCAAAGACGAAGCCAAAGACGCCGTCAAAACGATTATGGTCGATCACAAATTTAAGGAAGCGGGGGCGAAAGTCGTCATCGAGGATTGTCTGGAAGGGATTGAGACGAGCATCCTGGCGATCGTGGACGGCAAGACGATTATTCCGCTCGAAACATCACAGGACCACAAACGGGCTCACGACGGCGATACGGGGCCGAACACCGGCGGTATGGGTGCCTATTCTCCCGCTCCCTACGTCGATGACGATATGATGGACACCATCATCGAGAAGATTCTGATCCCCACCGTCCACACCATGAAAACCAACGATACCGACTTCAGTGGGGTGTTGTATGCCGGTCTGATGCTGACATCTCAAGGCCCGAAGGTGCTGGAGTTCAATGTTCGCTTCGGCGATCCCGAAGCCCAGCCGGTTCTGATGCGTTTGAAAAGCGACCTGTTTGAGATTCTGATGGCGGCGGCGGAAGGACGTCTCGATCAGATTGACGACCTCGAATGGGACGAACGAGCTGCTATTTGTGTGGTGATGGCGGCGGACGGCTATCCCGGCAGTTACCCCAAAGGGGACGCGATCACAGGTATCGATGACGCAAACGAGTTGGAAAACGTCAAAGTGTTTCACGCGGGAACGAAACTGGTTGACGGGAAAGTGCTCACCAACGGGGGACGTGTCCTGGGCGTGACGGCTCTTGCTGACAATCTCACCGCCGCCAAGTTGCAGGCTTACAAAGCCGTCAAGGCGATCCGTTGGAGTGGAGCCTGGTGCCGGAAGGACATCTCGGACAAAGCCCGCGACTAGCATCGATCGACCTCTAATCGACACGGCGACAAACGACGGCTCGCGACTGCCCCTGCTCGCGTAGCACGATCAATACTCCCGCCTCTTCTCCCTGGAGGGTGAACTTCCTGCGGAGCGATTCAATCGGCACTTTGATGTGCCGACACTTAATCTCCAATTGTCCGAAATTTGCCTTCCGAAAATACTTCCGCAGTTCTTTTTCCTGATAGGGCAGCACGTCGATCACTTCGAACGAGCGGAGGAAGCTTGTTTCCGGAAGATAATCGCCGGTGAGGTACTCCTCCGCGTCATCGAGTCGTTGGAGTTCTTTTTGTTCCGCGAGTAATTCGATCAAGCCGGAACGGACGATCGCCGGATCGGGATCGAAGATATATCGGTCCAGTTCCGATTGACGGCAATAAACCATCAGCGGATCGCCGACCAACGTTTCTCCTGCAGGGAGTGAGGTCGCTCGGTAAACGCCCGGCTCGGCCAGTTCACCGAACCAGACGGTCGCTTCTTTGCATTCGCCGTGGAGGCTGACCAGTTCGATCTCGGCTTCGGGAAATTTCCCAATGAAATTAGCAGCAGGACTCAACTTGATCGCTCCTCCTCGCGCGGTGGACATTAACTCTTTGAGATAAAGCAAATCGGGCTCGGCATCCTCCATGCGAATGACTCGACTTCCACCCGGTCGCCGGTCGGGATCGATGTGGATCAATCGACCGCTCGGGTCGCAGCCTGTCACATCTTCGCAACGGAGATCGATATTCTGCTGACAGCCATAAACCTCAGCATTCAACCAGGTGCGCAGGCACGAGGCAGGATTCCGGTCGATGGCAGTCACTGCACATTTCTCGGCCAGCGCGATCGTATCTCCCCCGAGACCGCAACACAGATCGAATACTTCTCCTTCAAAGCGAATTGCCTTGTGCCGACTGACTGTCTCCGACGTGGCTTGTTCCAGCCCCTGTCGGTCGAACCACATGCGTTCCGACCGTGAAAATTTTTCGGACGCTTTATGCCGCAGTTCCACTTGCGTCATGGCCGCTGAGACAAGTTCGCTGGAGTAATCTTTGCGGAGTTCGGTCTGCAATTTGAGTTCCGATCCGGAGAACTGAGCGATCCTCTCGAAGAGTCTCGGATGCGACAGTAATTCCAAAATCCGGCGGCATTCGTCGTTTCGGGGGAGATGACTGGGGAATTCGGTCACGCAATCAGCTTTCATCGAACAGGACTCGGAAACACAAACTGAAGAGATCCTCTAAAAAATGCAATCATAACCCGTTCGGATCTGGGTGTTCTGACGACCTGCATCTTGCCGGAACCCCTGAAAAAGCCTAAAGTAACGATGATACGTCAACGAGTGACGGTCTCCTCCACCGGGCCGATGCGTGTGTCGTCTGGACCGGGACAAACCGACCTCCCTCTGAAAAGGAGTCTTCTCCATGAAGCTGATTTCCCGAATCGCTTCCCTCTGTTTGATCGTCTCGGCTCTCACCTGCAATCTCGCGATTGCCGCCGACACCGATACCGAGGACGCGGATTATTACGAATTACTCAAGACCTTCGCGGAAACCTACGAACAGATCGAACGAAATTACGTTAAAGAGGTCGATCGGAAGCAGCTCATGGAAGCCGCCATTCAAGGCATGCTGCAAGAACTGGACCGCTATTCCAACTATATTCCCCCTGAACAACTCACCCAATTCAATGAGAGCATGCAGCAGGAGTTTGGAGGCATCGGCATCCAGGTCGATATCGACGACAAAACGGGTCGTCTGATCGTGATTTCTCCGCTTCCGGGCACACCGGCGTTTCGCGGAGGCGTGAAAGCGGGCGATCTGATCATGGAGATCGAAGGGAAATCGACCGAGGGGTTCACGATTCGCGATGCTCAGGACATTCTGAAAGGGCGTCCGGGAGAAGCAGTGAGCATCGGCGTGCTGCACAAAGGAGAAGAAGACGTGACCACCGTTCCGCTGGTTCGCGAACTGATCCAGATGCAAACGGTCCTCGGCTACCAATACAAGGATGATGCCTCCTGGGACTTTATGCTCGATAAGGAACACAAAATCGGCTTCATTCGACTCACCCATTTCAGCAGCCACACTGCTGATGAACTGCGGAAAGCGCTGGATGACCTCAAAGACGAAGGGGTCAAGGCCCTGATTCTGGACTTGCGATTCAATCCGGGAGGATTGTTGACGCAAGCGATTGAAATTTCCGACATGTTCGTTGAAGAGGGGACGATCGTCAGCACCAAAGGGCGAAACAGCCCAGACCGTAGCTGGTCGGCTCACAAGGAAGGAACGTTCGAAGATATCCCGATGGTAGTCCTCATCAACCGATACAGCGCTTCCGCCAGTGAAATTCTCAGCGCCTGTCTGCAGGATCACGATCGAGCCACCATCATCGGTGAGCGTTCCTGGGGGAAGGGGAGCGTGCAAAACGTGATTCCTCTGGATGGTGAGAAAAGTGCTCTGAAACTGACCACCGCCAGTTATCATCGCCCCAGCGGCAAAAACATCCATCGTTTCAAGGGAGCCAAGGAGGATGACGAATGGGGCGTGATGCCGGACGAGCACTTCAAACACCAGATGTCACCTCCGGAAATTCGCGATTATTTTGAAGACCGTCGTGCTCGCGACGTTCTCGATGGTGAGGCCGGACCTCCCGAACCGAATTACGAAGACCCGCACCTGAAACTCGCTCTCGATCATTTGACCGATATTCTTGCGGGAGGAGACGGCATTCCCGAAGAAAAGCCGGAATCCGAAACCAAACCCGAAGAAAAAAAGACGGCTAAAGATGCCGATTCCCCCAAAACAGAAGAAGCGGGCCAGGAGAAATAAATCCTGCTTCCGTGATTCCGATAAATTGGCTCTTACACAGCCTCCGGCATCTCAGGATGCGGGAGGCTTTTTTCTCTGCCCCTCTCAGTCACATGTCAATCACAAAACAAGCCCAGAATCATGACGACATCACGCCTCCTGCTCGCCATCGAATCGTCTTGTGACGAGACGGCGGCGGCCGTCATCCGCGAAGATGGGACTGTACTGTCGAATATTGTCGCATCTCAGGCGGCGTTGCATGAAAAATTCGGGGGGGTCGTTCCCGAAGTCGCGTCTCGCGCTCACCTCGAACGGATCCTCCCGGTCATCGACGACACTCTGAAAGCCGCCAATCACAAACTCACTGAGTTATCCGCGATTGCCGTCATGACCGAGCCGGGACTCGTCGGTTCTCTTCTGGTCGGTTTAACCGCGGCGAAGTCATTGTCGTGGTCGTTGGGAATTCCGCTGATTCCGCTCAATCATATCGAAGCCCACATTTACGCCTGCGAAATGCAGGCCTCGGAGACGATATTTCCGTGCGTCGGATTTGTCGTTTCCGGAGGTCATAGTAATCTCTATGACTGTCGCTCGGCCACGGACTTCCAGCTGCTGGGTTCGACCATTGATGACGCAGCAGGCGAGGCCTTTGACAAAGTCGCCCGTATTCTCGATCTGCCGTATCCCGGCGGACCTTCCGTCGCGCGTCTGGCGGAGACGGGGGATCCCGCCGCCATCGGATTTCCCCGTCCGCTGTTACACGACAAGCGCCTGGCGTTCAGTTTTAGCGGGCTCAAAACAGCAGTCATGTACGAAGCGTTCGGCGTTCCCGGTTCTCACAAATCAGTACCCGAATTGACGGAACAGCGACGGGCCGACATCGCCGCATCGTTTCAAGCCGCTGTCGTAGACGTGCTAGTTGGCAAGTGCGAACAAGCACTTCACCACACAGGCCATAAAACGCTGTGCGTGGGTGGGGGAGTCGCTTGCAACCAGTTACTCAGAGAACGATTACAACGATCGAGTACAAAGAGAGGATATCGACTCGAACTCGCTCCGGGAGATCTCTGCACCGACAACGCCGCGATGGGAGCGATTGCCTGGCGATTATTCGAGTCTGGAAAGTTTGCCGACTGGAACCTGGATGTGACTCCTGGGCTCGTCAGAGCAGGGGATTAAGCTAATTTCCATTGGCCCGTAGACTGCTGCCATCGTTCAACGAATAGTTGAAGACATCAACAATCTTTTGAAAAGTTGCGTTGACGCCAATCCGAACGTATCGACGGTCGCCGCTGATCACCGCCCCCACTCCCATCGCCGTCCCTTCGAAGATCGGCGTGATCGTCGGTGCAAAACCGATGGCCGCCGGCCCGACAATGCTGCCCCCTCCAGTCACAGAACCACCTTGTCCACCGCCCAGGAATTGCTGGAGGACCTGACGTTGCTGAACGGTCAAACGTTCCGGACCGACACCGAGCCGTTGCTCTCGAGCGAACGGATTTCTCCAAAGACCGATATTCGACTGTTGATTGTTTTTGAGAGATTCGTTGATTTTTTGACGACGTCCTTCTTCCAGAGTGATCGCGATGAAATCGTCGTCCCCTGTGAGTGTAAAACTCTTGGTAAATGATTTTTCGTGATCGGTCCCCTGGTACTTGATGACTTTCACAGTCACTCGTCCAGCGACTACATTGCCCCAGACGCGATTAACTCGTAATAGGTATTGACCGGGAAACGCTCTTACACAGACGTATCTTTCGTAACAGTTTTCCTGCTGCGGACCGAATCCGTCGTGGACGTGGACGCCTCCCGTGACGGTATGAGTCGTTTCCCAATCGCAGACGGCTCCTTGGGGGTCCTCCACCGCGAGGTCGAGATCACTGTTACCGTTCCAGACGACGTCAATCACCAAATCCCGTTTCAGGGCATCCTGAACCGCAGATTTTAGTTCTTTCATCCGAACTTGATTGTTGTCTTCTTCCAAAATCTTCAAGGCTGTTTCATACGCGGCGAGTGCTTGTTTATGAAGCTCGCGATAATTATCGTTCCAGGCGTAATTGAGAATTCCGACCACAGCCCACTCGATTGCATCTACGTCGTTGAGCTCGCGAGCAAGACGCAAACCGAGAATATACGGTTCTGGCCTGACCGGATTGTGCCGGGAGGCTTGCCGATACATCCGGAGCGCGGGACTCTTGTTGTCGAAACGGGACAAATAAGCGGAAGAGAGCATCGTACTCTGGAAATCGACACTCGAATCGACGGCAGACAACAAAACGCGTTCGATATCCTTTTTCGGTCGTCCAACGAGTTCGTAGGAAATCGCCAGGACCTCATACATCCACGGGTAGATATGTCCGTTACTGAGGGCGGCCTCGATCAAAGCAATCACATGATCGTGCTTTTTGGCCTCATGAAGATTGAACACGAGTTCCCGAACTGTTCTCTGGTTGGGAGATCGTTTTTCGAAATAATCGAACCAAATATCTTCAGGAGATTTAGCGTTGGGATCGAGAGGCTTCAGTTCGCGCAAAACATCAGCGGAGCGATCCTTTTCAGAACCCCTCCGCTGCTTGTTCTCATCAGTCTGGGCAGATTGCCCATTCTTCAGTTTAGACTCAGAGTTTTTTTTTAAGGTTTTTCAGCGACTCGTTTGTCAATCGGGGAGCCCCGTCATCGGTGATCCGAGCCTGAAAGCGAACAGGCTCTTTCGGTATTGACGACTGTGGACCCAGTAAATCATTCAGAATTCCACGTGCAGCGGGATCATTGATCTGCTGGGGAACAGCTTGAATATTATTTTGAGGGACGGGTGCACTGTTAAAAGGACGCACACTTCCGAAGCCGCCACCGCCTCCGCCGAAGCCTCCGCCACCTCCGCCGAAGCCTCCGCCACCGCCTCCAAAGCCGCCGCCTTGTTGGCCACCGCCTTGTTGACCACCAAAGCCGCCCTGTTGGCCGCCTACACCACCTTGTCCA
>JABURQ010000141.1 GCA_014762625.1 Planctomycetaceae bacterium | reverse complement strand
TTTTTTTGTTGTGTAGGGTGTTTATTGGTGTTTTTTTGTAAGGTTACGGCGCCCACCGATAGTTACACTAGGTCGCTCGGCTGCCGCGTCAGATTTGTAGAAGAGACAGACCTCGAACATCCCGAGTTCATACGCGGTGGTGAGCCTGGCGGGGTGAGGAGGTTTTTCTTCGTCATCGAATTCCTCCGAGCCCATGAGAAATTCGCCGGGAGGAATCAGGACGAACTTCATCCCGATGCTGTTGGTTGACTCGACCGGAATTCCCAGGCGGCCAGCCCAATCCTTCTGATAGGCGGTGGCCTGTTCATCATCAAAGGGAGCAACGGCGAATCCATCGACATTCGGATCGTCGATGATGCCGGTAGGCAGATTCCCGCTCTCTGCAATTTGTCCCACATTCTCCCCCTCGCCCGATTGCTCGGAAGGGTTTGAGTCCTCGGTCTGAGATTGATCGCCTGCCCGGTTCTCCGAATTCTTGGAGACGATGACCGGCTCTCGCTCGCCGATCAGGATATCTTCGATCAAGTAGTAGAGACCATAGGAAGTCAACGCCCCCCAGCAGGACGGCGAGCAGCATCGGAACGACTGACGATTTTTTTCGGGGCCGCTTCAGGTCTTCGAGTTCGACAGGCTCCATGACAGCTTCCTCGATGTTGGGCAGAGAGACAACGCCTGCTTACTGTACATCTACTGTTTCACCGTGCCAAGAGATTTTGGGGTAAGACGACGGCCAAAGTAGCTCCGCAGGCAGTCGCTACGACGAGTGACCATTACAGTTGATTGAATTAAGGCCATGGTTTGACCTACTAACCCTCGCCCTCGAGTAACCATATCCTACCAGATCCACTCCCGCCTGCCGCCAGTTTCATTGCGACCGAATGCTCACTTCCCGATCATGATCTTGTTCAGAAACTCCATCATCGCGGTGGTCGGTGGGTCGCCCGGTTGGCCGATGTCGCGGTTGAGGCTGCCGTGCGTCTTTCCCTCGGCGACGTGAATTGCAGCGTCCCCATCGGCGGTGATCAGGGCATCGCGGAGCGCTTCCGACATTTGATTGGAATCGGCCCGGCGCGCGATGGGGATGATCAGGAACGGCGGGATCTGTTTACCCGCTTCCACGTGATGAATGGGCGAGGCGTTGGCCTGCGTCGCTTCATCTTCGGTGAAGGCGTTCAGATACATCGAGTTGGCGACCGAGTTCCCTAGCTTCAGCTTCTTGGGAATGTCGTACCCGGCTCCGTCGAGCAGGACCACGCCGTCGATGATCGACAGATCCTTCTTGTGTTTTTTCAGACGGTTTTCATCCGTGGCGACCAGCGCGGCGAGATGGGCTCCCGCGGAATGCCCCATCACGAACAATGTCTCCGGGGAGCCGCCGTACTCTTCGATATGATCGTGAACCCAGGCAATTGCGGCGGCGACATCGATAATGTGACCCGGATGTTGCACGGCGGGTGTGAGTCGGTAATTGATTGAGACATACACAAAACCTTGCGAGGTGAAGAATTTCGCTTTGTCGATCCCGACAGCTCGATTGGTTTTGTCGCCAATCCGCCAGCCGCCACCGTGTATCATCACCATCACGGGGAGTTTCCCCGCCGCTTTCTGCGGGGCATAGATATCGAGTGACAGGAACTTGGGATCGGTTCCGGGTCGCTCGGCGTAGGGAACATCGAGATTCGCCCGGATATCGTCGGGGATCGCTCGACTGCTGGCGGGAGACTTCAAGGCGTCCAGCGTCTCGACCTGTTCGGGAGTCAGAATTTTCAACAGTTCAATTTTGAATTTTTGCGACCGATAGTTGCCCCGGTACTCTCTGACAACCTTCAGCACTTCGCGTTTCTGTGTATTGGAGAGCTCCAGTTCCCGGAGCGTCTTCAGGAATGGGGGTTGGTTTTCCTGTTTTGGACCGTCTGTGGACTGCGCGAGAACCGATGTTCCCGTCGTCATCAGCAGGCCGCAAAGGCAGAGTGTCGCGTATAATCGTCGTCTATGCATGCTAAAGAGCCGTGAGATCGAAAAGTGTCTTGTTTTATTGGACTTATGAACCCTGAGAAGTCGATAAGGTGCCGTGAAATCAGGTCAATTGATCGATACTTTTTGAATTGACGCCGTCACCAGCTATCATAAAACTAACGCGAGACCTGCGTCCTTTTCTACGCTAAGGAGACCCGGTCATGTCGAGAAAAAGTTTATTGATTGCCGCTTGTCTGCTCCCGCTCGCTCTGCTGAGCATCCCCGATACTGCACAGGCTCAATGCCAATCGGGAGGAACTCCCGCCGCCGTCCCGGCGATGGCAGGTGTGCCCGGCCTGGGAAGTGGAAATCTCCAGGGGCTTTTATTCGTCAATCAATTCACTGCCAGTCCAATGCAATTTCAGCAGCAGCAACGACTCTTCTACCTGCAACGTCAGCGGATGTTGTTTCTGCAGCAACAGGAATGGGAACGACTGCGAGCCCAGGCGGAAGCCGACCGAAAGGCGGCCGAAGAAAAAGCGGCTGCCGAAAAGGAAAAAGAGGAGCCGAAAAAAGAGTTCACCAAAACTCGTGTACCTCACGGCCTGACCGCCGATCAACGAATTCAACGATCGCTGTCGAGACTCGAACGGGATAACGGTCTCTCAACACACCGTTAAGTTCTAGAAATCTACGGCCCTCATCTCTGCATTAATTCGCGAAGAGTCCCGGCTTGCGAGTGACCTTCTCCGCGTCTTCTTCCGTCTTAAGTCCCGAACTTCCCTTCAACGCCCCGCCGACGCCGATGATCTCAGGGTGACGGGCAATTTTGTCACTGAAGATCTGCAGGTCTTTCACCAGCGGTTCGGCATTCTTCAACAACACTGCCAACTGTAACGCGGAGCGATTCAAATTGTCGTACAGATTGGGATCGACGGCGAGTTTTCTGAGGGAACCCTCTTCGGTATTCGTCAGCTTGACGAAGGTATCGAGTTCCTTGGTGACCGATTGCAGGTTGGCGAGCGAGTTATCGAGTCGAATAATGATGCCCCGGCTATGGGCCGCCAGCGGCTTGGTGACTTCGTTCAGGTTGGCCAGATTCTGGTCGATTTTGCCGGCGGCCTGGTTGATGGTTTCGACGGTCGATTTGACGGTGGCGATGGTTCGTCCGGTCTCTTCGGTGAGTCGCGGCAAGGCAGCGAGCGTCTTTTTCAGGTTGGCCTGATTTTCGGGATCTCCCAAGAGATCCTGGGCGACAACCAGCGTCTCGCTGGCTTTGTGCATGGTTTTGGTGAATTCGTTCAGCGAAATGACCGTTTGTTCGAGGACCTGATCGAGATTACCTTCTTTCGTTTCCACCAATCGATTCATGTTCTCCGCGACCAGTTTCCACTCGGCGGAGGTCTCGTTGAACGTTCGCAGGGTATTGGTGACTTCGGTCTGCATCTGGTTCACGATCTCAAACGGATCCGAGGCCGGATTGCCTGCCAGTAACGCACCCGGTTCGAGCCGTTCGGGACTCAGTCCCGGCGTGAATTCGAGGGAAGCATCCCCCAACAGTGACTTACGCAGGTGGACTTCGGTATCTTTCCGTAATTTGTACTGCTCCTCGATTTCCGCCACGACCAGCACGCCTCCCCGTTGGTCGTCCAGCTTGACATCGCTGACGACTCCGATGGTGATACCGTTCATCATCACGGGCGAGCGGGTAAATAACCCGGGCGTTTCTTCGAAGTGAATCGAGATCGCGTAGCGGGGACGGAAGTGTTGCCCCAACTTTCCAAACTGGAAGACCATCACACCGATGATGGTCATCACAGTCAGACAGAACATGCCTACCCAGAAATGGAGTTTGCGTTCGTTCATGGGAACTCAGGAAATCGTTTCAATAGGTCGATAAGTGATGTGAGATCAAGCGGCGTGGAGTTCTTCGATGCGAGCGCCGGCTTCCCCGCGGACGAACTGACTGACCTGGGTTTCCTCGCAGGCAAACAGTTCGTCTTTTGTACCGCGGAAGATGATTTGTTCCTGATGGTCGTCGAGTCGCGCGAGGGGAAAAAACATGATCACTTTGTCGGCGATCCGTTCGACGGTTCGCATGTCGTGCGTGACGACCACATTGGTGACGTCTCGTTGCCCCGTGCGGAAAATCAGTTCGTTAATGACATCGCTCATGATGGGATCGAGACCGGTCGTTGGTTCGTCAAAAAACATTACTCGCGGATCGAGAGCCAAAGCACGGGCCAGGCCGACTCTTTTCTTCATGCCGCCGGAAAGTTCCGCGGGCTTTTTCCCGCAGACATCTTCGGATAAGCCGACTTCGTGTAACCGCTGGACGACGATGTCTAAAATCTGATCCTCTTTGAGGTTGGTATTTTGCCGTAATCCGAATGCCACATTTTCAAAGACGTTCATACTGTCGAACAGCGCCGCTCCCTGAAACAGATAACCGTATTTCAGTCGACGTGTCGAGATCTCTCGTTCGTTCAGTTGCTGCACCGGATTGCCGTTCCAGAGCACTTCTCCGGAGGTCGGCTTGAGCAAGGCCATCAGCAGTTTCATGGTCACGCTTTTTCCGCAACCGCTTTCGCCGATGATGACCAGAGTCTCCCCCGGATGAACGGCCAGCGAGATATCCCGCAGGACATGCTGAGTGCCGAACTGTCGCGAGACGTGGCGGAGTTCCAGGATGGGAGTGGTCAGGGAATTCATGGGACAGATCGATCAGCCGCTCACCAGCGGGTTCGGCCAGATCAGGTAATACAGGTTGTTGGAAAAGACACCGAGGAAAAAGTCGAGGACCAGGATCGTGACGAAGGAATAGACGAACGCTTCCGTAGCCGCCCGTCCGACACCTTCCGCTCCCCCCTCGCTGTTGAAACCGCGATGACAGGCAATGATGGCGATGATGGCGCCGAAGAAAATGGATTTCGTCAAACCCGAGAGCAGGTCCCAGGCGGTGATGAATTGATTGACGTGATGCCAGTAATGGAAGCTGTTGATCCCGAGAGCTTCCGTACTGAATAACCAGCCGCTGAGAATGCCGGTGGCGTCGGCCACTGCCGTCAACAAGGGAATCATCAACAGGCAGGCCAGCAAGCGAGGAACGACCAGATACTGGACCGGATTGGCGCCTAAAGCCCGCAAAGCTTCGAGTTGCTCGGTTACCTTCATCGTCCCCAGTTCGGCGGCGATCGCACTGCCGATCCGACCGGAAAGCATCGTTGCGGCGAGGACCGGCCCCAGTTCCGTGACGATGGAGAGCGTGATCATCGCTCCCATACGGTTTTCCATATGCATCAGCCGGAACTGATTGTACGACTGCACGGCCATGACCATGCCGATAAAGCCCCCCGTGATCATGATCACGGAAACTGACCGGACGCCAATCTGAAAACAGAGCGGCACGAATACGCGTGCGGAAGGCAGCCCGCGAAACAGTTTCGAAAAGAGACATATCGAAAAGAGCCCGATGTCTCCAATCAGCTGCACCACGGACGTCACGGCGCGACCAATCTGATGCACGAACGATTCGCGCGACTGAACAGGGGCCGACATCGGCATTGCGGGATCAATCCTTGTCTGGGACTTGGGTTACGCGTTGTCTCGCTGAGACCGGGCGAACTGTCGAAGTTGTAGTTCAGTTGACGTTTCACTGCGAGAGTGATTTTTCCCGTCGGAACCCGGTTGTTCGGAGAGGAATAGTGGCTCGGCGAATCATTCTGCTCCAATTCCTGACGAGCCTCTAAACACGATAAGTCATTCCACAGAAAACACTTACGATAACCATCGCATGAAATCTCACCTGCAAAGATCCGATTTTCGATAAAACTTCGCGCGCGAAGTGTCCGCCAACCGGCAGAAACCGCATGTACTATCAGACCAAGTCGCAACGAGAAACAACTTCTGGATCCGGCGCAGGTCATCAGCCAACCCCCATTTCAAGGAGAGACCCATGAAACGTTTTGCCCTTCCCGCTTTACTTGTCGCCGCAGCCTTCTTCACCTTCAGTTCCACCGCATCCGCCGGCCACGGACGAGGTAATTCCGGATATTCTTACGGTGGCGGATACGGTTCCCACTACGGTTCCCACTACGGATCGTCGTACGGCTACGGAGGCGGTTGCAACAGCGGAGGCTATGGATCGTATTACCGCAGCAACCGTTACTACCAGCCCCGAGGTTACGGCAATTATGGCCATCATCATCACAACTACGGCTGGAACCGTGGTTACAACTCGGGCGGAATCCGCTTCCGCACCGGGAACTTCGGATTCGGACTGCGATTCTAATTCAGTCTGACTGACAACCTCCTTCACACGGCAGTCGGGAACCCTTCCCGGCTGTCGTTTTTTTATGCGCATCGAGAATTCCCTGCTCTCGCAGGAAATCTTTTCATTCGACTTCCGACGCCGTTATACTCGAACCATGAGGATCGGGTTCCCCGATCGTGACACACACCTGCCCACAAAATGACCCTAAGAAGAGAATCCCCATGCGACTGACTCTGAAACTCACCGCCTGTTTGTCTCTGCTGTTGTTGACGTCTCTGCTCTCCCCCGTTGATGCCGCCGACCAGAAACTGGTGCAGGCGATTGAAAAAGCGGGCGGGCAAGCAATGCAAGTCGCCCAGGACGATCCGAACCTGACCGTGGCGTTTCACCTCTCCGATCAGAAAATCACCGACGACACATTGGCCGTGATCAAAGGATCGCCGGAAATCGTCGAACTGAATCTCCGCGGCACGGAAGTGACCGACGCTGGAATGGCGCATGTCGGGACGCTCAAAAACCTCAAAAAGCTGCATCTCGAAAAGACCAAGGTAACCGACGCCGGTCTCAAACATCTCGCGGGACTCGATCACCTCGAATACCTGAATCTCTACGGCACCGCCATTACCGACGCCGGTCTGGAGCCGCTGAAGTCGATGAAGAGCCTCAAGAAGGTCTTTCTCTGGCAAACCAAAGTGACCGATGCCGGGCAGGAGGCGTTAGAAAACGCCCTCGCCGACACTTACGTCAATCGTGGCATCGATAAAGTCGATTATCCGCTGATCGCCGACAAACCTCTTGCCGCCTTCGTCACGATCGAAAAAGAAGAAGAGAAACCGGCTGAAGAGAAAAAAGAGAAAAAGAAAGAAGAGAAGAAGTAGTCGGCTGTCAGCTCTTAGCGGTCAGCCATCAGCTTGCTGCCGTCCATTTCTACTTTTCTATTTTTGCCAGTTGTCATATTGCTGAAAGATTCCCATGATTCGTCTGCTGCGCTCATTGTGTCTCGTGTTGTTTTTCGCTCCTGCTCTGACGGCTGCCGAACGTCCCAACGTCATCCTGATCATGACCGATGACCAGGGGTACGGCGATCTCGCCTGTCACGGGAACCAGCAGATCAAGACCCCCCATATCGACAAGCTGCATTCAGATTCGGTCCGCTTGACCGACTATCACGTCGATCCGACCTGCTCGCCGACTCGCTCGGCTCTCATGACGGGACGTTATTCGACGCGGACCGGTGTCTGGCACACGATCATGGGGCGGTCGATCATGCACAAGGACGAAGTAACGCTCGGCGATGTTTTCTCGGAGGGCGGCTACACGACCGGTTGTTTCGGGAAATGGCATCTGGGAGAAAATTATCCTTACCGCCCTCAGGATCGCGGCTTTGATGAGGTCGTCATCCACGGTGGCGGGGGCGTCGGCCAGACTCCCGACTTCTGGGGGAACAATTACTTCGACGACACCTACTGGCACAACGGCAAGCCGGAAAAACAAACCGGTTATTGCACCGATGTCTTTTTCGACCACGCCTTGAGCTTCATTGAGGCGAACAAGGAAAAACCGTTCTTCGTTTACCTTCCGACCAACGCGGCACACGGACCGTTTCTCGTCGCCGATAAATACAGTCAGCCGTATAAGGAGATGGGGATCAAATCTCCTCGCGCTGAATTTTACGGCATGATCACCAACATCGATGAAAATGTGGGACGAATGCGTGAGAAGCTGACCGAATGGGGACTCGACGACAATACCCTGCTCATCTTCACCACCGATAACGGCACCGCCGCCGGTCATCGCGACGGTGGCTACAACGCCGGCATGCGGGCCGCGAAAGGTTCGGAATACGAAGGCGGTCACCGGGTCCCCTGTTTCTGGTACTGGAAAGGGAAACTGTACGGCGGTCGGGACGTCGATCAATTGACGGCTCATATTGATATGCTGCCGACGCTGGCCGATTTCTGTGATTTGAAAGTTCCGGAGGATCGGACCATCGACGGGAAATCGATTCGTCCCTTACTCGAGGGTCAGGAGGATGACTGGAAAGAACGTGTCATCACGGTCCATTCGCAGCGGATCGAACATCCCGAGAAGTGGCGCAAGTCGGCGGTCATGACCGAACGCTGGCGGCTGATCAACGGTCAGGAACTGTACGATATCGTGGCCGATCCGGGACAAAAATCGAATGTGGCTTCCGGTCATCCGAACGTCGTCAAACGACTCGTTCATCAGTATGACCAGTGGTGGGAATCGATTGACGACCGCTTCGGCGAGTACGTTCCTCTCTACGTCGGTTCGCAAGTCCAGAATCCCGTTCTCTTCACAGCTCACGACTGGCACACCGATCAGCGAGAAATTCCGTGGAATCAACCTCATATCCAGCGCGATCTCCCCGGTTCGGGAACGTGGATCATGTCCGCCTATCGCGCGGGCAAGTATCGGTTCACGTTCCGCAATCGACCGCCTGGAGTCGATCATCCGCTCGAAGCGACCCGCATCAAAATCAAGGTGGGAGAGAAGACCAGCGAGGCGTTGCTCGATCCCAATCAACGACAATTCTATTTGGTGACGGAGCTCCCCGAAGGAGAATTTCCGCTCCAGACCTGGATGGACTGCACGGACGGCAAAACCCGCGGCGCGTATTACGTGACAGTGGAGTTTATAGAGTGATGAATCATTGAGATCGCTGCTCAGAGAAACGAACCGACCAGACTAGCCGCTCGGAGACCCCGCCAAATTTATCAGCTGGAGATGCATCAATGCGAGTGTTGAGTAGTTTGTTCCTGGCCGTAGTCGCTGTTTTCTCGATGTCTTTAACAGCCAGGGCGGCGGATGGTCAATTCCCCGTGCAGTCGAATCTTCGGGCCGGTGTCGCGAAGGTGGACATCACTCCCGACGAAGTTCGGGACTTCGAGGTGACCGGGCATCGCCGGAAAGTCAACGGCGTTCGCGATCCGTTGCGAGCGGGAGTGTTGATCCTCGATAACGGGGAAACGAAAGCCGCGATCGTGACGCTGGATACGATCAACGCGTGGACGGAAATGGTGAAACTGGCCCGGCCGCGCATTGAAGCAGTCAGTGGGGTTCCGGCAGCCAACATCATGATCGCCGCTTCTCACAATCATTCGGGCCCCGCTTTTGAGGCTGATTCGAAATGGGGACGCGAACTGATCGACAAACTCGGCGCGGCGGCCAAAGAGGCGTCGTCGAGCATGCGTCCCGTCAGCATCGGATACGGCGAAGATCAAATCAGCTTCGGCATCAATCGCCGCAAGGTGATCAACGGTCGGGCGGTGGTTCGCTTGAACCCCGACGGCCCCAACGATCCGCGCGTCAAGGTGCTGAGATTTGATGATGGTCAATCCCTGACGCCCATGGCGGTGTTGATGCACGCCGTCTGCCATCCCTGTTTCTTTACGTGGGGCGACAAAGGCACGCAACCCTATCCGAACGGCTACCCGAAAATGAGCGCCGACTTTCCCGGCGAGGCTCAGTCGTTTGTCGAGATGTGTTACGGCGGGGAGACCAGTTCCCTCTTTCTGCAGGGATGTGCGGGCGATATCCGTCCCAACCTGCCGGGGTATC
>JABURQ010000036.1 GCA_014762625.1 Planctomycetaceae bacterium | reverse complement strand
GGTGGTCGGCGGGGCGGTTTGGGGAGCGGCAGACGACTTCTGAGATTCGGCAGAGGGGGCTGCTTCAGCTGGTTTTTCTGCGGTCTGTTTCGGTTCTGCTGAGGCTTCTTCTTTGCTTGGTTGTGTGGACTCTTCCGCGGGGGCTTCCTCCGATTTTTCTTCGGGTGCGGAAGCCTCCGAACCTCCACCACCAGCCGCATCAATCTCGAGGATCGGTTGCCCGATAGAGACGGTATCCCCCGTGGAGACGAGAATCTTAGTGACGGTTCCTCCCGAGGGGGCTGTAAACGGGACGACCGCTTTATCGGTTTCGAGTTCCATGATTTCCTGGCCGGCGTCAACGGTGTCACCTTCGCTGATCAGGATATCGCCGATATCAACCGATTCGACGCCTTCCGAAACTTCGGGCAGTTTGATTTGTTCAGCCATAATGGTATCTATCGTGGTGGGTAATAACTGAGAAATGAATGTGACAGATCAACAGCCGGCAGCCCCTCAGGCATACAGTGGGTTGACCTTCTCGGGATCGATGTCGAGAGCCTTGAGTGCTTCGGGCAATTGGGCTTCGTCGTAGTTACCTTCTTTCGCCAGGCCGCACAACGCCGCGTAAGCAACGTTCTCGGCATCAATTTCGAAGTGACGACGCAGTGCGGGGCGTGTATCGCTGCGACCGAAGCCGTCCGTCCCGAGAACAATGTATTGCTGTTTGACCCAGGGACGAATCTGGTCCCCGACCAGACGGACATTGTCGCTGGTGGAGATAATCGGGCCTTCGACGTCGCCGAGGCATTCGTCGAGATAACTGGTCTGGGTTTCGTCGTTCGGATGGAATTTGTTCCAGCGATCTACGGTGGCCGCATCGCGAGCCATCTGACTGTAACTGGTCACGCTCCACACATCCGAAGCGACTTTGTATTCGTCAGCCAATAACTCCTGCGCCCGCAGCGCCTCGCGAAGGATCGTTCCGCTGCCGAACAATTGAACGCGTCCCACGGCTCCATCGACCTCTTTGGAACTGAGTTTGTACATCCCTTTGATGATCCCTTCCTCGACACCTTCCGGCATCGCGGGCTGATCGTAGGATTCGTTATAGACGCTGAGGTAGTAGAAGATGTCTTCTTTCTCGACGTACATTCGTCGCAAGCCGTCCTGGACGATGACCGCCAATTCGTAGGCATAAGCGGGATCGTAGGACTGTAAAGTTGGGATGGTGGAGGCGATGAGATGGCTGTGACCGTCTTCATGTTGCAACCCTTCGCCGTTGAGCGTGGTCCGCCCGGATGTTCCGCCGCAGAGGAATCCCTTGACTCGCGAATCGGCTGCCAGCCAGATCAGATCGCCAACCCGCTGGAATCCGAACATCGAGTAGTAGACGTAAAAAGGAATCATATGGAGACCGAGATTGGCATAAGCCGTTCCCGCCGCCACAAAGGAGGACATCGCCCCCGCTTCGTTGATCCCCTCTTCGAGGAGCTGACCGCTTTTGGCTTCCTTGTAGAACATCAATTGACCGGAGTCGACCGGTTCGTACAACTGACCTTTACTGGCATAGATGCCGCATTGCATAAACAGCGATTCCATTCCAAACGTTCGAGCTTCGTCGGGAATGATCGGAACGATCCGTTTGCCGATGGACTTGTCTTTGAGAAGCACAGGCAGGATCCCCCCCCCCAGCGCTCCCGTCGTCGAGGCTTCGCCGGGACCTTCCAGCATCTTCTTGAATTTGTCGAGCTCCGGAATTTCCAGTTTCTCTGTCGTTTCTTCCCGTTTGGGAAGGTAACCGCCGAGCTCTTCGCGCCGCTCTCGCAGGTAACGCATTTCCTCACTATCTTCCGGAGGACGATAGAACGGCATATCCTTGACTTGCTCGTCAGGGATCGGAATTCCGAATCGTGTCCGAAACGCCCGCAGCTCTTCCTCATTGGCTTTCTTGACGTTATGAGCCACGTTGCGGCCTTCTCCCGCTTCGCCCAAGCCGTACCCTTTGATCGTCTTAGCGAGGATGACGGTTGGCGCCCCTTGATGTTCGATAGCGGCCTGATAGGCGGCGTAAACTTTTTCAGGATCGTGACCGCCGCGACGTAACTTCTGAATCTGTTCATCGGTCAGATGCTCGACCATGTTTTCGAGCTCCGGATCGACTCCGAAGAAGTGTTCGCGAATGTAGGCACCGTCCTCCACGCTATATTTCTGGTACTGCCCGTCGACGATTTCGCCCATCCGTTTGACGAGCTTCCCGTCAATATCCTTCGACAGCAGTGAATCCCAGTCACCACCCCAGATCACTTTAATAACATTCCAGCCGGCACCGCGGAACGCCGCTTCCAACTCCTGAATGATCTTTCCGTTTCCGCGAACGGGGCCGTCCAGCCGTTGCAAGTTGCAGTTGATCACCCAGGTGAGGTTGTCAAGATTTTCGCGGGAAGCGAGTGTGATGGCGCCGAGCGTTTCGGGTTCGTCAACTTCGCCGTCTCCTCCAAATTGCCAGACCCGCGACTGACTGGTATCGAGTAAGCCTCGATGTTCGAGATAACGCAGGAAGCGCGCATGATAGATCGAGCAGATAGGACCGAGCCCCATTGACACCGTCGGAAACTGCCAGAACTCGGGCATCAGCCACGGGTGCGGGTAGGAGGATAGCCCTTGTCCGCGGGGAATCTCCCGGCGGAAGTTTTTAAGATGATCCTCGTCGAGCCGACCTTCCACGAACGCCCGCGAGTACATACCGGGTGAAGCATGTCCTTGGAAGTAAACCATGTCTCCGAGCTGGTTTTCATTGCGAGCCTTGAAGAAGTGGTTGTAACCGATCTCATACAAAGTGGCCGAAGAGGCATAGGTCGAGATATGCCCACCGATGCCGTCCGCCATTTTATTACCGCGAACGACCATCGCCATCGCGTTCCAGCGGATGATGCTCTTGATCCGACGTTCGATTTCCAGATTGCCCGAAAACCGGGTCTGCTTCTCCACAGGAATCGTATTGATGTAGGGAGTGTTGGCGGTGAACGGCATGGTGACGCCACGGATGTAGGCGCGTTCCTGGAGATTCACCAGTAATTCTTGCAACCGTTGCGGTCCATAGCGATGCAGGATGTCTTCCAGTGATGAGTACCACTCTTCGAGTTCGTCGGGATCGATTCCCGAGATCTGTGACAAATCCGGTGCCTGTGCCATGGGGATTTTCTCTCAACGATCGCACCGCCAGGGACGGTCGATCTTGGCTGTTTGAATAATTGATTGGATGCCAATGGGACACGAGTCAGGACGGTGTCGGATGTGACTCGGATCCTTGTCCGAAACCAGGGAATTTCACCTTCTTCAAGAGGGCTGAAACAAGCCTCGGAAGTAAAGCGTAACTCGTTGCCTCATGCAACCCTACGTGCTTTGAGAGTAGCCGTTTTGCCGAACTCTCTAATCCTCGACTGCATTGTAGCAGTCAGCTGGAAAAATTGCAGCCTGACGCCAGACGTTTCAGATGGTTTGGATCATCATCCTAATGGCCCCGAATTTTTGAGCGTTGAGCCTCTTGGCTCACAAAATAACAATACCTCGAATCGCCAAAATCAATATTATGTAAGCTGTTACTAAATAATGCATTACGACTTTTGTTCGGTGCCGAATTCTGTTTTGGCGATCTTTATTAACAATTTGAGTTGTTTTTATTGCTTTATTTCCTGATAAAGAATTCAAACAGCCATGTGTTCCTTATTGAATTCACATCAGAGACGGACGGAGACCCCCATGGTAACGGCGGAAATCACGCGTAAAAGCGATGCCATTCGCTCAATGGAAACCCCTTTGGAGGAATTCAGGAGTTTGGAGTACGTCCGCAGTGAGTCATTCGCCCAACTGGATCGACAGTTCGAAAAAGAGTCGGTCGAGGAATTGTGCACGATTGAACCGATCGAAACGGAACTTCGTGAAGTTTCTCTCAAAACCGTGGAAACAGGTCTTTCCACTTATCTGGCGGAACTGCATAAAGTTCCGCTTCTGGAAGGGGATGAAGAATACGACATCTTCCAATGGATGAATTATCTCACTTATCGAGCGGCGAAGAAGCTTGAAGGTCAACAGCGAATTTCCCACAAGCTGGAGCAAGATGTTACTCGATTATTGAGACGCTCGCGTCAGATACGTAACCAGATCGTCTCGGCGAATCTTCGACTCGTCGTCTCGATCGCCAAGAAACTGATGGACCGACATAACAGCCTGGAAGAGTTGATCAGCGATGGTCACTTGCCGCTGATTCGTGCGGTGGAAATTTTTGATTTTGAGCGTGGTACCCGTTTCAGTACTTACGCCACCTGGGCGATTCGTAACAAACTCTTTCGTTCGACGCCTCGCAATCGTAAGCACGCCCGTCGCTTCCAAAACGGCAGCGACGACTTCTTTCCACTCATTCCGGATGAAACTCACTTCGAACGTAGTTTCGAAAGTTATCACCGGGAAATTCAGGAAACCGTTGAGGGATTGCTGGAACAACTGGACGAACGAGACCAGCATATTGTGAAGGCTCGTTTCGGACTGAACGCCGAGAATCAGCCACATCGCTTCCGGGAAATCGCCGAGAGACTCGATATCAGTACTGAGCGCGTCCGTCAATTACTGGCGCGATCAATCGAGCGGCTCAAAGAACATCAGGACCAGATTCCAGTAGATGTCGCCTAAATTTTTCCCCTCACTAATTGTCCACGAAAAAAACCGAAGCTCGGCCAGAGTGAGCTTCGGCTGATTATTTCTCGGGGACGGTCATGACCTTCAGGCGTTCGAAGTCGACTCTTCCGACTCTTCGACGGGCGGACTTGTGGGCAGTTCAAAGGCGGGAACATCATCGTCATCCGCGAGTTCTTCCTCGGGGATGGGACGCGATTCAGAGGAACTCTCCGAATAATTGGTACTGCGGTTACTGGTCGCTGCGGAGGCGGTCCGAGTGAACTCGTCCTGCATTCCTTTCAGCCCCGATTGTAGTTCACGCAAACCTTTACCGAGTTGCATCGCCACTTCCGGCAATTTTCGACCGAACAACATCAAGGCGATCACCAGGACCACCAACAGCTCTCCGGTACTCGGGGAAAATCCCAACATCGTTTCGACTCCTGATTCAGGTGGAAGAATTCCGATTCCAACCAGCTTCGCTCTCAGGCGTTGGTTTTTTCGTTCTCTTCAGCTTCCTGGGGTTTGTGCTCGTCGTCTTTGGCTTTTTCGTCGACGCCGTCCAATCCCTTTTTGAATTCGTTCATACCGAGTCCCAGCGAACGCATGGTTTGCGGAATGCGGTTACCGAAAAACACGAGCACAATGATCAGTACGATCAAAATTTGAGGTAGCCCGGGTGTAAACATGGATCAATCTCCTCGACCTTAAAATGGGCAAATGGATCTCATTTACCTCTTCTTAGAATTGTACACGATGAACGGCTCGGAACAGAGACCCTCCATCCAGATTTCCCCAAACAGCACGAAAAACAGTGGGATTATACGGTTCGGGAGATAAGAGGCTCCAGAGAGCCATAGGTGGGATTTGGTGTGGGAAACTCTCGGTTTGAGACCGATTCGGGAATCGGTTGTTCTACCTCCCACCATAATATCCTCCAGGAAGTGCGTGTCAATTGCCTTTGTTATCCGCATTATCTGTAAATCGTGACCTGAGAATCAGATACGCCGATTTTACGGCTTCGCCGAAGTCCCGCATACGCAGACCATCTGACCACATCCCGGGCATCCTGAGCCGTACTTCTCATCCATTACTTCCGTCAGGTCGATGTTGGCGATATTGGCCAGGGTCACCAGCCACGCCATCACATCGGCAAATTCCCGTCCCAGTTCCCGTCGATCATTTTCCCTGAGTGCGGCGGCTAACTCACCGACTTCTTCCATAAACCACATGAATGTCCCATCGACGCCTCGTTCGGCGTCTTTACTGGAATACATTTCGCGGATCAGAGTCTGCAATTCAGTCAGCGTCATGGACAACATCCTTTGCGATGCGTAACGTCTGGAATTCCTTCATGAGCGATACTGTACTCCCTGCCCAACAAACCTGAAAGATGACGATGGTCATTGACGCAAAAGTGATCTCAGAGATCGAAGCAAAAGTGAAGCGGCACATGGAAGACGATTCCACCGGTCACGACTGGTGGCATATCGACCGGGTGCGACGAAATGCGTTGACGATCTGCCGGCAGGAGCATGGCGACGCCGCGCGTGTCGAGATGATTGCTCTGCTGCACGATGTCGATGACTGGAAACTCAAAGCGGAATCCCAATCGGAATCTCTCGCCCGCCACTGGTTGACGGCAGCGGGAGTGTCCTCGGAAGAAGCGGGTACTCTCTGCGAGATCATTGAACGAATCTCATTCAAAGGCCACGGTGTCGCGGACGAAATGCCGTTTCTCGACGGGAAAATCGTCCAGGATGCCGACCGTCTCGACGCGATTGGGGCGATTGGAATTGCTCGCTGTTTCGCTTACGGCGGAGCCAAAGGTCGAGCAATCTACGATCCCGAGGATGCCCCGGAGTTGCACCAGTCGTTCGAGGACTACAAAACAAAAAGCGGTCCGTCAATCAACCACTTCCACGAAAAACTGCTTCACCTGAAAGACCGGATGCATACCCCCACCGCCCGCAAAATGGCGGCAGAGCGACACGACTTTCTGGAACAGTTTCTCGATCAGTTTCAGAAGGAATGGTCGGGCTGTTAGGCCGCCTGAGATTCGGATTCGTCGCCGTGGAACAGTGCGTCGATTTCGGCCACGGCGTCTTCGAGAATCGCTCGCAGGCTTTCGCTGTTGACGTGATCGGCGAGGATTTCGAGCGATTCGATGACTTCATCGACTTCCGCTTCGTCAATTTCTTCATACTGATCGTCGAGAGGCAAAGATTGATCGGTCATGAGCAGCTCCTCCGAATAGCGGGTTTGAGAGATTCGGGTTGGTGATTCTCATATCGGCAGGGAAGCAGGGATTTCCTCAACTAGAAGAGTGACTTCTGCTGTTTTTGCTCTTCCTGGTTCTTCGATTTGGAGGCTTTCTTCGATCCTGATTTCTTCTTCGCGGAGGCTTTGGGAGCCTTTTTCTTCACCGCTTTGTCCGTTTTGCCGCTCGACTTCTGCTTCCCGGTTTTTTTCTTGCCGGTCTTTTTTTGCTGTTTGGCAGACTTTTTGGCAGAGCCGCTTTTCGAAGTTTTCTTCGTCGACTTCTTTTTCTTCGCCGACTTCTTACCGGCGGACTGTTTGTCTTTCTTCTTTTTATTGGCTTTCGTGGACTTTTTCTTTTTCGACGTCTTCTTCTTTTTCTGCTTCCCGGTTTTTTTGTCGTCTCCCTCGTCACTGAAGATCTGATCCCAGCCGGCAACAAACTTTTTCGAAGCGCCTGTGTGAACGGTGTAACCTGTCATGTCTGCTGCTTTCAAATCTCGGATACATTGAGGAATTCAGGAACATTCTACAAATTTACCAAATCGTCTTTTTCTCGCAAGAAATCGATTGTCTCGTCGCGGGAGATTGGTCCCTCCACCGCCACATCCTACAATAGGTTACCCGTGAAATCTCTCCTGCCAACAAAGCACGACCATGCACTCACTTAACGAACTCAAAACGACTCTCGAACCTTATCGACATCAATTGATCGATCACTCTTTGTATGCTGCGATCACCGATCTGGCGTCGTTGCGTGTGTTTATGGAACATCATGTCTTCGCCGTCTGGGATTTCATGTCGTTGCTGAAGGCGCTGCAAAATCGGTTCACCGGACTGGAAACTCCCTGGCATCCCGCCGGGAACCGGCTTGCCTGCCGGCTCATCAACGAGATTGTTCTGGGGGAAGAATCGGATGAGGACGGTCGCGGAGGGTACGCCAGTCATTTTGAACTCTACCTGCGCTCGATGACGGATTGTGGTTGCGATGTCCGCCCCATGCACGAATTCCTGGAACGACTTCAACACGACCGTGATCTCCTCTCAGCACTCAACGAATCGTCACCCCCTCCCGCGTCACAACGTTTCGTTCACTCAACGTTTGAACTGATCGAGCGTGGTGACAGTATTGAAATCGCCTCCGCGTTTACGTTCGGTCGCGAAGACCTGTTGCCGGATGTCTTTCGGAAGATCGTGGAACGGATCGATCGTGAGGAGTCGGGGACGTTGCAGTCATTTCTGTTCTATCTCGACCGCCACATCGAACTCGACGAGGATCGACACGGTCCGATGGCCGATCGATTGATGATCGATCTTTGCGGAGAGGACGCGAACGCCTGGAAACGCGCGGAACAGGCCGCCATTGGAGCTCTGGAATCCCGACTTGCCCTATGGGACGCCATCACCGCGGAGATGGTGACGCAATCTCCTGCAACCTGCTGACGATTCTCGCGGATCCGCGAGAACCCTATTGTCAGACCGGGAATGGGTTGTGAGAATGAAACACATCCCCCACAAGGGTTCTCACATATTCCAGCAGCCTACAGGTGTGCGACATGCAGGATGTTTTAGCGCTCGTATTGGCGGGTGGCCGAGGAACACGGCTCGAACCGTTGACGCGCGATCGAGCCAAGCCGGCGGTTCCGTTCGGAGGAGCCTATCGAATCATCGATTTTACGCTCTCGAACTGCATCAACAGCGGCTTGAGACGGATGATCGTTCTCACGCAATACAAAGCCGCCAGCCTCGATCGGCATCTGCGATTCGGCTGGAATTTTCTCTCCCGCGAACTCAACGAATTCATTGAAGTCCTCCCTCCCCAGCAGCGCCTCAACGACCACTGGTATCAGGGGACGGCGGACGCCGTCTATCAGAACATTTATACGATCGAGAAGCATCCTTCGGAGCAGCTCCTGATTCTCTCCGGCGACCACATCTACAAGATGGATTATGCAGAGATGCTCGAGGATCATCGGGAGTCGGGAGCGGACGCCACAGTCGCCTGCCTGCCGGTGTTGTTGGATCAGGCGTCGCAGTTCGGCGTTTTGAAGATCGACGACGATCGGCGAATCGTCGATTTTCAGGAAAAGCCGAACGAGGCCGCTCCGAGCCCGGACGACCCGCTCCGTTGTCTGGCTTCGATGGGGGTGTACGTTTTCAATACCCGTTTTCTGTTCGAAGAACTTTGCCGGGATGCGACGGTTCCCGGATCGGCTCACGACTTTGGGAAGAACATCATCCCGTCGCTGATTCATAAAGCCGACGTTCGCGCCTTTCCGTTTCGCGACAAGAACACCGGCGAGGGATACTACTGGCGCGATGTTGGGACCCTCGATTCCTATTACGAGGCGAATCAGGATCTCGTGTCCGTCGAGCCGGAATTGAATCTCTACGACCTGTCGTGGCCGATCCGGACGTATCAACCGAGCCTGCCGCCCCCCAAGTTCGTCTTCGCCCAACAGGCCGGACCAAACCCACGCCGCGGCGTCGCGCTCGACAGCATGGTGTGTGACGGGTCGATCCTCTCGGGCGGGAAGGTCGAACGCTCGATCATCGGGCACGGCGTGAAGGTCTCCAGTTGGAGTACCGTTGAAGATTCGATTCTGTTCGACGGTGTGCAGGTGGGTCGCGAGGTACAGATACGCCGGGCGATCATCGACAAGCACGTCGAGATTTCTCCCGGCACGCGAATTGGTTTCGATCCCGATGAGGACCGCCGCAACGGTTATACCGTGACGGAGAGCGGAATCACCGTGATTCCTCGGTCGATCAGGCAGGCGAATCCGAATCTGCTGCCGTTCGCTGGGACGGGTTAACAGCCCGTTGAAAATTTCCGCTTCCATCGGCAGTTCGATTCCGCCGCACGAAACCTGTTTTTCATGTCTGGCAAAGATCTCGCTGTCTGATGGCTGAACCCCGAAGTATTCGAAGATGACAATTTCGCGAGTTGTCATCTTGTCAAGTTGTCATCTTCGAACGAAACCCGATGGTTTTGCCCGGTTTTGACTCCCCTACGGACGAAATGTGTTATCCGCAGGTGTCTGTGATTGGCCCGTTGTGCTGCGTTTACAGTCAATTGTGAGACCACATCAGAAGATTGGGG
>JABURQ010000131.1 GCA_014762625.1 Planctomycetaceae bacterium | reverse complement strand
AACCCTCCCCGAAGGTTCGTCCCTCACCTTCGACCCTCCCAAAGGGAGGGTGAAGTCAGGTCTCTTCCTGAAAGCTGACCGCTGAAAATCAACTTACCAAAGATCACTTTTGGATCATCGACTTCCAAAATCGGAAATCCAGAATCCAAAATCGAATAACGCTAACTCTGGTACTCACGCTTCGGCAAGGGCAATTTTTGGAGTGCTCCGACTTGTCGGAGCTATCCGTTTCGATCCGCTCGCACTGCCGCCCCGCAACAAAGGAGAAGAAAAGCGGTGACAAGCCACCGCACTCCAAATTTTCGATGTTCGCCAGTGTTTTGAAAAGTGAGCCACGGTTAAAACGGAAGAAAGCGGAGACGCACGGATTGGAAAAAAAAGACTCGCGCAGTGGCGCAGAGAAAAAAAGAAAGAACACTCATTCTCGCTCATCAACACTCATCAGAAAGGCTGGAACCGATTAGCGAAGATGACCGTCGATGAGTGTTCCTGTTTTTTTCAATGAGAAAGGCGTGAATCAATAAACTGAAAACTCAACACTTCACACTGAAAACTGTCTCCAACCACGAATGACTCGAGTGAAATGAGCGGTCACCGGAACTTCACCCTCCCCAGGATTTGGAAAGTATCGTTAAAGAGGCCCGATCATCGCGACCTCGTGGACCGCACCCGGATAACGGGGAGATTCCAGTGCCTGAAGTCACACAACCGATCCTATGAGTTGGATGTGTCAACCGGCTGGCTCCGTTATTCCCCTCCCACTTTCCTCAAATAGCTTTCCAGCGGATCGTCTTCTCCGCGCATTTCGAAGAATTTGGGATCCTCCAGCCCGAATCCGTTCGCCACCCGATTGAAGAATGCGAACATGGCGGTGATGTAGACCGCTTCCGCAATCTGGGGTTCTGCCCAGCCCGCGTTGCGGAGTTTTTGTACCGCTTCCGGTGTGTTGCGGTACGATTCGTGCGTCAGGTTTCGACAAAATTTAAGCAGTGTTTTCTCGGCATCCGTGATGGGGGCGCCGTCGATGTCGCCGCGGCCGATAGACGAGACCGCGTCGTCCGGGGCTTCCTGTTCGTGCAGGAAATAGGCGTGGGAATGCATGCAGTACGGACAGCGATTCTGCCCCGAGACGAGCGTCGCAATCATTTCTTTGACGCGTTCGGTCAGGTGACCGTCGCAAAAGTGCAGCTTCCAACTGAAGTCCATCACCTGTTGCATGAAATCGGGACGGTGGCTGAAGCATTTGATAATCTCAGCGACCTTTGCCCGGTCGGGACGTTTTTGAAAATAGAAGTTGTAACCTTCGGCGACTTCCCCGGTGGCATCTTCTTCGTTGATCCAGTTGATGAAAGGCATATTATATTCCTCGATGAGTTGAAGTTGATCATGAAAGACTGAGCTTGTTTCCTGACGTCGTCAGAATGTGATGAAGACCGACGTGTCAGCGAGGACGATTTCAGAGGCGCGTCACGTCATGGACGCTCGTCCTCGCTGATGAAACGGGTGACGACATCTGCGAATCTTCCTGAAATCTCAATTTGAGTTCGATTGCTGATTCAATAGCAGCAACAGATTCTGCTCCAGTTGCCGCGGATGGAACCCGAACGGACCGCGACCGTTCTTGAACGCGATCTGGCCTTCCCGATCGATGAGGTAGAGCCGGTTCGGCATGCCGCTGTATTTCGCTCCGACCGCATCATCTACGGAATCGACCAGAAAGGGGATGTCGAGTTGCAGGTGGTCCCGGCAGGTTTGTGCCACCTGGCGACGCGCCGGGTCGGTTGTCGGCTGCGTGACGTTGATGCCGACACGCTGATTGTTTCCCGAGGACCACCCGTTCTCGGGATGCGCCTCCCGGACATAAATCAGGAAAAACTTCGCTCGGTCCTTGTATCGCGAGTAGAGTTTTTCCAGATTCCCGGAGTGACTGCGAAACGGCCCGCAGGTGAAGTTTCCGAAAATGAGGACGACCGGCTTGTCGCCGACTTGTTCCGAAAGCGTGACCGTCTCACCTTTCAGGGACATCAGCGTGAAATCGGGAGCCGATTCATTGAGCTCCGGTCCCGGTTGCAACGATCCGATTTCCTGATTCTGCAACGCGATGACGAGCGTGCTCGGAGAGGGACCGCCGGACCGATTGCGTCTCTGTCGCTCGGCATTCTCATCCGGTTGAAACTCGTCGCGCAGGTCGTCGAGCGAGAGAAACCCGCGCTCGTCGTTATCCAGCGAATCGAACAGTTGGTTGAATTCTTCCCGCGTCACCTTGCCGTTGGCGTCGCGGTCGGCTTGAAAGAACATGAGAAATCCCGGCGTGCGGGTCAGCGAATGTGAATGCCAGTCGAAGTCCTCTGCGGTCAGCCGTCTGTCCTGGTTGCGGTCTAACCTGCGAAAGTCTTGTTTCGATCCGGCAAACTCCTTGGGACTGACGTATGAATCGCCGTCGTGATCATAAGTCTTTACAACGTAGTCCCAGCCGAAACGGGTTTGCGAAACCGCCTTTCGAAACCATCCTTCCCCCGGCCCCAGGCGGCTGCCTTCCAGAATCTGATCGAGCATGGCGCGGGCTTCCGAGTCTTCCGGTAAAGTCGCTTTCAATTCACCGGCCACCTTTTGGGCTTCCGCACTCAGTTCCGGTGGAGTCTGTTTTGAGGTCTGCCGCGTGTCCTCGGTTGACTTATCCTGGGCGTCGAGGCGTCCAGACATAGTTGCCATTGCCGTTAACAAGAAAAACATGATCGTGAAGCGAAGCTGTTTGAAACAAAAGAAGTGTTCTGACATCGTGAAAATCCTTGAATAGGTATGAAATGATAAACGGTCTTCGTACGCGGTTTCACTGCATCATCTGACGGAAGACCGTCAAGTGCGGACTCGTACTGACCAGGTAAGTCACAGTTTTCTCAGACGGTTGGTCTGACTTGCTCGAAGCGAGGGTCAACCGAACCTTTGCGTGCAGGTTGGCATCGACTGGTTCGCCGTTATCGAGAATTTCAAACGCTTCGAGCGAGCGTCCGGTGATCCAATCCATGTCCTGAACGACCACGGGAGGAGAGTGTTCCTGGCAGGATTCGATCGTTTCTCCCGCCTGCCAGCTTTCCAGTACCTGATGGAGGGTCTGGCGGGCGAGATCGACATCGACAGGATGCGGCGAACCTTTTCCGCTGCACCCGCCCAGAGAACCTAAGAGGACACCAATGAGTACAAAACGGATTGGTGCGAGCTGAGTTTGCAATAAATGAAAAACGGGTATCCGCATTGTGGAAACCTTTCGCAAAATGGAGGAGAGCTGAGGAGATATTGAGAAGATTCCACGCTCAATACGCCCCCACGGTCTCCCCTCCGTTGCGGCTTCCGATCGCTCTCCAAGTCTGCAAGTCGATGTTCTCGTTCACAAAACGAACGCTGCCGTCAGCTAAGAGCACGTGCACTCCACCGGTGTGGTGGCTGCTGGGAGGCATGCTCGCTTTAGTGGGATAGAACCCGCAGGATCGGCTATTGGGAACGTTGACATGCAGATACAAATGCTTTCCGTTGATCCAGGGAGCTCCCATAAATGACGGGAACTGGTTGGCTAGATTCGACGTATCCACCGCGTTGCACATCTGAACGGCTTCATCCTGATCGGCAGGATCACCGAACGAGAGAAAGACATCCGAATCGGGTGTCAACTGCCCGTTGTTACCGTCTGTTACGAGACGCTCGGCGAAGGCGGCTGTGTTGCTCGTTCCGTCGATAATGTCTCGAAATCGAAATGCAGAACTGAAGACGAATAGACCGTTCTGGCTCGGCGATTTCCAGAGGATTCCGTTCCCTTTGTTGCCGTAATAGTTGGTCGCTCCGCCGGCTTGCGGTTGTGGATTCGCGAAATCGGAAGGACAGCGCAGGACGGACAACTCCTGCCGACGGGGGTTGTTGTTAGCGGAAGCGTTCAGCGGCCGTTCGAAATCAATCAGCGCGTACAGCGGAGATTGATCCAGGAACGGTAGTACCTGGCTGATTGCCGAGTACCCCGGACCGCCTGCGGGGGGAGTGGTCCCTCCCCAGCCGAATGGAAAACAGTCATGGGCTTCGTGATAATTGTGCAGCGCCAGGCCGATCTGCTTGAGATTGTTCTTGCAGGCGCTCCGGCGGGCCGCTTCGCGAGCCTGTTGAACCGCAGGGAGCAGCAGCGCCACGAGGACCGCGATGATCGCGATCACAACTAGCAATTCGATCAAAGTGAATCCTCGTCGGCTATGAGACGGGTATTTATGTAAAGATTGCGACATGGATATTCTCCAAAGTGAAAACAGTAACCCCATAAGGTGTTCGTTGGGGTGAGGGAATGGATTTTCGTCTCGCGCAGGGTGAAGAAGAAATACTCACGGCGCAAGAGAGAACGTTTTACAATCGGTCATGTGCCAGATAGACATGTGCAAGCGGGAGCAAACCGCACTGCGCATCGTCAATACGTGCGCGAACACTGTCTGCATCAGGGATGACCGGGAATCAGAGAATCGACGCTATGATTGCGGCGGTCGGTCGATGGAGAGAGGATGCCCCTCAGCGAGTAGCGATGCGGAGTCGGCAATGTGTCCACAAAATCGCTTCTGAACCTTCACATTGATGATCATTGCCAATGTGCAATCGTGACGTTCCAGTGATATCCGTTGATTGGGAACAGGTGGGATGGGAGGAGCGGGCCGATTCTGACAGATCGGACCATTGCATGGCTGCCGTTCCGTGGGGAGTGACTCACTCGCGTTGTCGGCGGATGGCCGAGTTAATTGATGCGCGTTAGAGAGATGTTCGCCCTTCACCATCAGATAATCACCGCATGTCGCCATCGCCTCTCGGTCCGCGCACAAGACCGCCATGAGTGCAAGCAGCACTAAAGCGGACCGTCGTAAAATTGGAAGATTGATGCGCATGGAGACTGACTATCAACGCGATGCGGGTTGTGCCCGTAAGCTGAATAGCACCTGCATCGTAGCCAGCTTGTTTGCGACGCGTCAAGAAAATTATGGATCTGGTCGATTCCAGGGTGGAGCCGAGAACACCATTCGAGATCGGATGATCGGAAGAGTTTCATTCCGTGCGACAACCTGGCGCGACAATTTCGTATCATGTCCATAGGATCTCTCCCAGTTTCGGACAATCCGATGCCCGATCATCGCCGACATCGTGGACCACACCCGGACGACCAGACTCTCTTTGCGGAGTGCCAACTCCCGGCGTTACGTGACGCCACCACCGATCTTTCGTGGCTGCTCTCGAAGGAATACGCTCTCAAGTCCTCGCTCAAATTGGTGGGGGACCGCTACGCTCTCGACGGTCGGCAGAGGACGGCGGTCTCCCGCTGCGCCTGCACCGATCTCGAACGGCAACAGCGTAACGACAGTCAACTCGACCCGCGCGAGTTGTCAGGAGCAACGCTCTGGATCGATGGCTATAACGTCCTCACCTCGATTGAGGCCGCCCTCTCGGGAGGCGTGATTCTCAAAGGACGCGACGGTTGCTTTCGGGATATGGCCAGCATGCACGGCAGCTATCGGAAAGTCTCGGAGACGATTCCCGCGCTGGAGATGCTCGGCGAGGTGCTGACCGAAATGAAAGTCGCGCATTGCCGTTGGTTGTTCGACCAGCCGGTCTCGAACAGCGGTCGCTTGAAAACGTTGCTGGCGGAGATGGCCGAAGAAAGAGGGTGGGACTGGGAGATCGAACTGGTTTCCGATCCCGACCCGCTGCTGGCGTCGTCCCCGGAGATTGTCGCAACCGCCGACAGCGAGATCCTGAATCAGGCAGACCGTTGGTTCGATCTCGCCCGAACCTGTATTGCAGGGAGGATTCCCGCCGCCTGGGTCATCGACCTGTCGGACTGAAGGGGGGCGGGCGGTAACAGGTCTGGTTTATCCTGGGAAAACGGATCCGTGTGCATCGTCGTTTACAAAACAGACGGAGAGAAAACTCACAACAATTCACCAATCATATTGCCGGGGCAGATGACGAACGGTCGGCCGAGGTGGTCGTGGAGTTCCAGGTCCGGCGGGACGCCGAGTTGGTGATAGATCGTCGCCATCAGATCGACGGCTATCACGTTCACACATCGACTGCGGTTCTATCGCGAACATTTTTATGGTAGTCCGAGATGATTTTAAGCCCACCGTATCCAAACGCACTCGTCATCAGGACGATGGCACTCACCGTGAGCATGATCGCCCATCCGACCGGATTCCAGGCATTGATTAGTCCGACGACACCGAAAAAGCTCAAGAGACCCGCCGCTGCTCCCAAAAAACCTGTGAACAACACAGCCGATATCGCTCTGTCGTAATGCTCGATCAGTTTGTCCCTCCATTTTGCGATCACCTGAGACATACGCTCATTGACGGGGTTAGAACGTCTCGCTTTGGGCGGCGATGCGTAAGGGGCATTTTGCTTCACAGTTTTGGGATGCACGGAACCCTGATACGCGGTTCCGCTTGCGGCCGAGGGGTTCCTCGAACCCTGTGGAGATGCCTCTGGGCTTTTCTCGGTTTCGACCTTCGGATTGTCCTGGGAATGGGGATTCGTCACGAGGGAGTGATTATCCGTCTCATCACTATGAGTTTTTGAGTTCTGGTTGCGATCATTGTTGATCGAGTTGGAATGTCTCCTGGATTCAATCGAGGTAGGATTTTCCAAGTCTTGCTGTTCTGTCTCGACGACTTCATCAACGTCATTGCTGACACGTGCATCGAGCTCTTTGTTGACGGGTTGGGACACTTTCTTATGGAGGGTGTTATTCTTGTTTGATTGTTGTTTCATCTTTATCAGTTTTAGCCGAGTCTCAAGGACGCCGGCGCGAGCTTGAAAAGCAATCTTCGGATTTTTCGAAGATCGTTTCTCCGTCCGCTCTGGATCAGAAGAGTTTGCATTAATATATTTATGGAGAAGTTCTTGATGGTCAATTTTTTTACCGATGGAGTCTTCTTTTGCCAGCTGCATGAGTTGGGCATATGCTTCGGCGTCATCTTTTTGGACTGAATCCGTATCACAGGCTTCTTTGACCTGTTGTTCTGCGTTAGCTTGAGTCTCTTGTTTAGTAGCAGTCCGAGCTCTTGCTTGATTCAGATGGAACTGAGTCGTGGCGCTTCGCTGATGGGATTTATTTTGCGTTGCCGTTTGCTTCTTGTTTTGGCTCCGCGCCAGCTGCCGCTCTTCGAGTGTCTTCCGCTTTGCTTTCCCTGTTCCTTCGTGGGAGGTTTGGACATGAGGGTTAGGCTGCTCGGTGTTGTTATTGGTTGTGGCCGCTTCTATCGGATGGACTTCAGAGTGGGGGATACCAGGCATGATTCTTTTCCTCTTGGCATCGGTAATTGAATGGTTGAGAAGAAGGCAACGATCTCGACGCAAGTTTCATTGATAGTCGCGATTCACGTGCGATTGCGGCATGCTGTTTGAAGCTGGCATATCAATGGCGATATGACGAGTCTTCAGCTCTTTGGTCGGCCCTGGCGAAAAAGAAATGGATTTCGGGTGGGTGGGCCAAAATGTCGAATCAGGTGATTGTTGACTGATCCTTTACTCGTAATTGTGTGTTCCATCGATAAGTACGTTTGTGGACGCCGCTTCTTGCACATTTTATGTCTTAAAACTTCTTGCTCGTTCTCGATGACTGGTTTGCTCGAACCGCCGGAAATCGGCAAGAACGCAGCGTGGTCCTCGTCACCGAGTGACAGAACGGGAAGAGCGAGAAACTCGAAGATCAAGAGTTCCCGCTCCGACCCCGTCCCATCGATCGTAGTTATCAGGCGTTGTGTGCCTTGGAAGGCTCGAAGGCTCGGTGCCTCTCCACGTAATACATACCCGCTAGTGAAACCCCGAATACCGCGATTCCTCCCAACAAAGCCCCCCATCCGATCGGATTCCAAAAATTGGTTCCCCCGATCAATAAGAGCAAGCCACCCAACGTTGAAATCGAACCAGCCGCGGTTGTCACTCCCAGAATCGCTTGGGCGACCTTAGCGAGAGCGTTTGGGATTTTTCGGGTCGGTTTTGGATGCTTCGCCGCCTGGGTTGGTTTCTGTTGAGGCACAGGGCTCTGCTTGGATTGGTTCGCCGTTCGATCAACCGCGGATTGTTGCTGTGTCGACGTTGATGAGATCGTATTCGCCATCACGTCACTCGTTGTAAGCACCGGCTGACTGATGCTTTCTTTTACTCGACTGCGATTCGGATCGTTCGTTTCGGTATCAGCTTTTTCGCTGATTTCGGAATCCCGACCGTCATTGCTGTCGGCGTTGGTGTTCCTGTGAATCTCGTCGGTCTCATCTGTATGATCATCGTGGCTGGAATGAACTCCACGCGTTATATTCACGGCAGGTGGCACGTCATTTGGCAGGACGTCATTTGATGGCACGTCATTTGGTTGGACGTCATCGTCGTGAATCATAGTCGTGGTGGCCCGCTCGTGATGGCCTTTGTCGTTTTCGACAATTTCGTGGGCCTCTTGGGGGACTTTGGGCCGTTGATTCAAGGAATTCGGGTGATTCTCGAGCAACGCGTTCTGTTCCTCATCGCTCATCTCGCGGACTTGTTGTTCGTTGGTAATGTTACTCGGTTTGTCAGGCACCTCGTCCGTTTTGCCGGATTTCGCTTGCAACGCCTGCTCTGCCTGTTGCTTGGCCCGATTCGCGGCTTCAATGTCCGGAGTCATATCTGACCCTTGGTTTTTCCCATAGTTATGTTGCGGATTGTTGGTACGCTCATCTCTCAACCCGAGGTTGAATTTTTTGCTCTTCTTTTTTTGGTGTGTCTTGGAGGCTGTTTTCGAAGAGCCATCGGAAGGCTGCTGTTGTTTCACTGCCGCGGCTCTCCCTGTGCCGGTGTCGTCGGTGTTCAATTTGGAGCTGGACGGTTGGGGATTGTCAATTCCCGTTTGTTTAGATTGATCGAGACTTTCTATAGGCATGATTCTTCTCCTCTCGGCATAGATGATTGGATTGTGGAGCAAGGGGCGCGACCTCGACGTGAGTTACGTCGACAGTCGCGACACCAGTGCAATTCCGGCACGCTATTTGAGGCAGTGATGATCGGACGGGCGAACAGCTTTTTGGTCGGGCCGAGCGAAATTTGATTGGAATTTCGAGGGGAGAGCCAACTGGTCGAATCAGGTGATCTTCGCCTGAACCTCTACTCATAGTTGTGGATCACATTATTAAGTACGTCTGAGGGAGCGACTTCTTGCAGCTCTTTATTGTTCTTCTCGACTCAGAGCCTGTCTTCAAATTCCAATTTGGCGACGAATGGCAAGCCAGTCACCCGCTTTTCGTTGGTCTGCATCGTCGAATCCGTTCCAGGAACGGTTTCAATCGGCATTGATCTATCAAAAATCGGACGCGTAGCATTCGCTCTCAAGCGACCTCAACAATCCAGCCATGCTGGGGAATTCGACTGCTTCGACCGCCTTAATCGGGCAACAGTTTTCTCATTCTCGCCTCGAAAGCGAATTAGAAGACAAGCTCTCAGGAAAAAGAGCAGATCCCACTGGCCTGAGAAAATTCACACGTTCAATGCGCCGCTAGCAGCGGTTGCTCGACATCCGGGGGGCCGCAGGCACAAGAGGTGCTTCCGTGAGGACGGGTGGCAAGAAAGAGGCGAGATCCTGAATCAGGCAGACCGTTGGTTCGATCTCGCCCGAATCTGTATTGCAGGGAGGATTCCCGCCGCCTGGGTCATCAACCTGTCGGACTGAAGGGGGACGGGCGGTATCAGGTCTGGTTTATCTTGGAAAAACTGATCCGAATGCATCGTCGTTTACAAAACAGACGGAGAGAAAGCTTACACCAACTCACTAATCACATTGCCGGGGCAGATCACGAACGGGCGGCCGAGGTGGTCGTGGAGTTCCAGGTCCGGCGGGACGCCGAGTTGATGATAGATCGTGGCGGCCAGATCGATCGGGTTGACGGGATTCGAGGCGGGCCAGGCGGCGTGGCGGTCCGATGAGCCGTAGGCCTGGCCTCCTTGGATGCCGCCGCCAGCAAGGACGGACGTAAAGCAGTTGGGCCAGTGGTCGCGTCCGTCGGCTCCCGCGCCGGCGTCGCTGTTGCGTTGGCCGACTTTCGGGGTGCGGCCAAATTCTCCCGTCCAGAGGATGAGCGTCTCGTCGAGCAGGCCGCGGTCTTCGAGGTCGTCGAGCAGGGCGGAAAAGGCCTGGTCAGCAGGAGGCATGAGTCGTTCCCGGTGGTCGATGAAGTTGCGACTGTGCGTGT
>JABURQ010000040.1 GCA_014762625.1 Planctomycetaceae bacterium | reverse complement strand
ACGTCAGTGAAAAACCAGCCGAAACGGCCTCAGCCACGATAATCCGAGAAGAACCGGTCTTATTATGGAGATACGGCCGTTCTTTCAATTAGCCGATGGTGGCCCCCCTGCTTATCGATGCAATTCCATGTAAATTCAAAAATGACATAAATTGTGCGTTATAACACGAAGTCCCTTGAGCAACACTATTCGTTCCCATGTCTCTGAACCAGTCATCTCACACTCATCACAACGATCAATATGAGGCTTAACCCGATGCTCCCATCCATCGAATCGACCTTCCAAAAAGCCGGACTCCCAGTTCCCGCCGTCCCCCAAGCATGGGAAGCCTCCGTCCACGAACAGGGAGACTGGCTGTTCGGTAGCGAACCGCCTCCCGCCGGTCCGTTGATCCAGTTCGGCAGCTACTTCCTCGCGGCGATGTCGAACGAACTGCCCGATGGGGTCTGGTTCGGACACGACGGCTACGGGACCAACAACTGGGCGCTGCATTATTATCTCAAAGTGCCCGGTCTGGTGGTGCTGGTGCAGATTCCGTGGGGCGGCGCCTACGTCGATCGCGAAGCGAGTGAAGCCGCAATTCGACAGCAATTCGCGCATCTCGCGTCGCTGCTGCAAGAGTTCCAACTCGCTCAAAACGAATCGTGCGTTCTACCCGGACGGTTGGTCGTGTTGATCGACCGCGAGCTCGGCGGTCGATGGGGCTGGGAAAGTTCCGCGGGTGAGCCGGACTGGCAATTCTCGGATTGTCCGATGGAAGAAGCTGCGGAAGATTTGACGGCACGGTGCGCGCGAGAGGCATGGCAGTAAGGTCTCTCCCGCTGCGTCACGTCTCAATCTCATCAGTGTTTCTGACCAATTTGATCGTTTTCTTTTCGCGATCCCGCTCTCGTTTCGCTATCGTCAGGCGATACATATAGTCGATAGCGCTGAGGAGACAAACATGGGCCTGTTTGAATCGGCGAAGATTTCGTGGTCGGAACCGCTCTTCTTTTTGATCCGTATCCGCAAGAGTGCGGGCTGGCGGAATCGCTTTCTGATTGCGTTCGCGGCAGCAGCCGTCATTTTTCTCGCGATGATCGCGTTTCAGTCCGACCAGCGAACACCGCTCGAGTCGATCGCGATCTCGTTGGCCGCGGGGGCGGTGATCCTGCTGCTGATGGATTACGGCAATCTGCAACGCGAGGTCGCCATCTACGAAGATTCCGTCGTTGTGACGAGCACGATGGGCAGAAACTGGTTCACGACCATCAAGTTTGAGAACGTCGCTTCGATCAATTTGATCCGTCCCGAAGAATGGGAACGTCCCTACGGCTGCATGATTCTCAATACCGGCGCCGAAGACGGTTTCATGGTCGCCGTTTCCAATAAAGTCGCACTCGAAACGCTGGCGAATATTCTTCATCGTCTCGAACAATTCGTCCAACTCTCGGATTGGGAACCTTCGGACGCCGATACCCGGGTGCAGGTCAAAGACGATCTGCAACTCGATCCGGAAGCCGCCGTCGGTGCGATCGAGACCAAGCCGGTCGAAGAGTACGAACCGAAACTGAATTCCGGTTTCGATATGGCGGTTCAGTTGGTGATTGCGTTGTGGCCTCTGCTGCTCGTCCTGGGGGGGAGTATCTGGTTGGGAATCGATATCTACCGGAATCGCGACGAACTGTCTGGGTTAAACATCGGCCTCCGCGTCGGCGGTGCTGTCGTGCTGCTGGTGATGTCGTTTATTTACCTGATGCGAGTCGGGCAGTTTATGGCGGCGGCGTACGGAGTCGCGGTGGCCCGGAAGAAGATGCGACTTCGTCCCGAAGCGATCTTCGACGCGTCGGAAGAGGATCTGGTGACTGTCGAGCTGTTCGACCGGGAGTCCTGGACCAAAGTGACGGCGATGGCGAAAGATTTCGGGTTCCTCAAAATCGATCGTAACAAAAAACAGTTGCGTTTCGAGGGAAACAAAAACCGCTGGACCCTGCCGCTCTCGGCGCTCAAAACCTGTCGCATTGAAGAGAGCATCGTCACCAGCGAAGGAAGCCAAGAAGGGGAACGCCGTTACTACGTCGTACTGTCCGCCGATCAGCCGGACGGCGAGTTGTGGGAATACGGTTTCATTTACACGCGAACCGAGATCGGCAAAGACGAATACGAGATGCGACACCAGCGCGCCCAACTCTTCATGACGCAACTGGCGGAAGCGATGTGAGAGTTGTTACGATGAGGTCTCCTCTCCCATTATCCTAAGGCTGCTTCCCATGAAACGTTGTGTCATCTTCGCGGGGTGTGTGAGTATTGTTGTCTCATTGAGTCTTTCTGTCAGTAACGCTCAAGAGAAGAACGGGAACCGTGCTGCCGATTCGCAGGCGAAAATTCTGCGCGACATCGAGTATTCGCGTCCCGACGACAAGCCGCAGTTACTCGACCTCTACCTCCCGCAAGCAGGTGACGGGCCGTTTCCGATCGTTGTCTGGGTGCATGGCGGCGGATGGAAGAACGGGAGCAAAAAGAACTGTCCGGCGAGTTGGCTCGTCGAGCATGGATTCGCGGTAGCCAGCATCAACTATCGACTCATCCCCGCGCAGTGGCCGGCACAGATCGACGATTGTCGGGCGGCCGTCCGCTGGCTGCGATTCCACGCCGATCAGTACCATCTAGACCCGAATCACATCGGCGTCTGGGGCGGTTCGGCGGGCGGTCATCTGGTCGCCTTGATGGGAACGCTGCCGCCGCCCGAGGTTGAAACGTCCTCGAGCGCCGTGCAGGCCGTCTGCGACTGGTACGGTCCCAGCGATCTGCTCACGATGCCCCCCAATGTCGTCTCGGAAACGCGCACCCAAGAGCAGGTCGCCCAGTCCAACGGCGCGAAACTCCTGGGGGCACCGGTCTGGACCATCCCCGAAAAAGCGAAGCAGGCCTCCGCCTTTCATCAGGTCTCGAAAGACGATGCCCCCTTTCTGATCATGCACGGCGATCGGGATCCCGCCGTCCCCCTCATTCAAAGCGAGAAGCTCCACGACGCGCTCCAGAAGAAAGGTGTTGAATCGACGCTGGTCGTGTTGAAAGGAGCCGGTCACGGCGGCAAACAGTTTCGCAACGCAGACTCAAAACAGACGATTCTCAAGTTCTTCGAGAAACATCTGAAACCATAAAAAGACAACGGCAACTCAAGGAGAGATGATGCGTTTGTGCGGAACGTGGATAATGATCGCGGTAGGCTTGCTGAGCGGAATTCTCTTCGCGGAAGATCCCCGCATACCGCACGCCCCGCCACGCGAAGACGCGCTCCTCTACCGTAAGCTCTCCATTCCCGAACCGTTCCTCATCACCCGCCAGGGGCATACCTTCGGCGGCGATCTTTGCATCGGAGATCTGAACGGTGACGGTCGCTGCGATTATCTGGTTTACCGCTGCAATCACGGTGCTTCCAGCGGCGCTCATAGGGGAGGGATGAAGCCCTGTTTTCTCGGAGCCTTCGAACTCGACGGGACGATTTTGTGGCAAGTCGGGGAAGGGGGAAATCATCCTTCCCGACCGATGTCGGTCGCCGTCCATGATATGACGGGCGACGGAGCGGCTGACGTCGTCTGTTTCTGGCATCGACCGCAGCCCGATCTGAAGGCCGACTGGCAGTCGCTCGCCGATATCGTCGTTCAGATTCGCGACGGCAAAACGGGCCGCGTGATTCGCGAGTCGGCTCCCGAAGAAATCACGTCCCGTCGTCGTCAGGATCCGGTCGGCGCGAATTGGGTGCACCAGCGCATCCTGATCGCCAACTTCCGGGGGACGAAAACCCCACGCGACATGGTTGTGAAGCTGGGCGACACCTACGTGGCCCTCGACGAACAACTCAACATCCTTTGGACCTATCAGACCGAATGGATCAAATATTCGCATTGCCCCGCGTATATCCCCGCGGTGGGTGATATCGACGGCGACGGTCGGGATGAACTGAACGGCGGCTATTTTGTCATCGATCACGACGGGCGTCCGCTGTGGGAGAAAAAGCTGGGACGCAATATGGACTCCGTCGCGATCACCGCATGGGACAACGGCCACGCGCGGGCGATCTGTTCCGGCTTCGGGCACGTGATGTCGGCGAAGGGAGACGCGATTCTCTCGCTCGGCGAGCAGGAAGTGCCGCACGGCCAGGAAGTCCGCGTCGCCGACTTCCGTCAGGATCTGCCCGGTCCGGAAATGATCCTGCGGAACGAGGGGCATACGACGTCCGCCCTGTTGGTCAGCAGTCACACGAACGAGATCGTCGATCGCTTCGAACTCAATTTCTCACCGACGAACGTCGGCATGGAGCCAGTCTTCTGGAACGGTCCCCATCGAGCCGCTCTGCTGTATAACGGGGGTTGGCTCTGGGACGTTGCCTCTAAACAGGGGCGCGAGTTACCCGACTTACCACCACCCGGCGGGAACGAGATTCATCGCATGGGCTTCTATCATGCGATCCCCGCCGACCTGTGCGGCGACCAGCGTGAGGAACTGGTCTTATGGGATCCGACGGCAAAACAGGTCTACCTTTATACGCCGAAACCACTGAATGAATCCGCGTATCGAGTTTACGTCGCCGGTCCGCGCCAGTACAACCCACGCCTGATGGATTAAGCGACCGTTAGCGCTCGATCAATCCCGGTACGACGGCGTTGGTGGGGGAGGTGATGGAGACATCGTGTACCAGCACCTGACTCATGCCGACGAAGTAAGTGTGCGAGCTGTCGACGACGAGGTTGTAAGTTTTTTCGTTGTGGACCTCGGTCACCGATTCGATCGGCAGGGCACCGGTCGGGGTATGGAGTAACTGTCCCGCTTCGAGTTCGCGAGCCCGGATCCAACCTTCACCCGCCACCCAGAACGGATGCCCGCCGGTGGACGTGATCTGCTCGACGCCGAGGTTGATGGTAACGAGCGGCTTCGGTTCGCGGGTCGTGGTGCGAATAATGGGCTGGTAACTCAGTTCGCCGGTCTCGACATTTTTGGCGAGTGCCCGGTCGCCGACGCGGAGTTGTTCGATCGGCTGCGGCCCGCGTTCCGTCCAGACAGGAGTCCCCGCGACGAAACAGGAGGATGGGAGATGAAGAGTATCGAGTGCGATTTCATTGACATCCTGAACGTGTCGGGCGATTTTTTGATCGTTCTCGACTTCAATTCTTTGTTTCCACCACGACCACCAGTATTCGGGAGATTCGTAACGGGATTGATCGGTGACTGTGCCTAAAAGTTCGGTGGTTCTCTCGTTGAAATTGGTGATTTCCTCGTTTTGTTCTTGCAGCTGGTGATTCAGGTTTCGATAGGTCTCAGCAATTTCTCGTGTTTCGTTTTCATGGTTCTGAGCCGCTCGAAAATCGGCTTTCAAATTCGAACGAAATGAAACGTAAAGCCTACGATCGATCACTTTGTTGTTTACAACAATCGGATGGGTCGGAGTGGATTTCAACATAGCTTTCCAGAGAGGAAGAGCGAAATCACCGTTTCTTGCTCGCATGTTTAGGTGAATGATAATTTCGCGGAGTTTGATGCGCAGAGCATGTTGACGTGTTTCATAGGCTGTTTCGGAGGAAATGTTGACTTCCAGCCAGTCCACTGCACTCCAATGCTCGTAGGCAACAGGGAGATTAAACGGGCCATGTGAAAAGTGATTTTGTTCTTCGTGTGTGATTTTGAATCTTGCAGTCATCGGGGTCTGCATCTCCCCCAACAACACCGGCACATAATCCTCATACGGTCGCGTCTTCAGTTCCTCGATCGCCGCCTGTTTGGTCGTGGCGGAGGAGTCCGGCAGGAACATCGCCGCTTTGCACAACGCAATCGACGCCCGACGGTGGTCGATCTCACACAACTGCTCGACGCAGAGTGCCGCCGATTCGTCCGAAGCGGGGAGCAGAATCATTTCCAGCGCGGGGACGGCGGCCACGTCGTGAATATCCTGCAACCGTTTTTTCGCCCCACTGCGCCTCAGAGGGATGGGATTTGACAGGTCATCCCGGATCGAGGCCACCTGCGGACCCCATTCCGCCAGTTCCTTTGCCAGGCGGTCTGCTTCCCGGACGGCGGACTGGTAATCCTCGGCGTTCATCCAGCGGTTGCCGATCTTCTGATAACCGAGCATCTCGCGCAAGCCGGCGTGATCGGGAAAGTCGAGCAGTATCGCCATCAGATGGGCGCGGCATTGCGGAAACAGTTCGTGTTCGTAGCACCAGCGAGCCAGTTGCCAGTGATTCTCGGGGCTGTCCTCAAACTCGGCCCGATGCTCACTGTATTCTTTGAGTTTTGATTCCTGTTGGGGAGTGAGCGGTCGATCCTTGACCGAAATCCAGTCGTCTCCCTGCCGGATGTATCCCGCCTGCCAGTATGCTTCGTCGGGGGCGTTCTCCGAGTTCAGAATCGGCTTGAGGAGCCGTTCGCGGTCGGTGAGCGACCCGTTTTGTTCCGCCCGGAGAATCGACCGGACGTCGAGCCGATAGCGTTCCCGTTCCGCCTGTTGGCGGTCGTCGGCGGTGCGGTCGGCGGCCAGCCCCACAACGGAGCCCAGTAAAACCAGCGTGATGGCGGAGGCGAGCGTTTTCATCATGTTCTCCCAGAGAACAGGGCCAAGGGGGTTATCGAATTTTGGTGTAAGCGCCGTAGTTTTGTTCGGCCAGGTATTCCATGAATTCTTCTGTTTCACCGACGGTATCGATACCGAGGGTGTCGATGGTGGTTTTCTGGAACAGGTTCTGTTTCCAGATGGCGTGCAATATGGAGAGTGGTTCAACGAGACTGCCGGCGGTCGGTTTGCCGTCCGAGAGGAAGACGACCAGTTCGGTATTGGGATCGAAAGAAAGTCCCAGTGAGAGCGCCTCGTACGAGGCGGTTTTCCCGAAGGGGGACAGTGCGTAGGTGTACTGGACGGCGGAGGATTTGGCGGCGACGCTCGCGGGAAGCAGGCTTCGGTTCCAGAAGTCGACCAGATGATTGTAGGCGATGATGTTGAATTCGACGTCTGGAGCCATCGCTTCGATTGCTTCGCTCAGTTCTTTCTGGGCCCGTTCGCTGCGCGTTTCCCCGTCTTGCCGGGAGAGCATGCTGGCGGAGTTATCGATGATAAAGACCACCTTCTTCGCGAAAATCGGGATGTCGTAAAATTTGGGGAGAGGGCCGTTCCATTGACCTTTTAACGAGGGAGTATCCTGTTGAGGAACGGCTTCACCGCTGGGAGGACCGCGATCCTCGGGGGCGACAGACGCCCACCAGGTCTTCCAGTCCTCGGCGGAATTCGTGATCGTCTGGCCCGTCAATTGTTGCAGGTGCAGGACGGCAACGTATTCCAGTTGGCCGTCGAACGCGGGGAGCTGTTCGATCAGAAAACCGACCGCCGCGGGAGTTCGATAAGCGGCGACGGCATCGATCACCGCGCGTCGAAATCCGTAACGTTGCGAAAAGGTTTTGTGCGTGACCAGCCCAGTCAGTTGGTCGAAGGCGGTTGCCGGAGTGTGAAACTTGACGCCGTCCAGACTCAATTGAACCACACGCGGATCGGAATGTCTCAATCCGGCGATGAGAGACGGAGACGCCGCCTCAGGTGTTCCCCGTTGCAGCAGGTAGAGTGTTTGCAGGTCGGCGGGTGTCGGCTCGTTTGGACTCGCCAGAAATGACTGGACGGATTCCGCCAGGGCGCGGGTCTGCGTTTCGTTGAATTCGCGAACCTGCATTAACCCGTCCAGCAGCCGTTGCTTTTTCTGGAGCGAGCGACCGTTCAGCGTCTCGCGAAGTCGATCGGCGGTGACCGGTTCGACGGCCTTCGCCGCTGGATGGTACGAAATCAGAATGGCCGTCAGGCAGAGGGATGTGATCAGAGAGCGCAACATGGGATTCTCCCCGTCAGGGATGATTGAGTGAATTGATCAGCGTTTGACGTTCGGCAGCCCAGTCGAACGGAACGAACGTGTTGAAATATTTCATACGGAGCTTCAGTTTGCGGATGTCGGCGGAATCCTTGAGTGCCAGTTCGTCGTTTTCGAGTTCCTGCTGAGTCTCGATCAGCTTTTTCGAGAGCTTGTCCAGTTTTTTATCTTCCTTGACGAGATTGCCGGTCGCTTCCTGATATTCGTTGATGAGAGCCTGTCGCGCCTGTAAGAGCTGGCGACCGAGCGTCGCGACCTGCTGCAATTGCTGGGAAGTGTCGCGGTAGTCCGCCTGATACTGGTTGTATTGAGCAATCAACCGGTTCCGTTCGAGCAGAATGGCGGGTGAGTTGCGCTGCCTGACGGGAAGATTCTGGATGGTGAATTCCAATGCGGTTTGCTCTTTCAAAACCAGTTCGATCGAACGGTCGAGCGAAGCCCGTTTTTGCTCCAGTAATTGATAATCGCGTTGTGCCGAACCGATCTCCCGCGCAAACTCGACAAGCTCCTTATCGAGCTTTTTCTTCCATTCCTCCGCCGTCAGTTTCAGCTTCTCGCGGTTTGCTTCCGCCAGCTTCGATTTCTCCTCCAGTTCTTTAGCGGTTTCTTTCGCCTGCTCCAACTGCTCGACCTGCGCTTCAGCCAGAGACGCCGTGAGTTGACTCTGTAATGACTGATATTCCTCCGCGACCGATTTTCTGCCCGCTTCGTAATAGAGCCGCAAACGATCCGAAATTGACTGGGTGACCTCCTGTTGGAGGGAGGCGATTTGTTCCGGCGTTTTCTCGCCTCCCAATTGATATTCGAGAGCGAGCAGGAGCGACCCGATCCAGCGGATATTCATGGCGGCCTGATTGGGGGCGGTCCATTTCTGCTCCGGATCGATCGACAGACGGGCGAACGTCGTTAATTGCTGAAACGCTCGTTCGAATTCGCGGCGGGTCAACAGATGCCAGATGGAGGCTTGCCACGCGGGAGTGTAAGCGGGGGAAGTTTCTTCACGCAACTTATCGAGAATCTGCATCCCCTGTTCGTACTGGTTGCGGTGTAGCAGAACCAGCGCGCGGGCGTACTCGGTTTGAGCGGATTTGGGAAGTTGCTGCGTCAGTTCCCGATACTCGTTCCCGATTTCGTCCAGCGACACGCGTTGACGGTCGAATCCGCGATCGAGATACGTCTGCATCGCTTCCGCTTGCGGAGAGAGTTCTGCCGAGCGAGCGGGCGAACAGGAGAGAAGACCCAGCGTCAGCGTTGCAAAGAAGATGGCGAGTCCGCGCATGGAACAATCTCCAATCAATGAAATATCAGAACATCGATTCCCGCCTTAATCGATGTTCGTAATTCGCTGAGTTCTCGTCAGTTGATGAATGATTTGAAAGAAAATCGTAGGCCTGTTGAGGATTGAAGAGGAGATGGAAAGAAAGATTTCTCATCAGGTGTACCGATTGTAACCTTCTGCGGTCGGGGCGTCAAAATGTTTTTTCGTATTGAAGCCGGAAAAGTTGACGATCAGCCCTAACAGGTTCGGATATGAGAATTTCCGGAATCTGGAGAAGTCCTTGAGTTCCGAGTGTCGTTGTTGAACACTGGAGTGAAATGTCGTTATCGATGACCATTTTCACGGACCACCTATATGAAAACGCTGCTCGCTTTCTCAACCTCTCTATTAGCCATTATCTGTGTCACAGCTTCCACTTATGCCGCCGAACGTCCGAATATTCTGTTTATCGTGGTCGATGACCAGTCGCCGTTCGATCTGAAAGTTTATCACCCCGACTCCAAATGTGAGACACCGAATATCGATCGTCTCGCACGCGAAGGAATGACGCTCGATGCCGCCTATCAGATGGGTTCCTGGAGCGGAGCGGTCTGCACGCCTTCGCGTCACATGATCATGTCGGGACGGACCGTGTGGCACCTTCCCAAACGGAGGCGACGCAACAACAACACCGACAACCCACACCTCGCTCCCGAGGACCTCGCCGACTATACGATGGCCGCGGTCTTCAACAAAGCGGGTTACGACACCATGCGGACCTGTAAACGAGGCAACAGTTACGAAGCCGCCAACGCGAAGTTTACCGTCCGTCACGACGCCACCAAACGGGGAGGCACCCCGGAGACCGGCAGCGAATGGCACGGCGATCGGGTGATGGATTTCCTCAAAGAACGGGAAGCGACCAACGACCAGGACCCGTTCCTCATCTACTACGGTTTCTCCCATCCGCACGACACCCGCGACGGAACGCCCGAACTCCTGAAGAAATATGGGGCCGTTAATCACACGGACAAAAACAGTCTCCCACCGGCGAATCCCGACCAACCGCAGTTGCCGGTGAATTATCTTCCCGAGCATCCGTTTCCTCACGGCCATCCCGGTCTCCGCGACGAAGTCGCCGTCTCGGGAGTCTGGGAAAATCGGGACGAGCAGACGATTCGCAACGAACTGGGACGTCAATTCGCCTGCAACGAAAACATCGACATACAGATCGGCC
>JABURQ010000155.1 GCA_014762625.1 Planctomycetaceae bacterium | reverse complement strand
CCCACTCTCGGGGGGTCGGCTCGTAATCGAGAAGTTCGCCGGATTGGAAGTAGATCCCGAGTTCGCGTTGGGCGGGTTCCGGACCTTCGCTGCCGTGAATGAGATTCATCTGGCGACTGACGCCGTAATCGCCGCGAATGGTTCCCGGCGCTGATTCGCGTCCGTTGGTGCTCCCCATCATGCCGCGCATCACAGAGATTGCTTCCGGGCCTTCAACAGCCAGAGCGACAACCGGAGCCGCCGTGATGAATTCTTCCAGCAGCGGATAGAACGGCTTCTCGACGTGCTCGGCGTAATGTTGTTTGGCGAGTTCTGGGGTCACTTGCAGCATTTTCATGCCGACGATTTTCAATCCCCGATTTTCAATGCGGGTGATGATCGCGCCGATCAGTCGGCGTTGAACTCCGTCCGGTTTGACGAGAATGAGTGATCGTTCTGTAGCCATGTCTCTCTCTTTATGCGTCGTGGTTGGGTTGTGTGGGATTGGAGCAGATTCAGGAAGCCGTCGCGGCCGCTTTCATCGAATCCAGAAACTGTTGAAACAGGTAATGACTGTCGTGCGGTCCGGCGGAGGCCTCAGGATGATATTGCACGCCGAACGCCGGCACTGATTTATGACGGATTCCGCTGACCGTATTGTCGTTGAGGTTGATGTGGGTCACTTCGACATCGTCGGGCATTGTTTCCGCGTTGAGGGCGAAACCGTGATTCTGGCTGGTGATTTCGATCTTGCCTGTGGCTTCGTTCCGGACCGGCTGGTTAGCACCGCGATGTCCGAATTTCAATTTGAAAATCTCCGCACCGCTGGCGAGACCGAGAAGTTGATGCCCGAGACAGATCCCGAAAATCGGCTTCTTGCCCATCAGATCCCGAATCGTGTTGATGGCGTAATCGAGCGGACGCGGGTCACCGGGGCCGTTCGAAAGAAACACGCCGTCCGGATTCAGCGCCAGAATTTCCTCGGCGGTGGCCGTCCCCGGAACAACGGTCACTTTGCATCCGGTCTGCGCGAGGTGACGGGGAATGTTCCACTTCATGCCGTAATCGATCGCCACGATATGCAGCGGTCGGTCGGCGGTCATTTCATCGAGAATCAAATCGAGCGGCAGGCCGAGTTGATTGAGTTTCTCACTCCACTCGAACGCTTCCTCAGGAATGACTTCCTTGACGAGATCGCGACCGACGAGTTCGGGACTGTTTTGAGCTTTGCTGATCAAAGAAGCGTCATCGAGATCTTCCGTCGAGAGGACACCGGTCATGGCGCCTTCTTTCCGCAAACGACGAACCAGCGCCCGAGTATCGATTCCTTCCAGCCCGATCACCTGATTCTCTTTCAGATATTCGTCGAGAGATTTGTCGGAGCGAAAGTTGCTCGGGGTTTGGCAGAGTTCTTTGACGATGAAACCGCTGAGCGAAAGCCCCTTGCTCTCGACATCTTCCGGGTTCACGCCGTAGTTCCCGATGAGCGGATACGTCATCGTCACAATCTGCCCGCAGTATGAGGGATCGGTGAGGATCTCCTGATAGCCGGTCATGCTGGTATTGAAGACGACTTCACCGAAGATTTCTCCGGTGGCGCCGAACGATTGACCGGTAAAGACAGTTCCATCCGCCAAAGCCAGTTTTGCAATCCCGGACATAGTGCTGAAGCAACTCCTTGACTGTGTAGTAATCCCTCACGTTTTATCATAGGACCGCGCAAAAAAGAAGGGACCGCGGATCGGCGGCCCCTCGGGAATATTCAGATTTTTGCGGGAAAATCAGTGATCCTGGGTCAGCACGAATTCCTCAAAACGGACTTCCTCTTTTTCCGGATCGCTGATGCTGGAAAAGAGTTCCGACATGATCCGCTGAAAGTAGACTCGGCGGACTGAATAAAAATTGTGTTTCCCGTCGCGACGAGGCTCAATCAGTCCCGCCACTCGCAACAGGGCAAGGTGATGGCTGACGGCCGGCTGACTCTGTTCGAGCCGATCGCACAGGGCGGTGACGTGAAGTTCTCCCTCACGGATCAGGTACATTAAAATCCGGAGGCGGGTTTCGTCGGAAAGAAGTTTGAATATTTGCGTCAGATCGCGTTCGAGCTGATCGGAAATTTCGGGAATCGCAGCTCCTTTGGAAGGAGACTCCGGCTCGATCAGATTGGTACTCATTTTCGGGTCTTTCGGTTTCAAGGGTCGAGAATCCATTACTCTGTCCTGGGCAAACGGGATTGATCTGAGACGATTTGCGGGTCCTGTTGGCAAACAGTAAGTCTCTGGAACAGATCCCAAGCACAAAGTCTTACGCAGACTCTACGCCAAGTGTTGAAATTGTGGTCGTTGCGATATCGGTCTAATTAGATGTGTTGTATCGACCGGACGACAGTGATGAAGAACTCAAACACATTCAGGCGCCCAGCCATTATCACAAGATAGGGAATCTTTTCGTCTCAGGGGTTCTATACTCTCCTGAACTCTTGGCTCCATTATTGTCGTTGCCGTGGTAACCGTCAACGACAGTCCAATGAATTTCTGGCAAACATATCTGTCATTTTTGTTACATATGCAGCTTTATAAGATTATATATAAAGGACAGTTAGGATGACTCGTCCCGCGAGCAACCTGCTTGAAAGCCTTCAAATCTCGACCTAAAACGCGACAATTCGCACCCCGTCGTCACTGTGGGGATTGTGTGACAATTCGAGAATGTCCACAATCGGTATTCCCCTGACAACAGGGCACCGTGATTAACCCGAGAGAGTTCCTGAGTCGAAATGATAGCACCCTGATGGCAAATTTTGCCCAACTCCAGAACAAGACAGCCGTTGTGACCGGTTCCTCTTCCGGAATCGGCCGCGCCATCGCATTAGAACTCGCCCGCGCCGGAGCACGGCTACTCGTCCATTATGCCAATTCTCAAGACGCGGCCCTTGAAACCGTTAATCAGATCGAGAGCATGACCGGCCAGGCCGCCGAACTGCTAGCCTGTGATTTCAGTCACCCCGAGCCCCTCGAATCGTTTCCGGAAAGAGTGTGGGAGAAAACCGATGGTGTCGATATCTGGGTGAACAACGCCGGCGTCGATTTATTGACCGGTGACGCGAAAGAATATCCTCCCAGCACGAAACTGGAAAAACTCCTCGATATCGACGTCAAATCGACGGTGCTCCTGTCGCGCGAAGTCGGCAATCGCATGTTCGAACAGGGACGCGGCGTGATTCTCAATATCGGCTGGGATCAGGCCGACCGAGGGATGGAAGGGCTTAGCGGCGAATTGTTTGCGGTCTCGAAAAACGCCATCATGGGCTTCAGCCGATCGCTGGCAGTCAGCCTCGCACCCAAAGTGCGAGTGAACTGCATTGCTCCCGGCTGGATCAAGACCGCGTGGGGAGAAATCGCGAGCGACGAGTGGCAACAGCGCGTCCTCGACGAAACCCCACTCAAACGCTGGGGATTACCCGAAGACATCGCCAAGATGGCACGTTTTCTGGTTTCCGACGACGCCGACTACATCACCGGACAGGTCATCAACGTCAACGGCGGAGCCATTCGCTGATTTTAGACGAAAAGGACGGCACGTTTTGTCGAATCGCTCCAACGAACGCATCCTGTTCATTACGGGAAGACTGGCCGAGCCGGCTCTCCGACAAGTGAGCGACCGGTTGCAGGAACGCTGGAGCCTCGACTGCGAGATCACCGTTCTCAACGTCACCGTGGCCGCGTTGATGCACACCAAACTGATCGCGAATCGCCTGCATCTCAACGAACAGTTTGACCGCGTCATCCTGCCGGGCTGGTGTCAGGGAGATATTCGCGAACTAACCGAAAAGTTCGGCGTTCCGTTCGAGCGCGGACCGAAAGATCTCTACGACTTGCCCACCTATCTCACGGAAGCGGAGCGCGAGCCTCCCGACCTGTCCCGTTATTCCATCGACATCATCGCCGAGATCAACCACGCGCCGCAAATGTCCTGGCCGGAAATTGAAGCGCTGGCGATCCGTTATCGCGACAGCGGAGCCGATGTCATTGATGTCGGCTGCATTCCGGGAGAATCGTGGAACGAGGTCGGCGAGACGGTACGACGCCTGAAAGATCTCGGGTTACGGATTTCCATCGACAGCTTCGATCGCGCGGAAGTCGAACAGGCGGTCCGCGCGGGAGCGGAACTGGTGCTCAGCGCCAACAGCGAAAACCGGGAGTGGCTCTCGCAACTCGACGTCGAAGCGGTCGTCATTCCCGACACGCCGGACGACTGGGAGTCGCTGGAACAGTCGGTCGAATTCTACCGATCGCAACAACGACCGTTCCGCATCGATCCCATCGTCGAGCCGATCGGCTGCGGATTCGCCAACTCGCTCCAACGTTACTGGCAAGCCCGGCAACAATGGCCCGACCTGTCGATCATGATGGGCATCGGCAACCTGACCGAACTCTCCGAGGTCGATTCCGCCGGAGTCAATTTCCTGCTCGCCGGTTACTGCGAAGAGCTCGGCATCGGCAGCGTCCTGACCACCGAAGTGATTAACTGGTGTCGCTCTGCCGTGGCGGAATTCGACCTCGCCCGGCGAACCATCCATCACGCGGTCACTCGCAACGTTCCCCCCAAACATCTCGACAGCAGTCTCGTGATGCTCCGCGATCCGAAACTCCACAACTTGAGCGACAAAGAGATTCAACAGCTCGCCGCCGCCATCAAGGACCGCAACTTCCGCATACTGGCGGAAGGCGAGCAACTGCATCTGATGAACGCCGGCGGCCACTGGAACGGCACCGATCCGTTTGAGATGTTCGACCAGATGCTGGCAGAGCAGGGGAGCGACATCGAGGCCTCGCACGCGTTTTATCTCGGCTATGAAATGTGCAAGGCGATGACGGCCCTCACACTCGGCAAACAATACCGACAGGATCAGGCGCTCGACTGGGGATTCCTGACGATCCCCGAAGTGAGCGCCCACGAACGTCGCCGCTCCGAGGAGTCGCAGGATGAATGATTCCGACGAAACGAAGCCCCTCGTTCATGAATTCGCCACGCCTCCCGATCCCTGGGAGACGTGCCAGAAAATCACCCATCGCCCCGGACTGATCTTTTTCGATTCCGCGTTACGGCACGCCGAACTCGGGCGCTATTCATTTCTCACGGCCTCACCGATTCGGAAATACGAACTGCAAACGGCGACTTACGGCCTCGACCCATTCGCCGCCCCCCGGAAAGACTTATCGGGGCTTTCGCTTTCCACTCTTGACGGCTTGCCGCCGTTCCAGGGAGGGATTGCCGGGATGCTCTCGTACGAGTTGAACGAGTGCTTCGAAAAGGTCCCCTCACAGGGACGGGACGAATTTCAGACTCCCGTGCTGGCGGCGGGACTCTACGACTGGGTCATCGCCTGGGATCACGAACAGAATCGTGCCTGGCTCATCTCGCACGGCCTCGATCCGGAATCGCTCACTCCCGACTCTAACCGCGCTCGCAGATGCCTGGATGAAATTCTCTCAGAGATCGAGTCTTCTGATTCCGCAACGGCTCTGGCGTGCGACGTCCCTCCGAAACCTCTGAGTGACTCACCATCTCCCGTGGGTCTGCAAGAGTTCCCGGAATTACACAGCGATTTCCGGCGCGACGATTATTTGCGATCAGTGGAACAGGTGGTCGAATACATTTGCGCGGGAGATATTTTTCAGGCCAACCTGTCGCAACGCCTCTTGCATCCCCTGACCGAATCGGTCCTCGATCTGTATGGCCGATTGAGAACGGTGAACTCGGCCACTTATGCCGGCCTGATGTTGTGGAATGACTGGGCCATCGCCAGCGCCTCGCCCGAACAGTTCCTCGAAGTCCGCGGACGGGACGTCGAAACCCGACCGATCAAAGGGACCCGCCGACGCGGCATGTCTCCCGAAGCGGAACTTTACACCGGCGATGAACTGCGCGAAAGCAGTAAGGAGATGGCCGAGAACGTGATGATCACCGATCTTTTGCGGAACGATCTCTCGCGCGTCTGTCGACCGGGAACCGTTCACGCACCGGAACTGTGTCGCGTCGAAACATACGCCACCGTCCAGCATCTCGTGTCGGTCGTCCGCGGGCAACTGAAGGCAGAACACGACGCCTGGGATCTCCTCTCGGCGACTTTTCCCGGCGGTTCGATCACCGGCGCTCCGAAAGTCCGCGCGATGGAAATCATCACCGAACTGGAACCGACCGCGCGAGGCCCCTACTGCGGCACGCTCTTTTACCTGGGGCACGACGGCTCCCTCGACAGCAACATCCTCATTCGTTCCTTCATCGTGAAAGATGGCTGGATTCAATGTCGCGTCGGCGGCGGCATCACGGCGAAATCCTCCCCCGCGGCGGAGTATCAGGAAACACTCCACAAAGCGGAAGGGATGCTCCGAGCGCTGAAGAAAAGTTAGAGCAGCGAGGAATCATTAGCTGCGGATGTATCGCAGAGCTGACTCAGGTGGCCCGATCGATCCCTCGGATCGATGGAGCCTATAAGCACAAGAATCTCCCCATCCTGTGGCAGCGAATTCTTCTTGATCTACCTCAACTGATTGCGCGATGATGAGGTAGGCCTCTTATCGCTACGCGACCCATCCATTTGAGAAATGAGTGGGTCCCGGCGATAGTGGCCATATGAACTCATAAAGCTTGACCCATGCTCACTGGTTTGATGTAATGAGAACGAATCACACGTCACTTAAATGGATGGGCTCGAATCATGCAGAAATCACAGACTCCAATCGAGTTTGATTCTCTCAAAAAATCCCAAAGGCCGACCTCTTCGACCATCACAGGAACGATCATCACGGCCGTTCTCGGAACTGTTTCTGCTTTCGGTATCTTCTCACTAACCGTCGGCTCTGTTAGCCCTCAGTCAGCTCAGGCGCAACAAGTCGCCCAATCGCCTACTCAGACAAAAACCAATGCAACTGACGAGCCTGTGTTCGATGATTCTTCCACACCTGAGATCCCTCCTGATGAAGTGTTAGAGAATGGTGAGCCCACGGTTTTGTTGAACAATTTCGCAGAGCCGCTCGTTGCAGAGAAACCGACTGTGAATGAAACTGTCGAGGCAAAACCCCAAGCGACTGCCGCCAAATCCGTAATGACACAAAATCCAGAGGATGAACACGAAGATGCTGAGCTATCAACACGACGCTGGACTAACTTGATTTTATTCCGTGGCAATCCCCAAGGGGACTCGACCATTCCCGACAAGTTTCCTGTCTGGAACTATCCGAAAGGATATGAGTTTAGCGGTTCGCGTCACGACCAGCATCGACTCGGAAGATTCCGTCTCGACGGCGAATTTATCATCAGGAACGGTACTCTCGTTCGAGTCTTTGGCGGTAACGCTCTGCTTCACCTTCCACCCGCTGAGAATTTCGACATGGAAGGAATTGTTGGAATGAGCGGCACAGGTGGATGGCTCGCCCTCTTGGGTTGGGACATCCAGAGTAAATCAGGATACGTTCTCTACAATACGAGGCTCCGAGTGAGTGGATCAAAATGGTTTCTCATTGAAATCAAGGATGGCAAAGCAGTCCCGAACTCTGAACGTTTCCTGGTAGACCGTACTGCCAATGGTCAAGGGGCATTGAGATTAAGAGTAGAGAACAAAAAGGTCTCGCTCCAAGCTGCCGGCACCTACATCTGCAAAGATGAAGAAATGCCGAATTATCAGGAAGGGCATGTGGCCCTTGGGACATACTCCCCTTTCTATGGTCCGCAGAATTTCGTGATTAAGTCGCTGCGGATGAAGCTCAACAAATAACTGGTTCACCTGACCGCAGAGTGGCCCGATCGATCCCTCGGATCAATGGAGCCTATAAGCACAAGAATCTCACCACCCTGCGGCGGCGAATTTTTCTTGATCTGCCCCTCGCGATGGCACGATGATAAGGTGAACTTTTTATCGTTTACGCGTGAAAGTAATCGAAGAGAATCCGTGCGAGGAAGAAATGACTATGAGTATTTTTAGGAGAGGCTATGCCTAAAGACCACCAATTCCTGAAATGTCCAGTCTGTGAAAAAGAAACAGAATTCACTGTTGGTGTCGAACCAGCTAGTGAATACACACCATCAAGTTGGCAAACATGCAAAAAAACCGGTATACGGTATTATCAACGCCATAAAACCTGTGGGAATCAAGAATGCTATCATGCAATCAAAACTGCCGAAGTTCCATCTGAAATATTTGAGAACTTGATCGCATTCTACGTCCAAAACAAAAAACTCGTTCAAGAAGCCAGTGAATCTATTGACTCCCACAAATAGAAAATACGCATAGTTCGAAACCAGAAAGTGCGCAGGGTGGCGATGGACTTGTCGCATCAATTTCATCAGCAATAACTTAAGAAACCGAGTGGGTTAGAGATCTTAAGTCTTTTTATCGCTATTACCACCACCGCTGCCTTGTGGTGGCTCGGGGCGAATAATTTTATTCTGTGGGTCGGAAACCATCATTGACTTCATCTGCCCCGCTTCAATATTGCGTTGACTGTCGGAAGGCAGCTTGTTCTGACCATTAACGATCATTTTGCGGATAGGATCATCGTCAGTCACTTCACTCTCCTTTAGTCTTTTCCACCACTACCTTGTGGGGGAGTAGGCGTAGATTTAGGCTTTGGTTCTGAGTCAGAACCAGGGTTTTTATGTTGCCCTGCGTCTGTTTTCTCGAAGTCGCCGGATTTTTGAATTTTATTGGTCTTATCAGTCATTTCACTTTTTACCTTTGCTTTGCCCACTCCCCTTAGGCGGCTGAGGACGTGCTTGGCTAGTTATGATGTTGTTCGTTTTGGCTTGACCAAGTTGGGTGGCTTTAGACTGTCCACGTTGTATATCAGCAAGAATCATCCTAACTGTTTTTTTGTTATCCGTCATGACATTCCTTAATCATCTTGCTTGACTTGTTTAGTTCGTTTTCTGGTAGCTTTTACTTCACCGCTCCCTTTCGGTGGCTCAGGTCTTGGGGTGTTTGAAATTGGCTTTCGTCCACCAAGACGCTCTTTGGCTTCTGTTAGCTCATATTTATTTGGCATTTCAATCGCCCTCCGGGTTTTGGAATTCAAGGGTCATATCATCTTTTCGTCTTGAAATGTAGATTTTATCTACTTCAAAGCGGAAGTCTCCAGATTTCTCATCAAACACATTTACCTGTTTCAAAATGATCTCACGCTCTTCTTCATTGTCTGAAAAAGTCAATACTTGCCCTTGATACATCAGTCCGTTTTTGTGGTCTCTCAGGACAACCCATTCAGTATCTGGTGAAGCAAGAGCGTATTCCCAAACATCCAGTTCGCCGAATTTTGCTGTGATACCACAAGCTAGTGCTAAACGATGTGCCCACTTTTTTTTGTGAATAAAGCTGAATGCAAGACCAAGGAATACTCCAGCACAAGTGACAGCAAAAATCTCCCAACCTTTTATTACCTGAGTCTCTTTATCATTTCTACTTGATTCATTTGAGAAATTCAGAACATCCATGGTTAAGGTGGGGATCCTGAGGATCTGGCTTGCAGCATGGTATAGACAATAGGCAAGCATTCCATAAACAAAGCAAAGCAAAAAGACTTGGTGCGGTTTTCGCTCACGGTGAACAGTGAACCATTCTACTACGATATGGCAAATAATCCCCGGAAAGAAGAGGAGTAACAGCCTTACTGTCAGTTCAGAAACGTTCATCAGAAGACGCTTTCAAACTTCAATCCCGACTTGCTATTATTCACGTCCTTCCCATTATCACGGTTACGGAGTGTTAGTGTCAATGAATTTCTGTTCAATTGTCGATCATTTCTCGAATTATGAGGGTAGCTTAAAATTTCAGACTGCGGTAATTTTCACCTAATAGTCAACAGTATTTTGGCTGGACAGAATTGTTACTGCTTCTTGCATTTGTTGTTGTTCTGTGACTTCTATTTGTAGCCGGGGGAAAGCAGTGTAGCACGACCGATTCATAGGATCGGCCGGGTGACGCCAGTCACAAGAATCTTACCATCATACGGGTGCGAAATGTGACCAGACTTCCCACTCCTGTTTCTCGGCACCACTGCGTCTCTACGCGAGTCTCCACACAGGACTGAAAGCGGGAGAATGCCCGATAACGCTTTCCATTCGTGTTGTTCGTTTCCATTCGTGGTCGGAAACAGTTTTCAGTGTGAAGTGTTGAGTTTTCAGCTTCCCAATCCATCGCTTCCTGATTCATAGACAGGAACACTCATCAACGCTGATCTTCTCTCATCTGGACCAGCCTTTCTGATGAGCGTTCCCAATCTTTCCCTCTGCGGCGATGGCGGCATCATTCATTGAGAACAGCAATCTTTCTGTTTAATTTTTCAGCGTCGCTCATGCCGACACGGAGTGTCGGCCCACAGTGGGCGCCGAATGTTGATCCTTTTCTCTGCGCCGCCGCGTCTCTGCGCGAGATTTCTTTTCTTTTTCTCTGCGTTCTCTCCGTCCTCCGCGGTTTCAAATCGAAACACTGGCAAAGCCAGCACGTCTTACTCCCCCTCCCCGGTCACTCGCTCTCGCTCGTGCCCGACCCTCCCCCATTCTGGTGGAGGGTGAAGTCTTATCAACTATCCGAGAAAT
>JABURQ010000124.1 GCA_014762625.1 Planctomycetaceae bacterium | reverse complement strand
GTCAGGCCGAGGGCGCGAGAAGAAGCGTTTCCTTCACGTCGGCCCACAGTGGGCGCCGAATGTTGATCCTTTTCTCTGCGCCGCCGCGCCTCTGCGCGAGTCTTCTTTTCTTTTCCGTGGGTCTCCGTTTTCTCCGTCTCATCAGTGTTCCAATTCATTCCGGGCCCATTCAAGCACTGGCGGACAAGCCGCACAGTGCCACCCGAAAATTACTCTTGTCGGTTTGTGCGTACCAGAGTTAGCGTTCGGGGTTCTTCGATTTTGGATTTTGGAATTCCGATTTTGGAAACCGGCGATTCAAAATCGCGATCTTTGGCAAGTTGATTATTTTGTGAGTTGTTATTGGTCAGTCGTCAGTAGCGATTGGTAGCAGTCCAGTTCAACAACTGACAACGGTCTACAAACAACGGACCATTCTCAAACACCTGCGGATAACACATTTCGTCCGTAGGGGTCCCAAAACCGGGCAAAACTCTCGGGTTTCGTCCAAAGATCTCAATGATTCAAAGATGGGATCTTTCAAAAAGCCCATCTTTGAAAACCCTCGGGGTTCGGCCTTTAAACAATGAAATCTCTGATCAACAGTGAAAGCAAAGATTCCACGCTTATTTGATACTCTTGAATCCTGAAAACGGGCTTCAGCGTTCAGAAACAGTCATTGCAAAAAGACGATTTGGGGGAGAAAGTCAGATTTCCGGGAATCTTCCGAACCCTTTGGCGTCTGTTCTGCATTAGAAGGGTGTATGGAGGCCTTTCGCCTCGATACCGGATCCGCTCATCCTCGTTCACAGGAACCGATCATGGCGACGGAGACCCAGCCACTGCAACGTGATACCGAACAACTCTCGAACGATCATCGAGTCGGTGTCTGGAGATACCTTCGCTTCCTCGGCTGTTCCCCCGAACTCGCCGACGACCTGACCCAGGAAACCTTCGTCGCCGCCATGCAGGGACCGTTCGAAGACCGCAGCCGGGCCGAGACGTCGGCGTGGCTCCGGACGACCGCCCGGAATCTGTATCTCGGCACGTTACGGAACGAGGAACGCAACATCGTCCTCGCCAATCCCGAAGTCGCCGAGTCCGTCTGGACTCAATTCGAACGTGAGGATGGCGGGGACCGCTCGGTCGCCGCGTTACGCGACTGCCTCGAAACGCTCGACGGCCGCGCCGGGCAGGCGGTGCATCTGCAATATCGGGAGCGCAAATCACGCGTCGATATTGCCGCGATACTCGATATGAAACCGGACGGCGTGAAAACCTTGTTACGCCGCACACGGGCCCTTCTCAAAAACTGCATTCAACGAAAGTTGGACTCATGAATAACAATCACACCACCGATCACCTCGACGCGGACGACCTCCGCGCGGAAATTGAAGATCAATTGATGGACGGCTGCCTGGACGAAGTTCTCGGCGGCGTCTCTCCTCACCTCGAAGACCGGACAACAAAACCGGTCGCGCTGGCTCCGTCCAGTCACGAAGAGCCGGTTGAAGAGACATCCGCACCACGTCGTTTGCGCTGGGCGGCAATGCTTGTGGCCCTGGGACTATGTCTCGGTGTGGGGGTCGCGTTGCAAAGCGGCGTTCTGCTCCCCAGCGCCGATGAGCCGGAGAATCAGGTCGCCATGTCGGAAGGGGCAACTCAAGAGGATATCTCTAAGATGTCTCCCGCACTACAAAGTGTGACTCTTTCTGGTGAAGCAGAGCCTCATCCAGCTGCTCCTTTCGCAGCCAACGATGATTTCTCCTCATTGGAAACAGTTGCTGAGGAAAGTGTCCGCCTGGCCAAGCAACAGGGTAAATCGGTCGCTTTTCAGATAGGGGAGAACAGAAAAAAAGGGTCCAGCACCGCGGCACTCGGTCTACAGGAAGAAAGTCGTCGTTTGGGCGAGCTTCAAAAATCGGAGTCCGTGGATGGTCTGGCAAGATTTGACTTCGCAGGAAAAAATCTTCAACAGCTCAACAGGCAGCCCGGCGAGGCGGGCACACCGGTGAGGGGGAGAGTAGTTTCCGAACGCTACGGTCGCAAGCCGGTACTCGATCTTGCCGGGGAGTCCAAGCTCGTTCGCGAAGCGGCCCCCGCTGCGGAAGCTACTCTCGGCTGGAGGAAACAGAACCTGAAGTGGGATGACAAATCCTGGTATTTTGATTCCGAAACCGACGGCTCCGAAGGTGTCGGGCCCGGTAACCGCGGCGACAATTACGCTCCCATTATTGAAAATGAATTCCAGGCGGTCGGTGATGCTCCGCTTTCGACCTTTTCCATCGATGTCGATACGGCGTCCTACAGCAACGTCCGTCGCATGCTGACGCAGAACAACATGCTGCCGCCTCCCGACGCGGTCCGCATCGAAGAGCTGGTCAACTACTTCAATTACGACTACGAAGCGCCCGTCGGCGACGATCCGTTTTCGGTCTCTGTCGATGCCTCCGATTGTCCCTGGCGACCGGAACATAAACTGGTCCGCATCGCTCTGAAAGGGAAAGAGATTCCGCTGGAAGAAAAACCGGCCAGCAACCTGGTCTTCCTGCTCGACGTCTCGGGCTCGATGAATCAGCCCAATAAAATCGAACTGCTGAAAAGCTGCCTCAAGATGATGGTCGATTATCTGGGCGAGAACGATTCGATCGCCATCGTCACCTACGCCTCGGGAACGCGCGTCGTCCTCCCCTCCACATCGGGGGATCAGAAAGCCGTCATCATGAACGCTCTCGACAACCTCCGAGCGGGCGGATCGACCAACGGAGCCGCCGGCATTCAACTTGCCTACGAACAGGCGACGAAGAACTTCATCCCCGGTGGGATCAACCGCGTCATTCTCGCCACCGATGGCGATTTCAATGTCGGTATCACGTCGCAGGGGGACCTGCATCGCATGATCGAAGAGAAAGCCAAGTCGAACGTCTTTCTGACGACGCTCGGGTTCGGCTTCGGCAACCTGCAGGACAACACGATCGAACTTCTGGCCGACAAAGGGAACGGCAACTACGCCTACATCGACACCCTGCGGGAAGGTCGTAAGGTATTGATCGACGAAATGGGGAGCACGCTCCACACGATCGCCAAGGATGTCAAAATCCAGATCGAGTTCAATCCGCTGGAAGTCGCCGCCTATCGGTTGATCGGTTACGAAAACCGTATCCTGGCCGCCCGCGACTTCAACGACGACACCAAAGACGCGGGGGAAATCGGTGCCGGTCATACCGTGACCGCGTTGTACCAATTGATTCCCGCCGGTGAGGAACCGGCGGAGAAGGAAGTGGACGAACTGGAGTTCCAGAAACCGTTGAAGCCCTCAAAAGCCGCGAAGAACGGCGACATGATGGTGGTCAAACTGCGCTACAAGCAGCCGACCGCTGACAAAAGCCAGTTGCTGAAGATGAACGTCGCCGACAAATCGAAACCGCTGGTCGAAATGTCGCGCGATTTCCAGTTTGCCTCGGCAGTCGCTTCGTTCGGCATGATCCTGCGAGGTTCGCAATTCAAAGGTCACGCCAATTACGACTCGGTCCTCGAGATCGCCGAATCGTCGCTGGGCGAGAACCCGGAAAGCTACCGCCAGGAATTCGTGGAACTGGTGAAGAGAGCGAAGAGTCTCGACCAGCGACACTGATTCAACGTGACGAACAATCAGACATCAAACACGACAACCTCGGGGCGATTCGCTCCGGGGTTGGTTTTTGTAATAAGGAGGCCTGCTTGACCGAGACTCCCGTAGGGTCTATGATTTTGATAAGTCAAAAAATTGTAGATTTCGCAGGAAGTCCTTATATGCGTGGTTATTGCGTCGCCATCGGTTCATTACTGCTGGCCCTCATTTTTCCAGGATGTTCGCCCGAACAATCCTCCTCGAAGACCGATTCAGGCCCCCGAAAGACTCCCTACACGATCGTCACGACCTGCGGCATGGTAACCGACATCGTGAGGCAGGTAGCGGGCGAGCACGCGGACGTGATCGGCTTGATGAATGAAGGGGTCGATCCGCACCTCTACAAACCGACCCGCGACGACATGAACACGCTGTTCGATGCGGATATCGTCTTCTATGTCGGCCTGATGCTCGAAGGGCGGATGACCGATTCGTTCGTGACGGTCGGTCGCAATGACATTCCCGTCTATCCGGTGACGGAAGGACTCGATAAATCGAAGCTCCACGAGCCGCCCGAGTTTGCCGGGCACTACGATCCGCACGTCTGGATGGATGTTTCGCGCTGGTCGGCATGCACGGCGTTCGTCGCTGAGAAGCTGGCGGAATTCGATCCCGCTCACGCCGACGATTACAAAGCCAATTCCGAGACGTATCGAAAGCAACTCGCCGACCTGAACGAATATACGAAGTCCGCCATCGCCACGATTCCCGAGTCGCAGCGCGTGTTGATCACGGCTCACGATGCCTTCGGCTATTTTTCCGAAGCTTACGACATCCCCGTCCGCGCGCTGCAGGGAATTACGACCGAAGCGGAAGCGAGCGTCGACGATGTGAACCAACTGGTTGATTTTCTGGTGCAGCGGAAGATCAGGGCGATCTTTGTGGAAAGCAGTGTGAATCAGGAAGGGATCAAAGCGCTCCTCGAAGGCTGCGCGAGCCGCGGTCACAACGTCGTCATCGGCGGCGAGCTCTTCTCCGACGCGATGGGAGCTTCCGGAAGTTACACGGGAACCTATATCGGGATGATGGATCACAACGCAACGACGATTACCCGTGCGTTGGGAGGCGATGTCCCCGCCGACGGCTTTCAGGGAAAGTTGAAAGCGGCGGAATAATGTCTTTTGATACATAGCCCCTGTCGCCTGACGACGGCGACTCCTTATTCTGTATTCAATGCGGTTCCAAAAGACGCGATCGAAAGTTCGCCGGGCAGAGAAACAAGTGAGTTCTGATTTTCCCTGAATGGGAATCCTATTCATGTCACAAGCACAACTCGATCAGATGCGGGCCGAGCATCCGGCCTCGTCCCCCCTTTCCATCCACGACATGACCGTCGCCTACCAGCGGAAGCCGGTCCTGTGGGACATCGATTACGATGCGCCCGCCGGCAAACTGGTCGCCATCGTCGGTCCGAACGGAGCCGGAAAGAGTACGCTCATTAAAGCGGCACTCGACCTGGTCCCCCGCATTTCGGGGATGGTGATGATGTTCGGTCATCCCTACAGCCAACAGCGCAAACGGATCGCCTACGTTCCGCAACGCGGTTCGGTCGATTGGGATTTTCCGATCAGCGCCCGACAGGTGGTCGAGATGGGACTCTACCGCAAGATCGGGTGGTTCCGTCCCGTGACGAAAAAATATAGACAACAGGCGGTCGAAGCGCTCGATCGGGTCGGACTCGTCGACTACGCCGACCGACAGATCAGTCAACTCTCCGGCGGCCAGCAGCAGCGCGTCTTTCTCGCCCGCGCTCTGGTGCAGGACGCCGACTTATATCTGATGGACGAACCGTTCATCGGAGTCGATGCCGCCACCGAACGCGCCATCGTCGAACTGTTGCGGGAATTACGGTCGTCGGGAAAAACGGCTCTCGTCGTCCATCACGACTTGCAGACCGTCTCCGAATATTTCGACGAAGTCCTGCTCCTCAATATGCGGATCGTCGCCGCCGGTCCGGTGAAGGAAGTCTTCACCGAAGAGAACCTCCGCGCGACTTACGGCGGGAAACTGGCCCTGCTCGAACAGGTCGGCCATCGCATGCAGCTTTCGGAGATGGGAGAATGAGACGCGATTCGACACGTCTCCTTGAAACGGACGACTCCCCACTGCTGAACGAGCGGGACGGGACAAACTCTGGTTCCAGCCGGTCGGGGATCTGCAAAACTTCTCCCCCCCTTACCAAGGGGGGGATACAGGGGGGGTATGTCTTACTGGGACTCCTCGTGGTCCTCGGCCTTCTGATCTTCCCCGAATCCCTCAGCGCCCAGGAAACCCGCAGCGTCTCCGACCGATTGATCCGCACCCTCTCTCTCCAGGATTACAACACCCGCATCGTCCTGATGGGAACCTGCCTGCTGGGAATTTCGGGAGGCGTCGTCGGCACGTTCATGCTGTTGCGGAAACGATCGCTGGTCGGCGATGTCGTCGGTCACGCGTCTCTTCCCGGTATCGGGATCGCGTATCTTGTCATGGAAATGATGGAACCGGGCAGCGGGAAATCGTTACCCGGTTTGATGACTGGAGCCTTCGTCAGCGGTCTCGCCGGTGCACTTTGCACGCTGGCGATCAAGCACTACACGCGCATCAAAGACGACGCGGCTCTTGCGATCGTGTTGAGTATTTTCTTCGGCGTCGGCGTGGCCCTCTTCACCATCGTACAACGGATGAGTACCGGAAACGCCGCCGGGCTGCATCAGTTTGTCTTCGGGAAAACATCATCCCTGCTCGCGGATGACGTCAAGCTGTTCGCCGTTCTGGCGGTCGCCGTCATCGCCGTCACAATTTTTCTGTTCAAGGAGATGACGATTCTCGCCTTCGATCAGGAATTCGCCCACGCCCAAGGCTGGCCCGTGTTACTGTTGGACAGCCTGTTGATGGGACTGATCGTGCTGGTGACGGTCATCGGCCTGCAATCGGTCGGACTGTTGCTGGTCGTCGCCTTGCCGGTCATTCCCGCCGCCTCCGCGCGATTCTGGACCGACGACCTGAAACGGATGGCGTGGATCTCGGCGGGCATCGGCGGAGTGAGCGCCGTGGCGGGGGTCGTTCTCTCCGCAACGTTTCCCCTGCTCTCCACCGGTCCGATGATCGTTCTCTCCGGTGCCGCGCTGTTTACGGTCAGTCTGTTCTTCGGAAAACAACGCGGCGTCGTCACGCGACTCCGACGGTTGCGACAATCCCGCATTCGACACGGGCGCCTCGATTTACTGCGGGCCTGTTTCGAACACCTGGAACAGAACCTCCCCGAGGGCATGCATCTGCACAGCGAGCAGATGACCGAACGGATGCTGACACTGAACTCATTGCTCTCTCGCCGAAGCTGGAAACCGGCTCGCGTCGAATCTTTGCTCAGTCGTGCGGTCCGCGATGGCTTGCTGCTGCGGGAGGGGGAAGCAGGTTATCGATTGACGGACGAAGGAGCGACACAAGCAGTTCGTGCCGCCCGCAATCATCGTATGTGGGAACTTTTTCTGATCCGATACGCGGAGATCGCACCGAGCCACGTCGATCGCGACGCCGACATGATCGAACACGTCCTCTCCCCCGAGGTGCTGGAAGAACTGGAGACGGCGTTGGGTCAGCAATACCCGCACCTACGCGTTCCCGACAGCCCGCACATGATTTGAAGCGTGATTGTGATGCAACCACCTGAGCGACTCTGTTCCGTTGAGGAGAACTGAGACGAGTTCGTGGTGAGTGCAGGAGTGGGGAGGCGGACTGTCTTGCGATCCCAATGAGCGATATGCCGGATCATGATATCGCGCCAAATAAAACGTGAAATTCTAGCAACCGACGGTTACCATTGAACTTATCGCAATTGAATGACTGCGCGATAGGATGACAGCTTCGAAGTCTACAGGTGACGATGACCATCGTATCAACAAGTTCGTCGAATTGAGAATGGCCAAAGGTCGGGAAAGAAAGCTATCAAATTGGGTAAGTAATGACTAATTTTCAGATCATTTGTGTCACCGCTATTTTAACTCTCCTCAGCTCGCGAGGTCATGCGCAAGAAGCAACGGCAAATGCCCAACTTCCGGGACCGGTCATGTCAGTGGATTTTGATTGCAAGCCATTTCCTGGTGGACTGCTTTTTTCGGACGACGGCAAGAGAGTTTGGACCGACCGATTTGAGGCGTGGAGCGTGGGTGATGGCCAGCGACTGGACTCTTCCCAATTCAAGCGGCTTAAGAAATCTCATCAGATTATCGATATGATCGGGAACGTCGCAGGCATGTTAATCGCGGTACCCCAATCGGGAGAATTGCTGTTTTGGGATCAAAACGATGGGTTGCGACAACGAGTCTTGAAACAGACCGGATAATCGTGGCCGCCAGATATATCGACCGAGGTAAGCGTTTCGTGATTGTGTTTTCTAAGCCGCCGTCCATCTATTACGGGGATGTCGAATCGGACGAAAATGACTCGACCGTACATCTGGAAACCGAGATTTATAAAAGTACGATCTCACCCGATGGCAAGTTGGTAGCCGTGCGAAACGAACACGACATCGACATTTGGGATGTAGGGAAAGGCGTCCTTCGCACGAAATTGAAACTCGAGCATAAACCGTTTTCATTCGCCTTCAGCCATGATGGTCGACTGATTGCGACGGGTACTTCCAATGACAATATGGTTCGGCTGTTTGACACAGCGCAAGGGAAACTAGTAAGCGAACTCAAGGCCCACACCAAGGGTACTATTTTCTTAGGCACCGCGGTTTACTCGTTGGCGTTTGCACCAAACGGTAAATGGCTTGCGTCAGGGGGTCATGACGGCCGGGTTGTTGTTTGGGACCTGGGGAAGCGCAAACCGCTATGGCAGGCTCAAATCGAGGGCCCTCCCATTGTTTGCTCGCTGGCTTTTTCGCCCGACTCCAGCTTGCTTGCCGGTAGCTTTGAAAACGCTGGTCCACAACGTGGCATTCGGGTTTGGAAAGTCTCGGGTAACACCGATTAGGAATGGTGAAGCGAGAAATGTGAAGCAAGGAATTCCGACGAACTAGGCAATGCGCCCGAGTCGCGAAGTCGGGCGGTTTGTCAATGGAGAATCGCTCGTCGCGATCGGGTGATTGCAACCGTTATCCGCGAGTTCAATTCGTCTGCACGTTCATGTTGCTCCAATCCGAAGGATACGAAATGTACCGACTGCTCTCTTTGGCCGTTGTCTTGTCCTTGTCATCGGAGGCAAACGCTCAACTACAGGCCAAACCTCACACTCCGACCCCAACGCCTTTGATCCGGGAAGCTTTCATGCCCAAAGGCGAGGTCCTCTTGTCCTATCCGATGGAGGCGACATTGAACGGAAAGCCCATATGGCTGTGGAAGTATCACCACAGGAAAGTCAACGACCTTGTCGTTGCGAATGCACGTGGGGAAAAGTTGACCGACGAAGAAATCCGGAAGGCGCTAGCGAAGCCAACAATGGTGCTCGTCTCGGCGGACGGACAACCTATTGATAAGTACTATCTAACAGTATTCAAACCTGAAACACTGGTGATCATCGACAAGACGCCGAAACGCGAAACCCCAAATCGCAAGCCGGTGGAACTCAAGACGAAAGACATCGATTCTACGAAACGAGAGACGCCAATGGAAAATAAAGGCGGATAACAATTGCGTGAACCGGAGCCGCCGTTCGTCAGACTTCCCTATTTCCCGAATGGAGAATTACAATGATGACTTTCATGTTTCTCGCTTTCGCAATGCCCCCTCTCGATTCCACTGCTGTGCCGGCAGGCGACAAGCTGACAGTCGAGTTCCGCTGGATTGAAAACCGTTTCGTGGAAGGCGTCACCGAAGAACAGCCCCAAAGTATCAGCCCTTGTGACGAGGGTGGCTGGTATCTGCACCGAAAACCCGCTCTAACGACTGTCGATTTCGCCGAAGCCAATCTCGAAACCGTAATTTCTGGCGGCGGCGGGAAGAAATACCATATAAGTTACAAACTGAAAGACAGCGCGATCGAAAAACTGATTCAGCAATGCGGCGAGGACAATCGCAAGCGGATCGCCGTAGTCTGCGTGAAATACAAAGGCAAAGACGCACAAATCCTTCCGTCGCCGATTAAGTACTTTCCTGCAACAACCTTTGACAAACGACAGCCGAAGGCATTTCGCCATCCTTACGTGTACTTGACACCATCGAAGGAATTCGCCGAACGCATTCTTCAGGCCAGCCGTTAGATTGCACAGTGCCGGGTGCCACGGTCGTCTCGCCAGTGTGAGCGATCCTCACTCGTCCGATCTTATCTGATTCAGGACGGTGCCATGCTCTCGCTGGGTGGCCCATCCGATCCGCAGGATCGGTTGGGTGACTTCAGTCATAAGAATCTTCCCATCCTGCGGGTGCGAGTTGAGACCAGACTTCCCAATTCCTTTTCTCTGTGCCGCCGCGCCTCTGCGCAAGTTTTCTTTTCCTTTCTCTTCTTCTTCCGTGGGTCTCCGTTTTTTTCAGTTTCATCCGTGTTCCCATTCATTCCGGGCTCATTCAAGCACTGGCGGACAAGCCGCACAGTGCCACCCGACTTTCGTGCTTATGGCGTTTTTTGTGGCCATTCTTTCTCTTCCTTCTTCCGTGAGAATCCGCGAAATCCGCGGTCTTTCAATTTGGGTTTTTTGATTTCTGATTTTGGAACAGTGCTTGAGCTGTTGTGCTCACGCCCCCGGTTGGCACTCATGGTTTGTTTCATAAATGCCTTTCTAAACATTCAACATCGCTCATGCCGACTTCATAACCGCAGGCCGCCGAGCGATTAGCTCGGGGTAAGGCCGAGGGCGCGAGAAGAAGCGTTTCCTTCACGTCGGCCCACAGTGGGCGCCGAATGTTGATCCTTTTCTCTGCGCCGCCGCGCCTCTGCGCGAGTCTTCTTTTCTTTTTCTCTGCGTTCTCTCCGTCCTCCGCGGTTTCAATTCGAAACACTGGCAAAGCCAGCACGTCTTGCTCCCCCTCCCCGGTCACTCGCTGCGCTCGTTCCCGACCCTCCCCCATTCTGGTG
>JABURQ010000119.1 GCA_014762625.1 Planctomycetaceae bacterium | reverse complement strand
CGGTCCCTCCGCCACGAATACCTCTTTAGCATCCCAGCGACGAAACGTTTCAGCGACTGCTTGCACGACGAACGGATGAGTATGGAGATGTTCGGCTCCCGGAATCGTTTCGACCAGACTCGGTTTCAGCAGAACCGATTTCTGACGAACGTTTTTCGGCGTCCAACCAATCTCTTTCAGTCCATCCTCGATGAGATCGCTGAGATTTCCACCATATCCAGCCATCGCCCCGACAAAAGTTGTCGCTCGGAGAAAACCTTCGTTCCAGTTCCAAAGAGCTTTCCCAACGGTATAGGAACAGGCCATACCGAGACCGCTTCCGACAAGGAACTTCCTCCGAGTAAACATCGAGGAGGAATTGTCCTCGCTTTGCTCATTGGGCTTCTGTTGGTTATTGAAAGAATCAGAAGTCATGCGATGACTCCCTCTGTTGTTGGCCGATGACGGAGAGTGTCCTGTTACCGGCACCAAGTAAAGTCAATGCAACTTGAAGTATCGGATTCGAGCGCGTCAGAGATTTCTCGAAAGCTTCCGCTAACCAGAGAGAAGATTCCTGAAGGCGAACATCCCAACATGCCAATCCCTGTAACCCCCAACACAATGACGCCGCTGACCGAACTGAAGGCAATACACCTTTGAGATATTCGATTGCCAGTTGAATTTGCTGATCGGGCATTGATGTCTCCAATGATCGAGCAATCAACCCTAATCCTGTCGAAGTCGGTTGCGGGGGGTAACGATTGCCGAAAACCGTCGTGTTCCCGAAATTCCAGGTGCCTCGTTCTTCCTGTCGATCCCGAACAACTTGAAGTCCCTCTCTGGCCCTGGGATGATCGCCGTATCCATATTTTGAGAAGGCCAGAATTGCAAACACCGTGGGTTCCAGCCAGGAATGCGTGGGACTCACCCAAGGCCACCCAACCAACGTCTGATCGTGCCCTAAAACACGCTGACTGGGGTTCTCGGGCGGTTCATACGTCACTCCCTCTTCGGAGACCAACCAGCGAAACGCTCGATCTTGTGCTTCTGGATATTTTTTGATGTCGAGCCAGATCATCAAACAGAGAGAGGTCAGCCAAGCAGACTCAGGTCCGCCAGAAATTGACGCCAGAGCTCCATTACTTTTCTGTAACTGGGATAACCAGAGGGAAGCGTTCATCAAAACCTGAGTTACCGTATCAACATCTTTCGCAGCTTTCCCAGAGGAGAGTAACGCCAGCGCAGCATAACAGGTCGGTTCCGCATGAGAGTGGGACTGTTGTTGATATCCCCACCCTCCATCTGAATTTTGGGCGGCCAAAAGGTATTCGATCGCTTGCTGACGCCAGCGATCGAGCTCTGAAACTGTAGAGGTGTCTGGATCAATCATTGGAAAAATCACTTCATCTGATCTACTTCCTGTCGGTCATCAGGATCCTCTCCGGGAGAAATCATCGACCGTCAGGGCTTCTACTAGCCTATCATTTGAATCCACGCAGGAAGCTTCTTCTTTGAATTTTAGTCGCCCCTAATGAAAAGCATCACTGGAATAATAAATCGACTGATTTCTTACTTGTGAATGAGAACTGTCTCTGAAAAAATGAGTTTTCCATCAATTACGGGACTCTGATCATGAATCGGCTCTGCTTATTTTGCTTGACTTTCGTTTCGATGGCTCAGATCTCGGCGGCTCCGGCTATTTTTGCGAAGGACCGCCCCAACGTGCTGTTTATCGCCGTTGATGATCTGAATGACTGGATCGGTTGCCTCGGCGGCCATCCGCAATGCCGTACCCCCAATATCGATGCACTCGCGAGCCGCGGTGTCCTTTTCACACATGCTTATTGTGCGGCTCCCGCCTGCAACCCTTCGCGGGCCGCCCTGCTCTCGGGGAAACGACCTTCGACATCGGGGGTGTATGTCAATCCTCAACCGTGGCGGGAATCGATGCCTGACGTGTTGACGCTCCCTCAACATTTTCAGTCCGAATACAAAGTTCACGGCGGCGGCAAGATTTTTCACGGTCGCTTCAAGGACCCTCAGTCGTGGCATCATTACGAAAATCGCCCTGGCGATCCCAAACCCTCTCAACAGGTTCTCAAAGATCCTCACAGCCGAGCGGGCGGCATCGTCTTCGGCCATCTCGACGTCGATGACACTGAGATGGGGGATTATGTCCTTGCGGACTGGGCGAGTGGATTCCTCCAAAAAGAACATCAAAAACCATTCTTCCTGGCGTGTGGTTTTTTTCGTCCCCACATGCCCTGGCAAGTTCCGAAAAAATATTACGACATGTATCCGTTGGATGAAATCGTTTTGCCCGAAGTCCCCCAGAACGATCTGGATGACATCCCTCCCGCCGGCGTCAAAGTCGCCAAGCCGCAAGGAGATCACGCGACGATTCTGAAAACAGACAATTGGCGATATGCCGTGCAGGCTTATCTCGCCAGCATTACCTTTGTTGACGTTCAGATTGGACGAGTGCTCGAGGCTCTGGACGAAAGCCCTCACGCTGACAACACCATCATCGTCTTGTGGGGGGATCACGGCTGGCATCTGGGTGAAAAACAGCACTGGCGGAAATTTGCCTTGTGGGAAGAAGCCACACGGGCGCCTCTCATCATGGTCGCTCCCGGCGTGACGAAACCGAATTCCCGTTGCGATCGAACCGTCGATTTCATGAACATTTACCCGACTCTTTGTCATCTGTGCGACCTGCCACGACCGAGTCATGTTGAAGGTTTCGATATGACTCCCCTGCTCAAAAACCCGCAAGCCGCATGGCCTCATCCCGCGATTACCACACACGGTCGGAAAAATCATGCGGTTCGGACTGAACAGTATCGATTTATTCAGTATGCGGATGGTTCGCAAGAACTGTACGATCATGACACCGACCCCAATGAGTGGACGAACCTCGCCGGAAAGCCGGAGATGCGTTCCCTCATGACTCGCCTCCAAAGCCATCTCAAGTCACTTCAAGACGTCCCTGATGGTCCCTACCTGAAAAATACGCGTCAAAAAAACAACAACCGAAAATAAGTATCGAGTCAGTCTGCCCGCTCAGCACGACTCCACAATCAACCGAGGTTTTTCACTATGCGTGGGAATCAATCGCGATTCGCAATCTATCTTCTTCTGTGTTCGACTCTGACAGTCCTGACCGTTCGAGTATCCACCAGTCTTCTCCACGGGCAGGAAGCCATTCCTGGAGAGAATCTTGACAAAGAACTCAAACGTTTGCCCGCTGTTGAGGCTCAAGACGCTCCGGATACCCTGACGATCCAGAATGGATTCCGGCTGAAGCAGGTTGCCTCCGAGCCGCTGATGGCCGACCCGGTGGATGCCTGCTTCGATGCATCCGGAAACCTTTATGTGGCGGAGATGCACGGTTATCCGTTCTCCTTTGAACCGAGACAACGACAACCTCAGGGAGGAGGTAAAAAAGACGCCGGGATCATCCGTTTGCTGGAGGACACCAACGATGACGGCGTCTTTGATCAGAGCCATATTTTTGCCGACCAGGTCAGTTGGCCGACTTCGGTCTGCTGCTACGACGGAGGAGTGTATGTGCTCGCTCCTTCCAAGCTGTACTATTTCAAAGACACGGACGGCGATCATCGAGCCGATGTTCGACAAATCATCTTCACGGGATTCGGACGCCAGAACGTACAAGGGCTCGCCAACAACCTGAAGTGGGGCCTCGATCACCGAATCTACGGGTCCGTCGGAAGTAACGGCGCCAATCTGACACAGGATGGCAAACCGTACCTCAACCTGGGAAGACGCGATTTCGCTTACGATCCTGTGACCAATAAAATGGAACCTCTCTCCGGTGGTGTCCAATTCGGAAATTCGATGGACGATTGGGGACATCGATTCGTTTGCAGTAACAGCGATCATATTCGGAATGTCGTCTTTCCCCTTCGATACCTGGAACGAAATCCTTCTCTTTCGACCTCCTCGAATGTGCGTAGCGTCGCCAAAGAGGGGGGCGCGGCTCCAGTCTTTCGAACCAGCCCCGCCGAACCCTGGCGAATCGTCCGGACTCGTCGTCGCGCCGCGGATCCGAAATTTAACAAACGCCTCCCGTCGACCGAATTGGTTCCGATTGGTTTCTTCACCTCTGCGGTCAGCGTCACCATCTATCGCGGAGACGCGTTTCCCGAGGATTATCGTGGGAACGTCTTCATTGGTGATGTGGGAGGTAATCTCGTACATCGCAAAACCTTGACTCCCAATAAGTCGAGTTTCGTTGCCGAACGAGCGGACGAAGGCGTCGAATTCATCACTTCCACTGACACCTGGTTCCGCCCCACCAATTTCATCAATGCCCCCGATGGTTCGCTTTACATTCTCGATATGTACCGTGAAACGATCGAACATCCGGTCTCCATTCCCGAAGATATCAAGGCATATCTGGATCTCGAAAGCGGCGACCAGCGAGGCAGAATCTGGAGGCTGGAACCGCCGAAGTTTGCCCATCGCAACACGCCAAATCTGGCAGAATACACTTCCGAAGAACTTGTCCCTCTGCTGGCGCATCCGAACGCCTGGCATCGCGAAACGGCCCATCGTCTGCTTTGGGAACGCCAGGACATCAGTGTTGCCCCGGCCGTTCGATCCTTATTGAAAAGTTCTCCATCACCATTAGGTCGCCTTCATGCACTCTGGACGCTCGATGGTCTCGATCAGCTTTCCAGGGATGATCTGATCCTCGCTTTGCGGGACCATCATCCCGAGGTTGCCGCCGCCGCTATTCGAATCGCCGAACCGCGTGCTGTTGCCAACGAATCACTCCAACAAGTTATCATCAATTCCGTCGATACTTCCGCCTATCCCGTACTCGAACAATTAACTCTCACACTCGGTGAATGGAAGACCAAAATCGCCGCCGAAAAGATGTTGGAACTTGCCGCTTCATGCCAGTCGGGAGATTTGCGAACCGCCTGGCTGTCCTCGATTCCTGTGCATGCCCCATCAATTCTGAAACTGGCGGTGTCGAGGCCTGACGCCGGAACGAATCCGCTGATTGCTGAAACCGCCCGAACTCTGGGGGCCGGCGGCAGTGAGTACGACCTCCAGGCAGTGATCGACGAGATCCTCCAACCATCAGCCTCTACGGACCTGCAAATGACGCTGCTTTCTCCTCTGGCGGCCGGTTTACGACTTCAAGGAAAATCTCTCACCTCCGTCTCAACCTCCGGTCAATCGACCGATATCGCCGGTCGTCTGGAAAAATTCTTTCAGGCGGTGGCTCAACGCGTCGAGGATGGAAAACTCCCGGAAAAGGATCGCGTCTCCGCGATAGCGATGCTCGGTTCCGCACCGGCGAAGTTGGCTGTCCCCGCTTTGAAAGATTTACTGACTCCTTCCACATCCATCACGATTCAACAGACAACCGTTTCCTCGCTCTCCACGATCGGTGGCGAGCCCGCTTCGGAACTCTTGATCGAATCGTTTTCCAGCCTGTCTCCTGCATTGAAAAAACAGATTACGGAATCCCTGCTCAGTCGTCAGGACTGGACCAAAGACCTACTGACATCCATCAGCGACAAAACAATCGCCGCCATCGAGATGCCCAGAGAACAGAAAGAGGTCTTGCTCAATCATCCTAACTCCGACATTCGATCGCAGGCTCGCAAAGTGCTGGCTTCCGAGATTGCCGGAGATCGCTCCGCCGTGATCAAAAAATATCTTCCCACGATTACCGGTTCGGGTCAGGCCAAACGAGGTCACGAACTTTACACCAAGCATTGTGCGTCCTGTCATCAGGTCGGCAGCGAAGGCAAAAAGGTCGGTCCGGAACTTGCTTCGGTCAAAAACAAATCGCCTGAAGACTTGTTGATTGCCATCATGGATCCGAACCGCGAAGCCCAGGCCAGTTATCTCAGTTATTCGATTGTGACCGACGAAGGCCGAGTCCTGACCGGTATTATCGCCGGCGAGACCGCTTCCGCCGTGACGCTAAGAAAGGCGAAGGGGGAGGAAGAAATCATCCTGCGGTCCCAAATCGATATCATGAAATCGAACGGCATCTCGCTCATGCCGGCGGGTCTCGAAAAAGAGCTGAAACCGGAAGACCTCAACGATCTGATTGCATTCATCAAATCGCTCGAAGCTCCTTCCAAGTAACCGCGTCCGAGATTATCCGTCGGCACCAACTTCCCAGGTATCGCCCGAACGGAAGAGAGCATTCAAATCCCCCGGCCCTTTTTGTTCGGTCACATGTTCCATCTGCTGAACAACTCCGTCATCGTAGGTCGGGTGTTGAACGGATCGCAGAACGCCGATCGGCTCGGGGAAGCCATCTTCCTTGCGCATGCGGCTGAGTAGATACGCCAAAGTCGGTTCGGTCGCTTTTTCATCGTGGAACAACAGATCGTCTTCTGTGATTCCTTTGCCCAATTCGACCACTTCCGGCTCCATGCCGTTCAAGCGGATCCCTTTATCGAGATCCTTCCCGAAAATCATCGGCTTGCCGTGTTCGAGTTCGAGTAGATGATCGGCTTTGATATTGCGATCGGTGGCATAGGACCAGGCGCCGTCATTGAAGACGTTGCAGTTTTGATAGACTTCCACGAACGAAGTCCCTTGATGCTCGGCAGCTCGCTGAAGAGTGGCTCCCAGGTGCTTGATGTAGGTATCGATGGAACGGGCCACGAAGGTCCCCTCACACCCCACCGCCAGCGACAATGGATTCAACGGATTATCGACCGAACCGTACGGCGTGGACTTCGTCCGCTTGCCGGCGGGTGACGTCGGCGAATACTGCCCCTTCGTCAATCCGTAGATACGGTTGTTGAACAGAACGATATTGAGATTCACGTTGCGGCGAATGGCGTGCATCAAATGATTTCCGCCGATCGACAGCGCGTCGCCGTCTCCCGTAATCACCCAGACCTGCAAATCGGGCCGAGCGACTTTCAGTCCCGTCGCAAACGCCGGAGCTCGACCGTGGATGCTATGCATCCCGTAAGTGTTCATGTAATACGGAAAACGGCTGCTGCATCCAATCCCCGAGATGAAGACGATCTTTTCCCTCGGCACTCCCAGATTGGGAAGCATCTTCTTCATTTGAGCGAGGATGGAATAATCGCCGCATCCCGGACACCAGCGGACATCCTGATCGCTGGCGAAATCCGCAGCCGTCAATACAGGCAGGTCGGTACTCATCATAAACTCCGTGTGGAAGTATTTGTTTTGGTTGTGTGTATTGCTGGAGGAGAGTGGTTCGCCCGACAGGACTTTAATCGAGCGACTCGACCGCTTCCCGAATCTTCGACATAACCTCGGACACCTTGAACGGCTTCCCTTTCACTTTATTCAAGGAAACCGTATCGATCAGAAACCGGGATCGAATCAGGAGACTGAGCTGCCCCATATTCAATTCGGGAATGAGCACTTTGCGATAACGTTTCAAGATGTCTCCCAAATTCGCGGGAAACGGCGATAACCATCGCAGATGGGCGTGAGCGACGGAGAGCCCCGCATCCCGACTGCGACGACAGGCCGTCGTGCAGGCTCCGTAAGTCCCGCCCCAACTGAGAACCAGAAGGTCTCCCGACTCCGGACCGGTCACTTCCACCGGGTCCACAGCCAGAGCGATTCTGTCCACTTTTTCCTGGCGGATATTGGTCATGTGCTGATGGTTTTCCGGATCGTAACTCACGTTCCCGGTCAGGTCTTCTTTCTCCAGACCGCCGACCCGATGCATCAGTGTTTCGGTCCCCGGCAAGGCCCACGGTCGCGCCAAATCCTCATTACGGGAGTAGGGGAGGAAAGTTTCGCCTTCCGCCACAGCCTCTGGATGAGAGATCGGAATTTTATCCAGCTCATTCACATCGGGAATCTTCCACGGTTCGGCGCCGTTGGCGATGTATCCGTCTGAGAGGATAATCACGGGAATCATAAACCGGCTCGAAATTCGCCAAGCCTCTTGAGCGACATCGAAACAGTCACTCGGACTGCGGGCGGCAATCACCGGTAGTGGCGATTCGCCGTTTCGTCCAAACATCGCCTGCAACAGGTCGGACTGTTCCGTCTTGGTCGGCAATCCCGTACTGGGACCGCCGCGTTGGACGTTGAGAATCAGCAGCGGCAACTCCAGAATCATCGCCAGTCCCATCGCCTCGCCTTTGAGAGCGATTCCCGGACCGGACGAACCGGTGAGAGCCATCGAACCGCCGAACGCCGCTCCGATGGCGGAACAGACGGCGGCAATTTCGTCTTCCGCCTGAAACGTTTTCACGCCGTAGTTTTTGAAGTTACTGAGTTCTTCCAAAACGGGGCTCGCCGGCGTAATCGGATAGGAACCGTAGAAGAGTTCTTTTCCGCTTAAGTGAGCGGCTGTCACCATTCCCCAGGCGAGGGCTTGATTGCCCATGACGTTGGTGTAAGTCCCTGGAGTGAGGTCGGCTGCCTGAACCTGATAGTTGCGTTCGAAAAGTTCCGCCGTTTCCCCGTAATGCCAGCCCGCTTTCAATGCGAGCGTGTTGGCTTCCGCGACGTCGGGCCGTTTCTTCCCGAATTTGTCGTCGAGGAAACGAATCGTCGGCTCCAGATCGCGACCGTAAAGCCAGCAGATGATGCCGAGGGCAAAGAAGTTTTTGCAGCGGTCGGCTTCTTTCGTCCCCAACGTTTCGCCGTCCGCATTTTTCACTTCTTTAACCGCCTCGCGCGTCAAGGTGGTGATCGGCACTTTAATGACGGTGTATTTATTAAGTTTGTCGGATTCGAGAGGATTGTGATCGAGGTTCGCCAGCTTCAGATCTTTTTCTCCGAAGCTGTCTTCGTTGGCAATCAGCACGCCGCGATCCTGAAGGTCGCCGATGTTGGTGACCAGGGCGGCGGGATTCATCACCACCAGTGCGTCGAGTTCATCGCCGGGAGTGAAAATATCCTCGGAGGAGAATTGTAATTGGAATCCGCTGACCCCCGCGCGAGTCCCGCGAGGAGCCCGAATTTCCGCAGGAAAGTCGGGGAAGGTAGCAACGTCGTTCCCCGCGAGAGCGGAGGTGTTGGTCAACTGCGAGCCGACGAGCTGCATGCCGTCGCCCGAGTCACCTGCGAGTCTTACCGTTGCGCCTGAGAGAGATTCCGTATCTTTGTCCGAGTGGAGAGTATCCTGAGGTGTGATGGACATTGTAAGCGAGCGTTCTTTCGTATCTTCGGGGCGGGAAGTGTGTGGTGGGATAGCCCGTCGAGACCTCAAGCCGGTTTCGGCTGTCGAAATCTATAATGTCAGTTTCTCAGTCGTATCGTATCGGGGTCTCTTTTCTCAATATGTTCAACGAAGCGGCGCTTCGCGATAATCTATCCCTTCCGCTAAAATCGAGCGAGCCGTCGATTCAGCGTCTCTCTAACCTCGACAATCTCACAACGTTACACAAAAAGCAAGATGAGTTCCGGGATTCGACCTGTACTTTTTGTAAGATATTTTGCTTCCTTCAACTTATCCGAACTCTAGGAATTACCCCGATGCGCGAATGGATTTTACAGGAAGTGAATTACGGCTTCGTCAAAGACAATCCCTACGAGGTCGCCGTGCTCCCGATGGGAGCCACCGAACCCCACAACCTGCATCTGCCGTACGGTACCGACACCTTCGAGGCGACTGAAATCGCCTCCCGTTCCTGTGAAGCCGCGTGGAAACAAGGGGCGAAAGTCGTGATGTTGCCGCCCATCCCTTACGGCACTGAAACCAACCAACGCGAATTTCACCTCTCGATGAACGTTAATCCGACGACGCTCGGGCAGATCATCAAAGATCTCACCGCCTCGATGGCATATCAGGGAATCCGTAAATTGCTGATTCTCAACAGCCACGGCGGCAACGATTTCAAACCGCTCCTCCGGGAGATGAGCGGGACGACCGATGTCAAACTGTTTCTCTGCAACTGGTTCAAGGAAACCTCCGCCGACGTCAAACCGGATATCTTCGACCACCCGGACGACCACGCCGGCGAGATGGAAACCTCTCTCGGACTCGCTTTCTTTCCCGAATTGGTCGCCCGCGATCAAGAAACCGGCAAACTGCTCGCCGATGATGGGACCTGCCGACCGACTCGTTTTGACGCCATCAACAACGGCTGGGTGTCGATCACCCGCGACTGGCATCTCTTGACGACGAACTCCGGAGCCGGCTATCCGCACGAAGCGACCGCCGAGAAAGGGGAACGTCTGATGGAGATCCTCGTCGAACGAATTTCCGGATTCCTGGTAAACCTGGCGAAGGCGGAACTGGATGAGTCCTTTCCGTTCTGAAATTTGTTTTTCATGTTGAGGAATAAATGGCCTCCTTTCGTCGTAAGTCCTTTGATTTGGAAAGATGAGCTTTGGGTAAGATCCCATGATTGGCATCATTGCGATCTTTGGATGAAACCCGTCGGTTTTGCTCATTTTCGGAACTCATCTTTGCCCGATCGTGCGGAATTTGTTTTTGTGTACTGTTTGGTGGTTAGTGATTAGGAGTTAGGATTTAGGGAATAGAAATGGGTCTTGGACCTCGAACGTTATCCAGCAACTGACCACTGACCAATCACAACTAACGAATATTCAACTTGCCAAAGATCGTGATTTTGAGAAGCGACGATAACCGGACGCTAGCGCGTTCCGGCTGATTTCGTCGAAGACATATCCAACCCAATCAGCCGCTGGGCGAGCAAACTCGCGACAGCGAGTGCGCTAGAGGTTGCTTAGCCTTTCCCCACGGTTCCGTTGAAATCATTTTTTGTACACAGTTCGGTCAAAGACGCCGGAATCCCAAATCGGAAATCCAAAATCCAAAATCGAGTAACCCCGAACGCTAACTCTGGTACGCACGAATCGGGAAGGTCAATTTTGGCAGGCCGGAAGAATAGAACGTCGATTACCTCAGATTTTGTAGGGTTCGCTTTGCGGACCATTCTGTTTGACGCCAAGTCGCTGAGAAGCAGAGAAACGCGAAGAGATTATGGAACATGGATGAAACAGGGGGCGTGAGCACAAGAAGTCAGGCACTGTTCCAAAATCAAAACTCAAAAATCCCAAATTGAGAGAGACCGCGGGGTTCGCAAAATTCGCTGACAGACGACTTCACCCTCCCCAGAATTTGAGGGAGGTCGGAAACGAGCGGTAGCGAGTGACCGGGGAGTGGAAGCCAAATGGTTTCGGCTTACCGAAAGAGAATCAATCCTCAGGCTATCACACTCATGCCAACGGATGTTGGCGATTCTTCAACGGCAGACTGACCGTCGTTCCCTGTCGATACGATTCATAGACCGAAAGGATCAGTTCCATCGAGGCTCGCGCGTCGTCCGCGCTCGACATGGTGGGGCGGTCCTGCTCGATCGCGCTTACCAGATCGAGCACCGCGGCTTTGTTGCCGCCCGTCATCCCACGATCGGGCATCGTCTCCGGCATGTCGATTCCCGCGGAGGAGATCGTTTCCCATTGGCGATCCGTCCTGCCGGGAGACCAACTCGAATCCCTCAGAATAAAGGCGGGGGTCAGGTAGTTGGTGTAGAAATCAATCACCCCTTTGGAGCCGAAGATCTGGAGTCCGAACCGGGAGGGGTTGCCTGCCTGATTCCGGACCGACGAGAAATAGCCGCGGACGGGAGAATCCGCAAACGTGTATTCCGCGTGCAGTTCGTCCCCCAGCAAGGGACCGAGTCCTTCGTTGCCTTCGACAACTTCGCTCATCTGCGCGGGTCGTCCCTCATTGAGAACCGACGCACGACAGGAATCAACGTCGCCGAAAAAGGCTCGAAACAGATCGAGCACATGCGAGCCGAGCACCCACAAATCTTCGCCACCACCCCGGCGGTCTTCCTTGCCGCGACCGCGAATTTCGAGCGGTTGGCCAATGGCACCGTCGGCGATCAGTTTTTTGGCGACGTTGAGAACCGGCGAATAGCGCGATTGATGGGCGATGGCGAGTTTGAGGTGTTTCATTTCCAGCGTGTTCACCACTTCATCCGCTTCCTCCATCGTCCGGCAGAACGGCTTTTCCATAAAAATGTGGCAGTTGAAATCGGCGGCCGTCATGGCGAGCTCGTGGTGTCGATCGATCCAGCGCGGACAGACGGCCACGATCTCAGGGCGTAACTCCTGAAGCATCTTCCGTACGTCAGTGAAGCCCTGCTCCGCTCCGGTCCGCTGGACGGCGTTTTCCAGCCCTTTCGGGTTCAGGTCGGTCACTCCGGCCACGGTGAACTGCTCAGGGAGCGTCTTCCAAACGGTATCGAGACCGTGTCCGTAATTTCCCTGTCCGGTGTGTCCGATGATGGCGACGCGATAATTTTTCATGGTTCGAATTTCTTGTTAGACAACGACAAACGAATGGCTGGTTCCCAAGGTCTCTCCGAGATCCTGATCTCCCGACGAGCGGAGAGCAAAGGAAAACCGGCCAACTCCCGCCAACAAGTTGACGATTCCCGGCGTAAAACATTGAAGAAACAGGGGTTGCGACATTGTGCCAGAACTGACACAATCAGTCATGCAAACCAGATCGGTCTGGGGAATTGCCCGAACCCCACGATAGACATCGAAGTCAAGGAGTTCTCATGTCAACGCGGCTGCGTCAATGTCTGTACGGCGTCACTTTCTCTTTCGCAATGTTTGCTTTTCTCGGCTGTAACGGAGACAAATCGTCCTCTTCTTCGACGACGGGTTCGAAAACCTCCTCGAGCGAAACCACCGACGAAAATGCCGGTCCTCGTGAAACTCTGGAAGCGTATCCCGACGTTCCGAAGATCAAATTGATGGAAGAAGTGGCCGGAATCCCGATCCCGCGTGTGGAGACCGAAGGTGAGACCCTGGAAATCGGCGGTCCGATCACTGCCGATGTCGGCAACCCCGACGCCAAAAGCACTTCCCTGCCGGTCGATGGAGGCCGGGTCGTGATGCGTGTGGAATCCGAGCCGAAGACGATGAATCCGATCACGGAATCGTCGGCAGTCCAGACCATCATGTCTAACCCCTATCTTCTCGAAGGATTGGCTTACCAGGATCCCGAGAGTTTTGAGTATGAGGCGATGATCGCCAAAAACTGGATCGTCGAAGACAGCATCAAACTGGATCCCCTCTACGAAGGGCAAGAGCGGTTCGTCAGTCTGGAAGGAGAGGAACCGGCGACCGATTTCGAATTCGAGTATCCAAAATCAAAAGGGGAAGAGAAACCACCCTCGTTCACACTGATCACATATGGACCGGAGCGAAAACCGGTCGGTGAGACCTGGGTGGGACTGTTCCCGGTCGGCGACATCGTCGGCGCTCCGAAGAACGGTTATCACCGGTGGAGCGATGAAGCGGGCAAACTGGCCATCAGTGGGATTGTCCCCGGTAAGTATCAGGTTCTGACCGGTTACGAAATCATCGGTTCCGCTGAAGAGGCGGAAGACAGCAGCCTGAAAGTCGCGGCGTTGTCTCCGAAATCGGAGCTGAAGGATCTGATGGGGGACAAAGAGTATCTGGAACTCACTGCCGAGGACTATATCGATCTGCAACGCGGAACCGTTTACACGTACTTACTGGATGATCGAGTCGTCTGGTCGGACGGCACTCCTTACACCGCTCAGGATCTCGTGTTCGCTTACAACGTGATCAATAACATCTTCGTGGACGGTGACTCGATTCGCAGTTACTACGAGAGTGTGATTCGATGTGATGCCCTCGACGACCTGACCATCCAGATGCAATACCGCGAACAATATTTCAAGGCGTTTGAATTCACTTCGGGGCTGCCTGCGTACGGTCCTCCACTCCATCTCTTCGAGCGGTTCCTCAAAGAAGACGGTCTGGAACTGACCATGGAACAATTGACCGAGGAGGAAGAAAAATCTCAGAAGAAAGTAAGCGTCCACGGGGCCAAATTTGCGGAATTCTTCAACACCGACCCGCGTTACAACCGGGCTCCACTGGGGACCGGACCGTATATCGTCGATGAATGGATCGATAACGATCGTCTCGTATTGAAGAGAAACCCGAACTACTGGAACGACGAGTATCGCGGTTATCTCGACGAAATCGTGTTCAAGTTCATCCCGGACGACAATACGGCGTTTCTAGCCCTGAAAGCGGGAGACATCGATTTCTTCTACCGGATGACTTCGGAACAGGCGTTCGAAACGCTCGATCCTAAACCGGACTGGTTCAAACAAAAATACATCATGTCTCACTGGTACATTCCCTCGTTCTCCTATATCGGCTGGAACCTCCGGAATCCGATGTTTGCAGAGCGGGAGACCCGTCTCGCCCTGGCGATGCTGCTGGATGTCGAGGATTTTCTGGAAAAGAAACTGTACGGTCAGGGGGTGCTGGTCTCCGGATCGGCGTACTACTTCTCGCCGGCCTACGACCGGAGCGTCAAACCGATTGCCTTCGACCCCGACACGGCTCGCGATTTGCTGGAGGAAGCGGGCTGGGCCGACACCGATGGAGACGGCATTCTCGATCGCGACGGTCAGAAGTTTGAATTCACTCTGTCGATCTCTTCGGGACGCGTCTCCACCGAAATTATGGCGGGACTGCTTCAGGAGAACTGCAAAGCGGTCGGTATCTCCATGCAGGTCGACAAGCTGGAATGGGCCTCGTTTCTGGAAAAAGTGCTCAATCGCGAATTCGATGCGGTCACGCTGGGCTGGATGAGCCCGCTGGAAAGCGACCCGTATCAAATCTGGCATTCCTCGCAGGCTGAGCAAGAACGGAGCAGCAATCACGTCGGTTTCGAAAACAGACAGGCCGACGAATTGATCGAGCAGGTCCGCGTCACACTCGATAAGGACAAACGCTCGGCGATCTTCCATTCGCTACACCGCATCCTCGACAAGGAACAGCCTTACCGTTTTCTCTATACCGGAAAAGCCCACGGCGCTTACAACAAGCGGTTTCGCGGCGTGAAATGGTATCGTATCCGTCCAGGCTTCGACCTGACCGAATGGTGGGTTCCCAAAGAATTGCAACAGAACTGATGGACCGTCGGTCGAACCGGATTCAGGGAGGAGGCTGAGTGTTTCGTTATATCCTCAAACGATTGCTGCTGATGATCCCGACGTTGATCGGGATCATGGTGCTCTCTTTTTTCGTGATTAAACTGGCTCCCGGCGATCCGACCGCGATGAAGTTCGGTGCGGGCGCGGGTCAAGGTTCACAAGGGGATGCCCAGAAAAGTACGCAGGACGCGATGAAGCGCTTCCGCGAACGGTGGCATTTCGACAAACCGGTCCCCGTTCAGTTTTACTACTTTCTGAAACGTCTGGCGACGTTCGACCTGCGGGAGATTCTCCGCAACCGTCCGATCTGGCCCGACCTTAAAGAGAGTTTGCTGATCACCATTCAGCTCAACAGCATCGTATTCTTATTAATCTATCTGATCGCGATTCCGCTGGGGATTATGAGTGCGGCGTTTCCGCGTTCCAAAGCCGATATCATCTCCACCGTCGCGCTGTTCATTCTGTATTCGCTTCCCTCATTCTGGATCGCCGAGTTGTTACGGATGAACTTTTCCGACCGCAGCCAGACAATCTGGTTCCCGATTCTGGGGCTCCATTCCGACAACTACGACGAACTGACCACGATGGGAAAATATCTCGATTACCTACATCATATTTTCCTCCCGGTGGTCTGTCTGACGTACGGCGGACTCGCTTATCTCAGCCGTCAGATGCGCGCCGGCATGCTGGAAGTGATTCACCAGGATTACATCCGAACCGCCGAAGCGAAGGGAGTCAGCAAAAGCCGTCTGATTCTGGTCCACGCCTTACGCAACGGTTTGTTTCCGGTGATTACGTTGTTCGCTTCGCTGCTGCCGTTTCTGATCGGAGGGAGCGTGATTATCGAGACCGTCTTCCAGATCGACGGCATGGGCTATTACACGATCAACGCCATTTTTCTGAGAGAATACGACATCGTGATGGCAACGCTGATTCTGTCCGCCGTGATGACGCTGATCGGAATTCTGATTTCCGACATTTTGTATGTGCTCGTCAACCCGCAAGTGACTTTCGATAACCGCTAGATGAGATCCCGGAGAGAACATTGAGTCGTCAGCAGGCCGCTCCGGCGGAAGCACACATCAAACAACAAAGTCAGTGGTCGCTCGTGATGCGGGAATTCCGCAAACGGAAGCTGGCGGTCTTTTCCGGTTGGGTGATCATTTTCCTGGTCGCCGTCAGCGTCTTCGCTCCGTTCATCGCGAACAACAAACCGCTCTGGTATCGCGGCGTCAATCGGAACGAGATCGATGAATCGATTCGCACGATGACGACGCTCTCGCTCAAGATCAGCCGACTGTCGGACGAGCCGACTGCTGAAGAACTGACCAACGCCCGGCGGGAAGCCCGCGTCATCCGCGAGACCGGTCAATTTATCGCGGGACGCTTGCCGTCGGAGATGCGGGGTGAATTCAAGGAGCAAGCGACTCAACTGGCGGAGCTGTCCGCCGATGCCGTCGAGAACCCGGAGGTCCGGGGTGAGTTGAAGTCCATGCGTTCCGAGTTTCGTTCTGCCTTTCGGGATGTCTCCGATAATCTCCCCACGAAAACCTATTGGCCCGTCTTCGAGTCTCTGGTGTGGTCTGAAATCGCCTTTATGCTGTTTCTCATCATTCTGATTTTCGGACGATTCTGGAAACCGCTTGTGGAGCGCTTCGACCCGTCTGGAAAGAAGAAACTGGTCCCGATCGTGTACCTGGCGGTTCCGCTCATCGGGGCGTTGATCTGGAAGCTGACCGTCCCGGAGCGTGTCGATATTACCCCCTATCGCCAGGGGACCATGGCCGATGCGGACAACGCCGCGGACGCGGATGTGATTTACGAGTCGGTCGTCTGGCCGCCGATTCCTTTCGCGCTTGACGAGAGCAATCTCGACAAACTCTTCGCGGAACCGAAGTACCTGAAGGGGGTTACCTCATCGGTGTTAACACCTCAGAAATTGAATCAACTGGAGGACGAAGAAGAAACGCGGCAGAAAAAACTCAAGCAGGCCAAAGTGGCCAACAACAAACAACTGGTTCAGGAACTGGAAGCGGAAGAGAACCCGCTACACACGTCGGTCCCCTGGTCCCGGCCCCACATCATGGGAACTGACGACAGCGGTCGCGATCTACTCACGCGAATGATCTGGGGCGGTCGCGTCAGCCTTTCAGTCGGGATCGTTTCAGTTTCGATAGCGTTGACGATTGGCGTGATTGTGGGATCGATCGCCGGCTATTTCCGGGGAAGCGTGGATATGCTGATTTCCCGCGTGATCGAAATCGTGATCTGTTTCCCCAGTTTCTTTTTGATCCTGGCGATTGTCGCGTTCCTCGGTCCCGGTATTTTCAAGATCATGATGGTGATCGGATTGACCAGTTGGACGGGTATCGCGCGTCTGGTACGCGGCGAGTTTCTACGTCTGTCGAACCAGGAATTCGTTCTGGCGGGTCAATCGCTCGGTTACTCTCCCTGGCGGATTATTTTTCGTCACATCCTGCCGAACGCGATGGCTCCCGTATTGGTCTCGGCGACCTTCGGAGTCGCGGGGGCGATCCTGACGGAGTCGGCACTTTCGTTTCTGGGGCTCGGCATCAGCGTCCCCACTCCCTCCTGGGGAGGAATTCTCTCGACCGGCAGAAACTATATCATCGACGCACCGTGGATCATCTTTTATCCGGGGATGGCGATCTTTATCACGATTACGTCGTACAATCTGGTGGCGGAAGCGTTCCGGGATGCCGCCGACCCGAGACTTCGCGGCAAGCACTGAGTCGAAGTCGAGGGAGTCGCCATCATTTCAACCGGCTGTGGTGGGAGCCGGTTTACCATTCTGAGGCTGCTGAAACGCTTTTTCCAGTTTCTGTAACGTGGAGAGAAGTTCCTCTTCCTCGGAACTCGGCAACAATTCTTCGCCGTATCGAATCGCATAGAACTTCTCCACGAGAGAACTCGGCAGAGCGCCCAGGCCGTTCTCGGAGAGAATGGGACTCCAGAGGTCGGCGACGCGACGGGCAAATTCTCGCGGGGTCTGCGTGGAGGACTTCACCAGACTCTGCCGTTCGCAGAGACGGAGAAAACGTTCGTAGAATTCGACCTGTCGCCGTCGGCGGGATGACTTTTGGCGGGTTCCCAACCAGCGGCGAATTTTCGCCAGGGTCCATTTCGCCAGAAAGACAATCCCCGTCAGCAGACTCAACAGGACAAAGGCGATCAACCCGCCTCGCAGACTGAACCATTTTTCGGGATGCTTGAGAAACTCGATGATCTGCCTTACGCCAGCACGTATCGAGTCCCAGATAGAGACGCCGATCGCCTTGAATTCATCGACTGTCATGCGATAGACATTTTGTCGCTGAAAATTCAAGTTCATGCTGACGAAGTATCGAACCCACATCGAGTTCAGGTATTGTTTGATTTCCATCCAACTCATCCGTTCGTTACCGACCGCCTCGACCACTTCATCTCGTTCCGCCGCGGGGGTGGCATCGAGCGAATTCCAAACGCCGTTGTAATAGGCTTCAACCCAGGCGTGGGCGTGTCGCTGCTGCACGGTCCAGATACCGGAATTACTATTGAGCGCCCCGCCTTTGTAACCATTGACCATGCGAGTGGGGATTCCCACCGACCGCAGCATCAACGCCAGAGCGGAGGCAAAATATTCGCAATGTCCTTCTTTCCGGTTGAACAGAAAATCTTCCACCGGATCGATATCCGGATCGAGGATCTCACTCTTCAGTGAGTACTTATAGGTTCCGGAATCACGGAGGTGAGACACAATTCTCCCGGCTACCTGGGCTTGTTGTCGGCCGGCTGGAACGGGTATCTCCTTCTCGGTCAAACCCGCGACTTTCATCGACAGCGCTCGCACGTTGGGCAGACTTTTCTCCGGGAACTGCAGAAACAGCTTGTTTAAATCACTGGCTCTGGGGTGATCGAGGATATCCTCAACCAGAAATTGATTCGTCACAGGATACTTGGGAGAAAAAGCGTCGTAGATAATCCGATTCGAAAGATTACGATTACTTTGTCGCATTAATGTCGAATAGACACCGTCAAAAAAGTAGCGTTCTTTTTTGGGAGATTTGATCTTCACCGTTTCCACCGGATGCATCACAAATAGAAACGGCGTCCCGACCGCCTCCAGTTCGATGTGTTGGCGATAGCTGTTTCGGTACCCCGAGATTGCCGGCGTGACGGGAAACGTGGTTTTCCGCGAAGCACTCCAGGTGTAATCGTCCGCGTAGTAATCCATCGCCGTCCCGCGAAAGTAAGGTTCGTCCCAGTCGTGACGCGACAGAAAATTTTCCATCGGGACGGGAACCTTCGACTCTCCTTCGAAAATTTGCACGGTCAACGCCAGCTGTCGACTTTCCAGAATATCCCCCATATCTCCGAGACGGACCTTCTGGTCGAACTTCACCTGCACACCATCGAGCGATTCATTCTCAAACGGATTGAGATCTGCCCACAATCGCGGCACGCACATAAAAAAGACCACACCGATCATCAGACACGCCACGGTCATCCCGATCGCCCGCAGCGCGAATCGCACACCGATCCACTTTGCATGGGCGTCATACTCGACACCGCCAATCGATCGACTCGGCATTCCGAACAGGATCTGTCCTTCAGAGGATTCCACATGATGGGGGCTGAGTCGTTGGGACATTCCCGCTTCCACATCCGTCAATTCGATTTCCTCATCTTCAATTTCATCGCGGTAGGCCAGGAAGAGTGTGAACAGTGAAACGGTCCAGACCGACATCATCATGAAGAAGACTAGAAACAGCCCATATTCTGCATCATTCATGAGGACCGAGCTGACGGCCACCTGCAGCAGACTCAGCGCAATCGCCCACCAATAGTGCTGTCGGGTTTTGGTCAGGAAGATTACGAGCCAGGAGAGATAGACGAGAAGATGCGCTCCGGATAAGAGACGACCTTCAATATTCTCCGAAAAGAATTCTTGCGCCGCGAATCCGAGAGCCATAATGCCCATCAGATTGGCCATCCAGCCGGAGAGAACGATCACCGATTTTCGTTCGCTGTAGAGATAAGCAATCAGGGCGAGCGGCAGCGTCATCACAGAAGGAAAAGCCGCTCCCTCCGCATACATCAACACAAACGAAGAGAGGGCGAGCATCAGGTAGACGCTCATGGGAAAGAGAGTCGCCAACGCCATTTCAGGAAGCTCCTTCCTGCTGGGACTGATTCATTCGATACCAACTCTTTCCGCTCATCGAAATCGAGCGCTGCTTTGGATCGGCGGAAACGTTTTCATAAGCAATCAGATTTTCCGGGGCTTCGAAGATTCCATTCAATCCCCCCGCGGCTGCGGAATAGATGAGCAGGTCCATCTCGAAAGACAATCCCTTCTCTCCGTTGGCGGTTTCCCCTTTTCCGAAGGTTTCCGAAAGCTCCGCCAGCGTACGGGTTGTGATCAGCAAACATCGCGTATCGGCTTTGCGCTGAACTTTCCAGAAATCGTGTAACGGAGTCAGATTATTGGTCAACCCGGACTCAATCAGTGCCAGATATTTCAGGATCGAATCCCAACGTCGAGGGCCGCCGATTTCCGCCCACTTGGAAAACTCGCGTCCCAAAGATGCGATCTGGATTTCCGAATCCCGAACGTTGGTCAAATGATCCTTGATTAAGGTGGTGGCGAAGCTGATCGCCGTCTCCACACATTCCAGTTGTTTGATTTCCGGATAACGAGGTTTCCAGAGATCGAGCAGAACCATCAGATTTTCATCGCGGCTTTCGTGAAACTCTTTGACCATCAATTCGTTGCGGCGGGCTGTCGATCGCCAGTGAATCGCTCTCGGATTATCGCCGTTCCGATACTCACGTATCCGGTGAAACTCATCATCGTACGCCCCGACGTGGGATACGTTCCGCATGACCAGCTGATCCTGCGATCGCAACGCATGACGATTGACGAGTAAACGTCCCGGGCGCGGACAGACGATCACTTCCTGTTTGTTTTGAACGACCGCCGATCGCTCGACGATTCCCAGTGGAAATCGCGTCGAAAACTGGACGGGACCGATTTGATATCGTCCCCGCTGCATTAACTGAACGCGATATTGCCCGATTTTTCGGCCATATCCGGGGATGCGGGTGAAGACGACGGCTGCCTGCAGACTTTCATTTTCGTTGACGATGATATCGGTGACCGTCAGCACCCAGACGGTCATCAGTTTCCGGTTGTGAACTTCGATGTAAATATTGGTCGGTTCACCTGCCATGATCAAATCGGGCAATTGCCGGTTGACGTTCAGCTTACGTAGTAGATTGAAGGAGATGAATCCGTTGGCGACGAAAGCCCCCGCCATGAGCGAAAAGACGAGCAACAGCATATTTTGTCGTCCCAACATCGCACCGATGAACATCACCGACATAATCACCAGATACACGATTCCCTCAACGGGAATATTGACGCGATATTGTTTGCGATTGCGGGACTGTTTGACGTGCGACGGGCGAGCCTGCCATTCCGCAACAATCTGTTTCACTCCCCAAAGCGTCAGGCAAAAAGCGACCGCGTAATTTCCGATCCGTAACCCGTCGTCCCATTGATCGGTGTAAAAGCGAAACTTCCAGGTCGCGAATAATTGTCCGCATCCCGCCAGAAGAGACAACAATCCCGGAAGAGAGAAACTGCGAGATGCCGCTTGCCGGGATGATTCAGCCATGATCGACCATTGCGAAAGATTGCCGTTCCGTCATCCACCCACCGGGATGGAATTCGCTTCGATTCATTATTTCAACGTGGTTCATGATCGTCACCTCCTGTTTCGCAATTTTCGACGAATTCGGAGGATTCATCGGAACTTCAAACGCGGTAATCCCCGCTCTTCCCGCGAATTTTCGAATTTCCGACGAGCGGCGGGAAACTTGGCCAGAAACTTCAGTAGTTGGGTTCCCGAGCATCCGAGTTGTTGGGCGGCTTCGGAATGCTGGTAGCCGTGGAGACGACAGGCCGCCATGGCTTCAGCCAACATCGCCGGAGCATCGTCGTGATGTTCATTACAGAGAATTTTTCCCCCCCGGCATCGGCTGCGCCATAATTCGGTAGGGACTTCCCCCGCTGCGGGGAGCACTTCCAGTTCTGCCGCGAGAATGATTCGCAAACGAAAGAGAGCCTCTTTTCGATTCTGCTGCTGGCTTCTTTTCTCCACGGCGGACGCGGTTAAGCCGCTCGGCTCGTGCAAAATCGTCACCGCGGTTTCCACTTTGTTCCTGTGTTGACCTCCCGGTCCTCCGGCGCGTCCGAAAGTGAGCTGACACTGCTTGGTCAGTTCCTCAGCAGAGAGACGGGCGGGATGCTCGCTGAAACTGTCGGGAAGAGGCGACTCATCAGACATGGCATCACATCCAGCAGAGGAAGAGGCAATCGGTTTCACGAGGTTTCGGGAAGCGGTTTGCGTAAATGATGTACCCATGCCGGTGAAACATTCAACCAAACCCAACTCCGGTGAGTCCGATACTGATCGTGATAAGGTTTGATGGCCCGATCCATTTCCCGCAACCGATCGCGATTCGATTTTTTATCGAGAAATTTGCGAATCTGTCTGAGATACATGTACTCAAAATAGGAGAGTTCTCCTCCCGGAGCGAGCAATTCGACGAACGTTTCGAAGATCTCTTTGACAAGCGGGACATCAAAGTTCGTCGTCGGTAATCCGGAGATCACGATATCGTAGGGAGAGTCGTATTCGAATTCCTGGAGCGGAGTTTCGTGGAGCGTTGAGATGGCGTTGACCGCCCGGTAGTCGGGATTCTGTTCGAACTTGTCTCGAATCACCTGAGCGAAGACCGGATTGATTTCGACGATATCAAAGCGATCGTCGGGTGAAAGGTATTTGACGATTTTCTGCGTGAAGGCGCCTGTTCCCGGACCAATTTCCAACACCCGTTTCGGACCTTCCCGCCGAGAGAGAGGACCGGTGATGGCGGACGCCAGGTATCCACTACTGGGGACAATCGAACCGGTGGTGTGATAGCGATTCCGAAACTCGGAATAAAAAGTCGAAAGATTTCCCACAACACTCCTTCGCGAAGATCGGGGTCAGGCGGGCGAGAGAATCTGAAGGCTCGTCCCCGCGACCAGATCTTTGACCGTCTCGCGATAGGCGTTCATGTGATCGGCGACGAGATGGGCTTCCAAATGCGGAACCGATTCCCATTTCTCGATCACCACAACCAGATCGGGATCGGTTTTTTGAGCCGTGATGGGAGTCTCGGCGTCAATCGCAGGGCCGTACTCGAGACATCCCTCCTCCGCGTGAACCAGAGGGACCAGTTTGTGAAATTCTTCCAGAAAGCGGGAACGACACCCCGGCTTCAATGAAATTTGGGCGACAACGTGGATCATGGGTGATTCAGGGAACTCATACGGAGGGATTCGAGACGGTTTTTGATGCTGGCCCGATCGACGACGCGCCGTTTGTGCAGGCCTTGCGCCAGACATTTGCCGTTCGCTTCCGCCGTCAGATGGAACGTGACTAACGTCCCTTCCCGATGCACCACCTTGGCGGTGCAGATGACATGATCGAGTTCCACCGCCATACTGCGGTGTTCGAGATCGATCTGAACCCCGAGCGAGATTTCGTCATCTTCCAGGGATTCCTGCAAAAGGTCGAGAGCACAATGCTCCATTTCCCACAGCAAATGCGGGGTGGCCAGAATGGAAATCCCGTCGAAATCGATGCAATGTTCCTGGGACACGAAGAATTCGTGTTCCCTCATGCTGCCAGTTTTGGGAGAGACTTTCATATTCGTCCTGAATTTCGGTCTTCGAAAGCGATACCGGCCAAACTGAGGCTGACTTTTATGTCAGATCTGTACTAGAATCGGGTATCAAATACTACTGAAAAATCCATTTTTCATGGAAACTGTCCCGACGCAAGGGAGTGAATCGGATGACTGCCTCTTTTCGTACAATCATTCTACTGCCGCTGGTCTTCTCGATGTTGGCGGCAAACTCAACCTCTTTCGCCCAAGGGGTCACTGCCGAAGTTGCCTTAAAATACAAGCCCGTCCAGAAATACGTCGAATACGACACGCCTTCACAAAGTGAATTTTCACAATGTGAAGTAAAAGTCGTTCAGGAAAAGACAGGATCGGGCTGGGTCGTCCGAGGGCCGCAGGGGGAAATCCTCCGAAAATTCATGGATACGGACCGCGACAACACTGTCGACCGCTGGAGCTATTTCCGCGGCGGGATCGAGGTGTATCGCGATCAGGATACAAACGACAACAAAAAGGTCGATCAGTCACGATGGCTTAACACCGGAGGCACTCGCTGGGGAATCGATCAGGACGAAGACGGCACCATCGACGGCTGGCGTCAAATGTCGGTCGAGGAACTTTGCGAACTGACGTTCTACGCGCTCAAAACTAAAGACACCAAGCTCCTGCAATCACTGATGGTCTCGAGTACCGACTTGAAGAATCTGGGAGTCCGTCCCGATCTCGTACGGGAGATTCTCTCCGAAACGGGAGAACTGGACTCCAAAATCAGACAGGTCACCTCCGGCGGTCAGATCACTTCGTCCACGGAGTGGCTCCGCTACGACGCGGGACTGCCGGGAGTCATCCCCGTCGATGACGAAAAAGCCAAACAGGAGTTGCAGGTCTACGAAAATACGCGGGCGTTGATGGAGAATGACGGGAAGGTCGATTTGTTGCAGATTGGGGAACTGGTCCTCGTCGGCAAGACGTGGAAACTGGCTTCGTTCCCCCGCCCCATCAATCAGGATTCAGGGCCGATCGAGTTCGGCGGCATTCTGCTGCGTCCGTCTCAAACCGCGAGTTCCGGAGAGGTGATGGCTCCGACGGCCAATTCTGAGGAAGCGCGGGCTCTGCTCGACGAACTCCAGGAGCTGGATGAAAACAGCCCTCGTCTGGAAGACGGCGTGGAAGCGCTGGGAGCTTACAACAAGAAACGAGCCGACATCCTGCAGAAGCTGGTTTCGATTTCCGAAACTCCCGAAGAACGGGAACTCTGGCTGAAACAATTGGTGGACGGTATCACGGCCGCCGTTCAAGTGGGAGCTTACAAGGAAGGTGTGCAACGCCTGAAGAGTTTTGAAGACTCGCTCAAATCGCGGAGTCCGGAAAGCGATCTGGTCCCGTACGTAACCTATCGTCGCCTGACTTCTGAATACAGCACAAGAGCGACATCCACCGCCCCCGAAGAGCAGGAGGAACTTCAGAAATGGTGGCTGACGTCGCTCGAAGAGTTCGTTGAGAAATATCCCAAATCGGAAGAAGCCGCCGATGCGGCGTTTCAAATCGCTTCTTCATACGAAATCAGCGGGCGCGAAGACGACGCCAGAACCTGGTATCAGCGAATTGTCTCTTCCTACGGCAAAACCATTCACGGACAAAAAGCGCGCGGGGCCTTACGGCGCATGGGACTCGAAGGAGAGGTGCTGGAGTTTTCTGGGAAAACCCTGACCGGTCAGACGCTCGATCTGTCCCGTTATCGCGGGCGGGTCGTGGTGCTCACTTACTGGGCGACCTGGAGTCGTCCCTTCCTCGAAGATCTCCCGCAGCTCCAGGCCCTCTCGAAGGAATATCGGTCGAAGGGATTCGAGATTGTCGGCGTGAACGTCGATCTTGTCTCGGATGGTTTGTCCAAGTTCACCAAAGAACAGGGAATCAACTTTCCGTCTATCCACGAAGAAGGCGGACTCGACAGTCCCCCTGCCGTCAAACTGGGAATCCTGATGCCTCCGGTGATGATTCTCATCGACCAGCAGGGAAAAGTGATCTCCACTCAGGCGACGATCGAAATGTTGAAAGAGAAAGTTCCCGCACTGCTGAAATAGTCTGCGTCTCCCTACGGAAGAGCTGTTTCCGCGTTGCCGGAATTGCTCCGCCCTCACTTCAGCGTTATAAAGGGAGCTGATTCGTTTCGTCCGATTTTTCGCCTGCGTTCTACAGACCGATCGCGCTACAGAGAGTCCGTATAGTTGTCGAATATCGTCCAAAAATGGCTGGAAAGGCTGGTCAAGCCTCTCGTGATTTCTCATCACAAACGCTCGGGAGCAGTTCTCTTCAGTGATACGACGTTGCGCGACGGCGAACAGATGCCCGGCGCGACCCTCGAACCGGAAGAAAAACTGCAAATCGCACTCGCCCTCGAAGCGGCGGGGATTCACTCCATCGACGCGGGGTTTGCCGCCTCGTCGGAACGCGACATCGAAGCGATGCAAATGATGATCGGTAAGGTCAAAGGTCCGGTCCTGACTTCCCTTTGTCGGACCCTGCGAGGAGACATTGACGCCGCCGACCGCGCACTGGCCGGACAACCCGGACACAAGCGCGGCGTGAGCCTCTTCTGCGGGACGAGCCCCCTGCACCGCAGAGACAAGCTGCAAAAGTCAAAAGCAGAAATTCTGGAGCTGATCGTCGATACGGTCGGCTATGCGGCGGATAAATTCCCCGTGGTCGCCTTCAGCCCCGAAGACGCCAGCCGCACGGAAGTCGATTACCTTTGCGAATGCTATACGAAGGCCATCGAGGCGGGCGCGACGACCATCGGCTTTCCTGACACGGTCGGGATTCTGACTCCCGAAAAGGCCCGCACTTTTATCAAGCAGATTCAGGACAACGTTCCCAATCTCGACAAGGCACTTCTGGCGGTCCATTTCCATAACGACCTTGGTCTCGCCGTCGCCAATACACTCGCCTGCATCGAAGAGGGAGCGAACGTCGTGCAATGCACGGTCAACGGCATCGGCGAACGTTCCGGCAACGCCTCTCTCGAAGAAGTGGTCATGGCGCTGACATTGCATCAGGACCAGTTCGGACGCTCGCACAAAATCGACACCACCAAACTCGCCCCCCTCTGCCATCTGGTCGCCGAGCTGACCGGCATTCGTCTCTCGCCGCAAAAGCCGATCGGCGGCTCCAACATCTTCGCGACCGAAGCCGGCATCCATCAGGACGGCCTGTTGAAAAACCCGGATACCTATCTGCCGTTCCGCCCGGAGACGGTCGGCGAATCGGGGATCAAGCTGGTCCTCGGACGGCACTCGGGAAAACGGGCCGTCGCCCATCGTCTTCAGGAGATCGGATTCGAAGGCAACGATGCGGAAGTGACCGCCGTTCTCAACGGCATCAAGGATTTACCGAAGGGCGAGGTCATCGATGATGAACGGCTACGTTCGTTTTTAACCGCCGGATGATTTTAATTCGCGTTGTGTTCTCTAACTCAACGTCCGACATTGATCTGTCTGATTTTCCGAACGAAGATCACCAGTCACGACAACGCAACCGCCGACCTCGGCAACATCGTCAACGAATTCCAGAACGAATACAACGACTTCGGACAACTCATCACGCAGTACCAGGAGCACGGAGGAGCGGTCAACACCTCCACCTCTCCAAAGGTGCAACACGCTTAGGCTACTCCGCGATTACTACGAAATACAAGGAGCATCAGGTGCCGGAATATGGTGGACGAAAAGTCGATAACGCGAGGGTTGTGTCCAAAGCTAGTTCTCGCTGGAGATCGCTGAGCTTATGGCATACCCAGGTAAACGACAACGGCATTGCTGAAATCGTCAAGCGGGCTCCGAATCTCACCGAAGTGTCTATCGACAGCGAAGTCATTTCTGACCGGGGTATTGAACAATTAGCCTCGCTTTCACGATTAGTGAGTTTGCTTCTTCATCACGCTCCGAATGTCACCAACGCGTCGATGGAAGCGGTCGGCAAGATGACGCAACTGCGGGAACTTTATCTGGAAGACACACAGCTGACGGATACCGGTGTTCGCGAACTTCTTGGCTTTCAAAACCTGAGGGTTTTAGTCCTGACTGGGACGCGGATTTCCGATACGGGAGTGTCTCTGTTAGCAAATCTCGAAACCATCGATGTCTTATGCCTCGATTCCACAAACATCACCGGCCAGGGCTTGAGCGACCTTCCCGATACACAAGGCATGATGCTGTCCATGAAACACTGCCCGATCACCGATGACAGCCTAAAGAGATATCTACAATCGCATCGAAAGACGAGAGCACTCTCGCTCGGAGGATCAGAAATTACCGATGATCCCATCAAGTTGATCGGGGCGCTTCAGAAATTAGAGTTTCTTGATCTCAACAATACTGCTGTCACGAACGAATCCATCGCCACCATCTCCCAGCTTCCGGAATTGTCAGAATTAAGTCTCGACAATACCGGCGTCACTGATGAGGGGATGAAACATCTTCTCGGTCATGCGAATTTGCTAGTGCTTGAGTTGAGAGGCACAGCCGTCAGCAGCGACATGGCTAAACAGTTGAAGGAACAATCCCCCGGGCATCTCAGTCTCTATCAGTGAATCGATGCAACTTGATGAATAGGTCGGGCAATTCCGAGTCATCTCTATTCACCCACCCATCATGCCTCTACCGACGTCGGAACGCTTTTTCGGATCAGGTAACGGGCCAACAGGATGAAGATCACCAGGAACGGCAGCCAGGGTGTCAGCGCCACTACGAAGATCGCGATTTCCTGGAGCATCTCGACCAGTGTTCCCGCCGACGTGCCGAAGGTTTCAGTCACTCGTTCCTTGAACGTGGGAGGGACTTCAGCCACCACGACCGGCGGCTCGTAGACGTCTTCCTCACTGATATCGAGATTGATCGTGGCGAGTGAGGTCATGTCCTTCAGTAATTCGAGGCGTCCCTGCATCCGTTCGATCTCGCCGTTGACGCGGGCGAGCTCTTTTTCGACTTCAAAGATATCCCGCAGGCTTTTGGTTTCTTTTTGCAATAGATCGGTCAAACGTTCTTCCATCCGTTTCAGATTTTCGATGCGATGCTCGACATCGACGTATTCCTCGGTCACTTCCTTGGAATCGAGTTTGTCCTGGAGGGGATAGCCGAGCTGTTTGAGCCCGGCGTGGAAGCTGTCGAAAGAGAGACTGGGAACGCGGATCTTCCAATGACCGCTGCGACGACTTCCGGCTCCGCCATCGATGTTGTGTGACGCGACGAACCCCTGATGCTCGTCGATCAGTTCCCGCAGTTCGTCGACCGCGGTTTCAAATTCTTTCACCTCCAGATGCATGTCGGAGGTATAGACGACCTTGCGTTGTGCCAGTTTCTTTTGCAGATGTTCGTTGGCCGGCTTGGCAGATTCTTCGACGAGTTCGGCCACCGGCTGCTCTGAAATGTTGTTTGAAGATTCGTCGCTGGAGTAAACGTCTCCGCTTTGAGGTGACTCGGCCTGATAGGAGGTGGAGTATTCGCCGTAGTGACTATCAGAGGCTCCGCATCCAACTGTTGAAACAGTCAGTAGCAGGCAGATTCCGTAAACAATTGACGGCATCGGATGCGCGCACAGGAAGCGCGGAAGATTCAACATGGGATTTCTCCTCGATGTGAGGTGTATGATGGAATGGCAACGCTGAGGATGGCTGACCAGCTCACTCAGTAGGAGACCGAACGGGGTGGGAAAATTCCCGAAAATCTCTGCGATTCTGGGATTTTGTAGAGAGTTTGTTGCCTGGAAGCGATCAGTCACGTGGAACAAACCCTTGCTTGTCCTGTCAGAGTGCTGATAATGGAAAGACAGGCGATGGTAATCATAAATCGCTTCCCACCCGATCGGGAATCGTCTTCTGGACGACTCCCTTCCCACACACAATCCTGCTGAGATCACTGAATGAGGCTCTCGATGAAACGTTGCCTGCTGGCGGCAATCGCCGTTCTTGGATTATTGGCTCCCGTCGTGAAAGCGGCATCTCCTCCCTTTGAATTCAAACAGGGAGACAACGTCAGTCTGATTGGCGCGACGCTCGCCGAACGGATGCAGTACTTCGGTTACCTGGAGGCGTTGCTGCACGCGAATCACCCGGATCTGCAATTATCGTTTCGCAACCTGGCGTTCTCGGCGGATGAAGTCGCTTTTCGTCCACGCTCCCTGAACTTCGGGGATCCCGATCAACACCTGACTCATTCCGATACCGACGTCGTCTTTGCTTTTTTCGGATTCAACGAATCCTTCAAAGGGGAGGAAGGACTCGAAAAATTTGAGAACGACCTGCGAGCCTTCGTCAAACATACCCTGAAACAAAAATATAACGGCGAATCGGCACCGCGGCTGGTTCTCTTTACCCCGATTCCGCACGAGGATCTCAAGAATCCGAATTTGCCGGACGGCTCGGCGAACAATGCCAACATCGCCATGTATTCGCAGATCATGAAAAAAGTGGCGGAGGAAGAGGCGGTCGGTTTTGTCGACCTGTTTACTCCCACCCAGAAAAAGATGTTGCAGGAATCAGAACATTTCACCTTCAACGGCATTCATCTGACTGATTCCGGATACCGGGAACTCGCTCCGGTTTTCTACGAGGCGTTAATCGGGGAGGAGCCCGCGCGAGAAGCCTCAGCGCAACTGCTCGCCGAGGTTCAGGAAAAGGACTATCAGTGGTTCCATCGTTATCGTGCGGTGAACGGCTATTACATTTACGGTGCCCGGAATAAAGTCTGGAACAACGAAGAGGTGATGGAGAACGAGCGAGCCAAGCTCGACGAGATGTGCGCTGTGGTCGATCAGCGTATCTGGAAACTGTTATCCGGGGAGCCGATCTCGACGACTCCCGATTACTCGAACACACGCGGTTACGTTCCCGTGGAAACGAACTTTACGGAGCCGATTGAAATTCTCCCGCCGGAAGAAGCGATCAAGCAGTTTCATGTGGCGGAGGGGTACGAAGTTAATCTGTTTGCCAGTGAGGTGGACTTTCCGGATATCGAAAACCCGGTTCAGATCACGTTCGACACCAAAGGTCGCTTGTGGGTGGCGACCATGCCCTCCTATCCCGGCTACAAACCGCCTCATAAACCGCACGACAAGTTACTGATTCTGGAAGACACGGATGGTGACGGCAAAGCGGACAAGCAGACAGTTTTCGCGGAAAACCTGCACGTCCCGACCGGCTTTGAGCTGGGGGACGGAGGGGTGTACGTCGCTCAACAACCGAATCTGATGTTTCTCAAGGATACGGACGGTGACGGCAAGGCCGATTTCTCGCGACTCGTCCTGCACGGTTTCGATTCGGGCGATACTCACCACGCGATCGGCGCGTTCACCTGGGGACCGGGAGGCGGCCTCTATATGCACGAAGGGACGTTTCATCACTCGATGGTCGAAACTCCGTATGGACCGGTTCGCAACGCTCACGGCGGAATCTATCGATACGATCCGACCAAAGAGAAGTTCGAGACCTTCGTTCATTACAACTTCGCTAACCCGTGGGGTCACGTGTTCGACAAATGGGGACAGAACTTCGTGGCCGATGCGTCGGGAGGAGCGAATTACTACGGCACCGCATTCTCGGGGAAAGCGCCGCAATTCACCGGACAGGATGACTTCGGACCGTTCAAGTTCGTCTACGCTCCGCAGATGAAACAGTTCTTCCCGAAACGAGTACGTCCGACCGCGGGGTGCGAACTGGTCTCCAGTCGGCATTTCCCACCGGAAGCGCAAGGAAATTACCTGCTGAATAACGTCATCGGCTTTCAGGGCATTTTGCAACATACGGTGAAAGAGGTCGATTCCGGATTTGAAGGCAAAGAGATCGAGCCATTGCTCTATTCGTCCGACCGAAACTTTCGACCGACCGATATCCAGTTCGGACCGGATGGGGCGTTGTACATTGTGGACTGGTTCAATCCGTTGATCGGTCACCTGCAACATTCGATCCGCGACCCGAATCGCGATCACACGCACGGTCGCATCTGGCGGATCACGTATCCTTCGCGTCCACTGGTCAAAAAACCGAACATCGACGGAGCCTCCGTCGAAGAACTGCTCAGCCTGCTGAACGAACCGGAAGACCGGACCCGTTACCGCGTTCGCGAGGAATTGCGAGAACACCCGACCGCGGAAGTTGTCGCCGGGATCGAGCAGTTTATCGCCGGTCTCAACAAGAACGCCGACAACTACGAGCATCTGTTGCTGGAGACGTTGTGGGTGCGTCAGCATCATAACGCCGTCGATACCAGTCATCTCCGTCGCGTCTTACACTCCCCCGATTACCACGCCCGTGCCGCCGCCACGCGCGTACTTGGATATTGGCGGGACGACGTTTCGGAAGCTCTGCCGTTGTTGCAGGAGATGGTGAACGACGAGCATCCGCGGGTTCGACTCGAAGCGGTACGCGCGGCGAGTTTCTTTGAGACGCCGGAAGCGGGTGAAATCGCCCTGATGGCGCTCAATCACGAAATGGATTACTATCTCGACTATACGCTCAAACAAACAATGCAGGCGCTTCAGCCGTATTGGCTTCCGGCAGTTGCCGCCGGACAACCGTTCGCGAAGGATAATACTGCCGGGATTGAGTTCATCATTTCGCAGATCAAAACGCCCGACCTGATCAACATGGCGCGTAGCGAAATCGTCTTTGACGAAATGTTAAATCGGCATGGTGTCGTCTTCCAGCATCGTCAGGAAGCGATCGAAGGTCTGGCTCGACTTCACAACACGACTCCGATGGATGAGTTACTGGAAACTATCTCACATCTCGACACCCGCGACAGCGAACACGGCGAACACGTGCTGATCGACCTGGGAATTCTGCTCAGTCGTCAACCGGGACAGGAGATCGCCAAACACCGCGCTCAAATTGAGGAACTGACGCAATGGGCGACGAAGCCGATCACGCGACGCGTCGCTTTCGCTGCTTTAATCACCGCCGATCAGTCGATGGAGGCGGCGTGGGAGAAAGGAATCCAGTCTCTGGGAGCTTTGCGTGACCTGGTCGCTGCGATTCCGCTGATTCAATCTCCCGAACTGCGTGAGAAAACGTATTCGCGACTGGAACCGCTGTTGCACGGACTCCCCGAACCGCTCGCCACTTCCATCGGTAAACAGGAAGGAAGACTCGGTCGCTATGTTCGAGTCAGTATTCCCGGACAGGGGAACCGCACACTCACACTGGCCGAGGTGCAGGTCTTCAGCGGAGGCGAAAATATCGCCACTCAGGGAAGAGCCAGACAGTCTTCCGTCGCCTCCAGCGGTGCACCGCAACGAGCCATCGATGGAAATACCAGCGGCGTCTACAACGAAGGGTCTTCGACTCACACGAGTGGGGAAAATAACCCGTGGTGGGAAGTGGATCTGAAATCCGATTTCCCGATCGAAAAGATTGTGGTCTGGAACCGGACGGACGGCGATCTCGGCAAGCGACTCGACAAATTCAAAGTCGAGATTCTCGACTCTTCGCGACAAGCCGTCTACGCTCGCGGCAACAACGCCGCTCCCCAACCAAAGACGGAATTTGCCATCAAAGGTAACCCGCAACAGGTGATCCGCGAAGAAGCAATCCGTTCGATCGTCTCCGTGCCGGGACATGAGGCAGACACCTTCAAGACGCTGTCCCAATTCGTCAAAACAAACAAGTCGCGGGCGGCAGCGGTTTCGGCTCTCGGCCGTCTCAATCGGACGAAACTTCCCAAAACGGAAGTGAGGCCGCTGATCGATACGCTGCTCGGTATCATCGAACAGGTGCCGATCAAGGAACGGACCCGCGATGACATCATGGAAGCGATTCAGCTCGGCAAACGTCTCGCCGTCATTCTACCGGAAGACGAGGCCCGATCGTTGATCACGCAGTTCCGCCAGCTCGGCGTCGATGTTTTCTTTATTCGTCCCGTACCGCACAAAATGCAGTACGACCGCACGAATCTATACGTCGAAGGGGGCAAGCCGTTTGAGATCGTCTTTGAGAACACCGACATCATGCCTCACAACCTCGTCTTGACCGCACAAGGAGCTCGCGCGGAAGTCGGCATTCTGGCTGAGAAACTCGGTTCCTCTCCGGCTGCAATGCAGAAGCAGTTTATCCCGGATACGGACAAGGTACTGGCTTATACCAACCTCCTGCAACCCGGTTTGCAGGAGCGGCTGAAACTGACCGCCCCGCAGGAACTGGGAGACTATCCGTACGTCTGCACGTTCCCCGGTCACTGGAGAACGATGTATGGAACCATCCATGTGGTCAACGATATTTCGGAAATCCCGCTCGAACAACTGGATGAACCCGCCGACGAACACGACCATTCCGACGGTCCGATGTACCAACGACGTTTCGTTCGTAAGTGGCAGGTGGAAGACTTGCTGGCGTCGCTGCCGAGCGCGGATGAAAACCGCTCATTCGAAAACGGTCGGATGCTGTTCAAATCGATCGCCTGCGTCCAGTGTCACCAGATGCGAGGAGAGGGAGCGAAAATCGGTCCCGATCTGACACTCGTCAAACAAAAGATCCAGGAGGGCAAGCTCGACCGGGTCCGCATTCTGACCGAAATGATCGAACCGTCCAAAGTGATCGATGAGAAATTCCGGTCGCAGATCATTATCAACGAAGACGGCAAACCGTACAGCGGCGTGGTCGTTTATGAAGACGACAAGATCGTTCGACTGATGGCGAATCCACTGGAAAAAGACGCCGAAGCGATCGAGATCTCCAAGGAAACGATTGAGGAACGGGTCGATTCCAAGGTCTCTTTGATGCCCGAAGGGTTGCTCAACACCCTGACCAAACAGGAAATCTTCGACCTACTCCTCTACATCGAGTCAGCCGGAGATCCCGACGCGGCGGTTTATCGCTAATGAAAGATTTCCGTCGGATTCATAAGCAGCGTGTCGAGAAACGGATTTATTGGCGAGAATGAGAATTTTGAAAGGAGCACAAGGAAGGAATTCGCAGGTGAATCTTTCCGGTTCCGCCGATCAAAGTCATGTCAGCTTCAAACTGTTCGCCGACATTGGTGGTGCGGTCTCGAATCAACAAGCCAGCCATGCTGGGATTCATCGAGAATTTGTGACGATGTGATTCAGATCAAAAATCCATTCGCAGCAAAATCGAGTTTTTCAACGGGCTGTTAGCACCTACTTTATCTTGACCCTTAGGGACTGGAGATCTATAACTCCAGTCCCTTTTTTGATTCTATGTTTACTCGCCTCAACAGCTTTCCTTTCGAGGCAGATGATGGTTTCCTTCCGACTGTTCAATACCACAATCCATCGATCCGTTCTCTGCGCCTTGTTATTCGCTTTGACGGTGTGTGGTTCTTTGCGCGGTCAACCGTGGGTCGGACTTGAAGACGTGGGGTCCGTCGATACAGGTCGGGCAAGCATTCATACTTCCTGGGATGATGGAGAATCTGGATTTTCATCGACGAGATTCGATGAGCGACTATCTGCCGCAGCAGACGGATATGGATGGAAGTTATTGCCGCAAGGTTTCATCTATCCGACTTACCTCAGCCATCCCCACGAACCTCGCCTGGGGACTCAATGGGTATCTGATCACGACGACGGGTTACTGTGGGAATCCTCTCTCGGAGGGCGTCTGGGAATTGTTCGCTGGGGTGCCACGGATCGTAACGAGGGGGTACAACTTGATTTCATGGGAGGAGTTTCAGTTCGAATCGACCCCCGAGAGAATACGGATGTTGACGCGATGGATTTCCGTATGGCTTTACCACTCACCTGGGGGACAGGACCTCATCGTTTCAAATTCGGTTACACGCACCTCAGTTCGCATCTCGGAGACGAATTTCTGATCAGCAATCCCGGATACGATCGACTCAATTACGTGCGCGACAATCTCACCTTCGGCTATTCTTATTATTCCACTCCAGACGTTCGCTTGTATGCGGAAGCTTCGTATGCATTCATCAATATTGTCGCCGAAAAATGGCGGTTTGCTTTCGGAGCGGAATATGCGCCCGCCGTCCCCACGGGGCGCCGTGGGGCTCCTTTCTTCGCGATTAACGGCGACTTACGTGAGGAAGTCGATTTCGGAGGAGCTGTCTCAGCACAGATGGGTTGGTCGTGGCGAGCCGATGCTCCATCGACCGGACTGCTACGAACCGGACTGTATCTGTACAATGGTAAAAGCAGCCAGCTTTCTTTTTATGACCGGTTCGAACGACAGCTCGGCTGGGGCTTGTGGTACGACTTTTAAAAATTCGATCACTCTCAAAGAGGCTCACAGAAGATCGCTTTCTCTTCTGATACATCGTGATTCCGGGTCGGACTGTCGCTAGAATGTTTTTGACTACGACAAGACTCTTACCGACCTGAAGGATCCTCGATGTCTCGCTCGATTCGATTTATTCTCTCCACCGTTGCGTTCGTTCTGTGCTGTTGTCTGTTGTGGTCTTCCGATCTGGACGCTCAAAAACAAAAGCAGAACGGAAAAGCCAATCCTCCAAAGGTCGAAGATGCCAAGAATCGCAAAACCGGAGAGCCGGCACCGGAAAGAGATCCCGAATACGCCAAATACGCCATTTTTGAAAACACTGCTCCGCGGGCGGAAACCGTGGCTCCAGCCGAGACCAGGCTACCTCTCACCCTCAAAAACGAAGCGCGTATCGCGCTCGTTGGGAACGGTCTTCTGGAACAGTCGCAATTTCACGGCTACTTCGAGACGTTCCTGCATCAGAAATATCCGCATCACCAGTTGACCTTCCGCAACTTCTGCTGGTCCGCTGATACCCCCGACCTGCAACCGCGTCCCGACAACTTCGCCGATCTCAATCAGCATCTGACCCACGAGAAGATCGACGTGATCTTCGCCTCTTATGGATTCAATGAATCGTTTACCGGAAAAGCGGGGCTCGCCGACTTCGAGACCGCGTTGACCGAGCATGTGCGGATGTTGAAATCGCGCGCCTTCAACGGCCAATCAGCACCGCAGGTGATTCTCGTTTCTCCCATCGCCAACGAGAACATTAAAGGAGTTCCCGCTGGAACCAACAATAATGCGAATCTCAAGCTCTACGCGGACGTGGTCGAGAAAGTGGCGAAAGCCGAGCAGGTCGGATTTGTGGACGTCTATCAGGCGACTTCCCAGGCGATGGCGGAAAGCGATTCCCCGCTAACGTTGAATGGTGTGCATTTGAATGAAGACGGCTACGAGATTTTCTCACGGGCTTTGTTCCGGGGAACGTTTCACGAAGACGCCTCCGTCGTCAATGAAGATATCCGCGACCTGGTCGTCGATAAAAACCGACAGTTCTTCAGACGTTATCGTCCCCTCAACACCTTCTATTACACCGGAGGGCGGAACAAGACGTACGGCTATCTCGACTTTCTCCCCGCCATGAAAAACTTCGACCTGATGGTTCGCAATCGGGACAATCGATTGTGGGCGTTGGCCCAGGGGAAAGCCCTTCCGGAACGGATCGACGATTCCAATCTCCCTGAAATGCCGCCCACAGCCCAAAGCCGGGGAGCGAACGAATGGATGACGGCGGGAGAAGAACTGAAAGCGTTCAAGATCGATCCCCGGTTTGAAGTGAACCTGTTTGCGGGCGAAGAAGAATTTCCCGATATCGGAGCCCCGATTCAGATGCGGTGGGACAATCGCGGGCGGTTGTGGGTCAGTTGTTCGACGACTTATCCGCACGTCTATCCGATGAACGAACCGAACGACAAGATCGTCATTCTGGAAGACACCGACCAGGACGGCAAAGCCGACAAATCGACCGTATTCGCCGACGATCTCCATATTCCTCTCTCGTTTGAATTCGGCGACGGGGGAATCTACGTTTCCGAAATGCCGCACCTCACTTTCCTGAAAGACACGGACGGCGACGACAAAGCAGACGAAAGAAAGCTAATACTCACCGGTTTCGGTACGGAAGATTCGCATCATGCGTTACACGACTTTACCTGGACACCGGACGGCGATCTGCTGTTTCGGGAATCGATCTTTCATCATTCGCAGGTCGAAACGCCGTACGGCCCGGTTCGTCAGCAAAACAGCGGCTGGTTCCGATTCGAGCCGGCCCATCATCGACTGACCAGTTTCGGCACATATCACAGCACGAATCCGTGGGGTGTGACGTTTGACGACTGGGGGAATCACGTTGCCAGTCACCCGATCTTCGCCGCCGCGTTTCATTCGCTCGATCCCCCCTATCCCGAACAGCATCCCAAACCTGCCGGCTTGCGGGCGTATTCGGGGACCTGCGGTCATGAGTTCGTCGATTTCGCGACCTTTCCGGAAGAGCTTCAGGGAGGATTCATCAAAGCCCGCTACAAACCGACCAACCGGATCGAGATTCACAAGTGGGTCGAAGGAGAATTCGGCTACGACGAAGAATACGTTAGCGATTTGATTTTCTCGACGAACCTCAGTTTTATTCCGGTCGATCTGCGTTACGGTCCGCGGGGAGCGATGTATGTCTGCGACTGGTACAACCCGGTCAAAGGCCACATGCAGTATTCACTTCGCGACGAACGACGCGATCGTCATTCGGGTCGAATCTGGCGAATTACCGCGAAAGGACACGACCTGCAGGAGACTCCCAACTTCGCGGAAATGTCGATCCCGGAACTCGTCTCGATGCTGTCTCGTCCCGAATACCGCTACCGCTATTGGGCGAAACGGGAACTTCGCGAACGGGATCACGATCGAGCCGAGCAGGCGGTCAAAGCGTGGGTCGCCAATCTCGATCCGCAGGATCCCCGTTATCGCCACCACCAGATCGAAGCGGTCTGGACGCTTCGCTGGATCGAAGCGGTCGATACCGATCTGCTGCGGGACATCCTCTCTTCGGACGATCATCACGCCCGCGCCGCCGCCACTCAGCAACTCCGCTACTGGCACGACGAAATGCCGGACGCTATCTCGCTGTTGCGAAAATCGGCGAATGACTCCAACGGTCTGGTGCGGATGGAAGCGGCGATCGCGGCGAGCTACATCGGGACGAAACCGGCACTCGATGCGATGCTCGATGTTCTCAATCATCCTGCGGACGGCCATCTGGCGTACGCGATTCGCTGTTCGCTCGGTTCTCACACGCTCCGACCGCATTGGGAGAACGACCCGAGCTACAATCTCGCGCGGCTGATGAAAAAGCTGGAACGGAGCAGCGAACTCAAAGAACCTGCCGCCACCGCACAAGAAGCTCAATTCGACAGTCAGAAGAATCTCAAAACCGTGCGGATCGGATGTCAGCCGGAACGAATGCGATATACCGTCGATGAAATTGCCGTCACTGCGGGCCAGCCGGTAAAAATCGTCTTCTCTAATCCCGACGCCACGGATCACAACCTGGTGATCGTGAAGCCGGGAAAACTGGAAGAGGTCGGGATGGCGGCGAATGAAATGGCGAAAGATCCCAAGTTCGCCAATTCCGATTTCATCCCGAAAGAGAAAATGGATTCGATTCTGGAATTCTCGCCCATGATCGGTCCGACGCGCAAGAATCAGGTCCACGTGTTGCGATTTGTCGCGCCGAAAGAACCGGGGATCTATCCGTTCGTCTGCACGTTTCCGGGGCACTGGGTCATCATGAACGGTTCCATCGCCGTCGGGACCAGTCTGGAAGAAGCCGAACAACTTCTCGCCTCCGCCAAACCCCAAATCGTCAGGAAATGGACGCTGGCCGATTTCGCCGGTCTGAAAGTCAAACAGTCGGAAGATCGCGTGATGCGGGGCATGCAGTCATTCCTCAAAGCCAAATGCCACCAATGCCATCAGGTCGGCGGACACGGCGTGAAAATTGGTCCCGACCTGACGAAAGTCGCGGAAGATTATCGCGGCGAGAAACTGCTGAAACAGATTCTCGAACCCTCCAGCGAGATCAATAAGAAGTTCCAGCCGCACCAACTGATTCTGGAGAACGGCAAAGTGTTTACCGGTGTAATCGCCGAAGAAACTGAATCGGAACTCCATCTGATTCAGAATATGCTGTTACCGACGCAGGTCACCGTGATACAGAAGAAGCAGATTGACGAACGCTTTCCCTCGAAGATTTCTCCCATGCCGCAAGGTTTGGCCGACGTGTTGCAGAAAGACGAAATCCTCGACCTGCTGTCGTTTCTGGAAGCGGGGGGCTATCAACTCCCCGAGCACCTCAAGGACAAGGCCGGACACGGATTCAAACCAGGGCACAGTCACGGACCCGAATAAGCTCAGCATTCTCAATAAGACAACGAATCGAACCAGAGCATGACATACTCCATCGGCAAACAGCCCGAACCGCCACAGAAACTACCGGTCGAGACAGAGAAACCGACCGCGAGACTGACCTCCCTCGATGCGTTTCGTGGCTTCGTGATGCTGCTAATGGCTTCCGAAGGATTTCATCTGGCCCGTGTCTGGAACAGACACCAGTCGGAGATTGTCTCCTCGGGTCAGAGCCAGATGCTCTGGGAAACGTTGGCTTACCAACTCTCACACGTCCCCTGGGTCGGTTGCGCGTTATGGGATTTGATCCAGCCGGCGTTCATGTTCATGGTGGGCGTTTCGATGCCGTTTTCGTATGCCAAACGCGCCCGCCAGGGTCAGCATTGGTTCGGACGGTTTCTGCATGCGGTGATCCGCTCCCTCGTTTTGATTCTGCTGGGAGTGTTTCTGTATTCGGTGGGCGATCCGATGACGCACTTCAAGTTGGTGAATGTGCTTACTCAAATCGGACTCGGCTACCTGTTTGTGTATCTGCTGGTGGGACGAGGCCAGGTCGTTCAGGTGATAGCGATCCTGTTCATTCTGGGAGGTTACGGTTACTGGTTCTACAATTACACGATTCCCGAACCGGAACGGATCGACCTGTATGCGTATCTCGAAGAAGAGGGATACGATCCCGAAGAAGAAGTCGAAATCTTCGACGATGAGTATTCCGCGCATTGGAACAAACATACCAACGCCGCGGCCGGCTTCGATCGAAAATGGCTCAACAAACCGCCGCGCTTCGAGGAAGAGTTCCGGGGCAAGAAATTCTGGGTGAATACTGGAGGCTACACGACTCTGAACTTTATCCCGTCGATCGCGACGATGATCTTCGGCTTGATCGCGGGACAGTTACTGATCGGGACAGAAACCAAACGACGCAAGTGCCGGATGCTGTTCGGTTGGGGTTTTCTGTTACTGGTTGCGGGTTTCCTGATGGATACTCATATCTGGCCGATGGATACCGGCGATTGGGGGTGGACCGTCTGCCCGATCGTGAAACGCATCTGGACTCCCACCTGGGCGATTTTCAGTGCTGGCTGGGTTTTTCTGATGATGGCGGTTTTCTTTCTGATTTTCGACATTCTGAATGTGAAACGGCTCGGGTTTCCTCTGGTTGTGGTCGGGATGAACTCGATCGCGTTTTACCTGATGGCATCGCTGATGCATGGCTTCATCGCCCGCAATCTGGAAACGCACATGACTACCATCGACAAGGTCTTTCAGACTTCGCTCATCCCGATCTTTTTCAGTGAAAAGAACGTATACGCGCCGATCAACGAATCGATACTGGTCCTGTTTACGATGTGGTTGATTGCGCTCTGGATGTATCGTCACAAATTCTTTATCCGCGTGTGAAAGAGGTCGTCCATGTTGGATCAGCAGTCCCGTCGCGAATTTCTCTCGAAAACAGCCCTCACGTCGCTGGCGAGTATGCCTGCGATCGGCTGGCTCAGTCGGACACTCCCGGCATTCGCCCAGGAACCGGGAGAACGTCCGAAACAAACTGATTCCGTGAAAGTTCTGAATCCCCGCAATCGCGTCCCGCTCAGTTTTATCATCGACGATTCCTGTGCGCTGGTGAATCTCGCCCATTTTTGCATCCCACAGTTCGCAGAAGTCTTCCCCGACAGATACAAGCAGGATTGGCGATCCTTGCCGCGTGAGATTCCCGATGCCTTCGTCCGCAAATTCGGCGAGTGGTGTCGGGAACAGGGCGTGAAAGGGAAATACAGCATCGTCCCCTACCCCGCGATGGTCGGGTGGGTCGATCGAGAGATGCCGGGCTGGACGAAACGGGAACTACAGGAGAGTCTCAAGCTGGTCCGTGAGTTCATGCAGGAGGACTGGGACATTCACCCGGAGATGGTCACTCACACCTGGGCCATTAATACCAAAACAGGACGTCCCTATCCCGAGCGTAACGAAAATTATATGGAGAACTGGGGCTGGAGCGTCAATAAATCCGCCGACGAACTCGCTGACTATGCCGCTTACGCTCTCCGAATTCTCAAAAACGCGGGGCTCTATTGCGAGGGAGTCACGACTCCCGGCGGGTACGGCAATCGATCCCGGGAAGCATTATCGCTCAGCACGTTGCAAGCCTGTCGGGATGTATACGGCACTGAAATCCCACATTATTTCCGGCATCTTTATACCGATGATCGCAGCGTCGCTCCTCGCGTCGAAAACGCGAAAGGTTTACAGACAGACGATCCTCAGTGCGTCGTTTCGATTATCGGTTGTACGGGAGACTGGTTCGGTGGGTGGGACGGCTTGACTCCCGGTTCTGTCGACAAACTGATCACCGAAGACCTCCAGGGTGGCCGCCTGCCCGAAGTGATCGATCGAGGCGAGCCGGCGATCATGGTCTGTCACTGGCCGGGAATCTATTACAACGGCGACGAACTCGGTTTCAACATCTTTAAGGAAGCCGTCAAACGGGTCCACGCTCGCAACGAAAACGTGATCTGGATGAAGCTGAGTGAAATCGCCCGATACTGGGCGGCCAAAGAATTGACCACGATCGAGACAAAGGGTGAAACGACGATACTGAAAGCCCCGTTCGCCTCGCCGAACTTCACTCTGGAAACGGCAAAATCGACCGACTTCCATCAGCCGCGCATCCAGTCTGACCAAGGTCTCCAGAAGCTGACGGCGGTGAAGCGACCGCTGGATCTGAAACCGGGAACCTTCTGCGATGTGAAAGAAAAACGTCTACTCTGTTTCGATTTGCCGAAAGGAGATAGTCGGCTCAATTTGGGATAAGCGCAAAGAAAAACGCGGAAGGACGTTTCTTCCGCGCTCGTGATTTTTCAATTCTCGATTCTCTATTGAAGCTCGCGCACCGTCTCGGCAATTTCCTTCGGTCGAGGAATCCCGTTCGCATCGACCTCCAGATCGTCCTGACCGGCACTTGAAATGGCGATGTCGCCGATTCCCACAACGCGTTGATAGATATTCTGTTCGACCTGAATGTTCCGGACATCATCATGTCGCACTTCAGTCGTATAGCGGGCGAAGATCCCGTGTCGCAGTAGCGATCTGTTATTGGTCACCGATAGAGTCGTATAGATGATTGTCAGCCACCAGTAGGTCATCAGTCCCGCACCGGCCACAGCCAGCAGCCCTCCCAGGGTGTATTGCAACCAGGCAGACATCAGTAACTGTCCCGAGGCCGCCATTCCCAGTAAGACGAATCCCACCAGCATCATTGCCGACTCTCCGAGGAAACGTATCGGATGCGCTCGAAACATGGAGGGGTGCACTGATACCAGGTCTTTTTCGTCACGTTCTGCGGAAGCAACATCCGGGGCATCTTCCGGAAGCTGATCGTCGCTCACGGGAGTGGCTTCCGGAACTTTGACGCGGAACGGCTTGTCACAATTGGGGCAATCCATGACTTCCCCCACGATATCTTCATCGATATGCATCGCGGTTTGACAGTGGGGACACTCGTAGGCAATTTGTTCAACGGCAGTCGACATGGATTAACTCCTCTCAGTGCAATGAGGTTAGGTGATGTCTCGGTAACACCAATGAACTGCATGCGTCATGCCGATTTACGGATTCCCGGCCTCCGAATGGGATAAGTTCGGTTCACAGTCGAACTTACAGACACGATGAATTCATCATTCAAAGACACTCACTCCAGAACCCATGATGCTTTGAGGGCTGAACTGACAACCTGAGGGATCGGGACTCAACTCGAAAATGGCGATTTGCAATTTCATCAGTCAAAGCATTCGCAGGAAGGCTCAACTCCGAAATTGAAAGCGAGACTTTATCGAAGCGATGAAGAACAAATTACCTGCCGTCAATGTTTTCCTGAGGCAAAGTTGAAGCAGAACGGACTATTCTGACTTCCCGGTAAATTGCCAAATGGATAAGATACGATTTCAATTTGCGGATGAGCGTTCCGAATCAGAATCGCAAAGCGGCCCGTTGACCATGATCGCTTGACCAAATTATTGATAACTGAGACATTTGGTCTCTCCCGCCTTTCAGGAACCTCCCGTATGTGGTCCCTTCAGACCGCAAAGATCGTGATTATCATTGCCGGCTGCTTCGGCATGATCTACACGCAATCCACGACTTCAGTGGCCTCGATTGAGTTTGCCCGGGAGTTGGGTGGTACGGGTCTGCATATCGGCATCCTGGGGGCTCTGCCGACCGGGATGCTGTTTATGCAGTTCCTCTCGGCGTATCTCGTCAATCGGATGACCTATCGACGCCGCTTGTGGATGAGTCTGTCGATCGTGCAGCGATCGATTTGTATCCCGGTCGCCGCCGGTCCCTGGCTCTTCCCCGAGATTTCGGACGTGTTCTGGTTGTGGTCGTTTTTGGTCGTTTCCGCCGTCAATCAAGGAGCGCTCCACTTCTGCACGCCTCTGTGGCTATCCTGGATGGGAGATTATCTACCTCATCAGGGGCTCAATCGCTATTGGGGAATTCGTCACCTCTGGATGCAGGCCGCAGCCGCCCTCTCTCTCGGAGGAATTGCTCTGATCCTGACGCAGTCGAGTCTGGATATTATTGCCGCTTTCGCGCTGATAGTGGCGGTGGGAGGTGTCTTGGGGGTAGCCGATGTCTGTCTCTTTTACCGAGTGGACGAACCAGAGGTGACCCACCTTCCGCAAGCAACGCTGGGAGAGATACTGAGCGGTCCCATTCGTCATCGGGGATTCCGGTCGTTCATCGGGTTTATGTCTTTCTGGCACATCGCCGCGATGGTGGGAGCTCCCTTCATCAGCCTGTATCTCCTCAGCGAAATCGGGATGAGCCTGCCGCAGGTTCTCCTGTTGTGGACATTGGGCTGGATCGGCGGAGCGTTCAGCTCTCGCTGGTTCGGGAGAATGGCGGAGGACTTCGGAAATCGTCCGATTCTCGTCATCTGCACGGCTCTGAAGTCGATCAATATGATCGCTCTGCTCCTCACGCCGCGCGATCCCACGACTGCGTTCATTTTCCTGGTTCCCGTGTTTATGTTCGATATGGCACTCAACACCGGTTTCGCCATCGCCAACAACGGATTTCTCCTTAAAAACTCTCCCGCCGCCAACCGGACGATGTTTATCGCCGCCGGAACGGCCATCGCCGGGCTGTGTGGGGGACTGACGGCGGTCGTGAGCGGTGCATTATTGAGCGGGATGGAAGGCTGGTCTGCTTCGCTGGGTGGAATCGTCATCAACGGCTTCCACGTCCTGTTCTTCGGGAGCATGATCCTGCGATTCGTCGCAGTCGGCGTCGTCCAGCGGATTCACGAGCCCGACGTCCACGACACTTCACAGGTGGTGACCGTCCTGATCGGCGTTACTCCCTTGCGCGTGCTGCGCTACCCCATCGGACTTTATCGCTGGATGTCGGCGAACAACAAAGCACCGGTGAAGAGCAAACCGGTCACCGTTCCTGTCAGTTCATCCGAAAATAGGGAGTGATGGAAGCGAGAATAAAGAGTGGTGCGACAAAGAACCGGTTATTCTCGAACAGAAAACTTACTCGAATCACACCAGTCCCGGAATCGGGTCCCAGCTTGCCATCGTCCGGGTCAGGTCGCCAGGCAGTTCCTGTTGCAGACGGAGTTCGCCGACGTGGAACTGGGTATGCAGAACCGTGGCGAGCAGGTTCTGAATGGTTTGCGGCGAGGTGAGTGGTTGGGAGGCGTCCCGCTTCGATTGGCCGATCACCTGCCCCATCGCAAGTCCACCGCCTGACAGCATCAGCGGGGCCAACGCGCCCCAGTGATCGCGACCGCCGCGGGCGTTAATCCGCGGGTTGCGGCCCATTTCTCCGCAACAGACGAGGAGAATGTCATTTTCCAGGCCGCGCTGGTGGATGTCTTCGATCAGGGCGGAGACCGCATGATCGAACGGCAGTCCCATGTACCGCATTCCTTCGTCGACGCCGGCGTTGTTGTTGTCGGCGTGCATATCCCAGACGAAGTTCGTGGTGACGGTGACGAAACCGACGCCTCGTTCACACAAGCGACGCGCCATCAGCAGCAGCTTGCCAAGCGTCATGGCATTATCGACGTAGCGTTCGTAATTGTTCCACCTCTTGCTGATGTCGTCCGGCTTGACGAGGGGGGCGGTGTCGTAGCGTTCCACCGTTTTCGCATCTTCTTTGGAAAGATCGAACGCATCGGCAGCACCACCGAGAATGGTATCGAAGGCCTGTGTTCGCAAGGAGTCAATTTTTCCGGCGTTGGACGAATTGTCGAGCACCCAGCGGGCGACGTCGAGCGAAGAGAGCAGCGTTTGCCGATCGCCGATTCTGTCCAGCGGCAGCTTGAGCTTCATATTCTCCTGTAAGTCGCCCCCCGCTCCGGGAATAAACGGGGCATAAGCGGCACCGATTTCGCCCGTCGCATCGAAGCGTCCGAAGTTTTTGATCCGTTCCATCCGTTCGGGATCCACGGCTCGCGGAAAGAGCGCCACGTTATTGGGGAGTCCCGTGGTGGGGTGATTCGTCCCCGCGACGCGAGCGTAGAGAGAACCGAGATTGGCTCCGAAGGTATCCTTGCCGACGATCGGCTTGATATCGTGATTGCCGTTTCCGGTAGTGAAGGATCGGACAATAGAGATCTTATCCGCCAGTTGAGCGAGTTTCGGGAACGTTCCTCCGAAGGTGACGCCGGGTATTCTGGTCGAAACTTCACCGGTTGCGGAACGGATTTCCGCCGGCATCTCCATTTTCGGATCGAAGGTCTCGATCTGAGACGGTCCGCCGTGCATGAAGAGGAAAATCACCGACTTCCCGGTAAGGACGGCCGATTTGACCGCCGCTTGTGCCTCGAGCGAAAGCAACGGCGCAACCGCGGCTCCCCCCATGGCGAGAGAGCCGAGGCGCAGGAATTCGCGTCGAGTTTGATCGTGAAAAGTGAGCATGCCTCATCATATCAACTGGCGTGGATAGGACGCAATCCGATTTTGAAGTCTTATTCATTTGGGGTGTAGGGCCGGTTCCACCGGCCTGAAAGACATTCACTCCCTCATTACTGACGTGGATAGGACGCAAGGCAATTTTCCAGTTGTCAATATCGCGACTCAGCTGATATGCGCGCCCTTGGTTTCCGTATAAACGCTATAGACCGATTGGCTGGCTGTCATAAACAAGCGATTTCGCTTTGTACCGCCGAAACAGACGTTCGAGCAGATCTCCGGCAGACGAATTTGCCCGATCCGGGCACCGTCCTCGGCCGCGAAAATATGCACGCCGTCGTAACCGTCGCCCACCCAGCCGGCGGACGACCAGATATTTCCATCGGTATCGCAACGGATGCCGTCCGCCATTCCGGCGACGATTTCGCCGTTAAGTTCCATTTTCATGGAAGCGAATGTGCGTCCGTTTTTGACGGTCTTGCCGTCCACAATGTCCCAGACTTTGATCTCCTTATCGGCTTCTTTGTAGTGCGAGGACCCGGTGTCGGCGACGTACAGTTTTTTGTAGTCATTGGAGAAGCAGAGACCGTTCGGTTTGAAAATCTCGTCGGTCAGCTTGGTGATCTTGCCGGTCTGGGCGTCGATCCGGTACACGGCTTCTTTCTGGTTCGGTTGCACCGAACCGGTCTCGAGTCGGTTCCCTTCGTAGTTCATCAATCCACCGTAACCGGGATCCGTGAACCAGATTGCCCCGTCTTCGGGATGGACAACGGCGTCGTTGGGGGCGTTGAACTCTTTCCCCTCGAATTTGTCTGCCAAGACTGTGACGGTGCCGTCGTATTCGTAACGGACCACGCGACGGGGGCCGTGCTGACAGGAAATCTGCCGGCCCTGATAATCGAACGTATTGCCGTTGCTGTTACCCGAGGGAAAGCGAAACTGTTCGGTGACGTGATTGTCTTCTTCGAGATAACGGAGCTGGCGGTTATTGGGAATGTCGCTCCAGAGAAGATAGCGACCGACGCCGTTCCAGGCGGGCCCTTCGGCCCAGAGCGTTCCGGTGTGGATTCGTTGAATGGGTGTGTTGCCGAGTGCGTACTTTTTGAATCGATCATCGAGCGTCACGATATCGGGATCGGGATATCTGACCGGAGCCGCTCCCGGACCATAATCGCGAGCCAGAGCCGTTCCCGCGACTCCAGTCAGAGCGGCGGTCAGGAAGGCACGGCGGTTGAAACTGTTGTCGGAGTGATTTTGCGTCTCGGAAACGGTGGTGTCGGTCATAGCTACTCTCAATTGCGTGTGCGGAATCCAGTCTTCTTTCAGTTCCTTGATAGTGATGGGAGAGACCGCTTGAATCAAGCAGATTTCGGATGTCGAGAACCGGTTCCCGGCATTTTAAGAATCGCCGCTTGAGTCATCCGCTCATCGTCTGTTAAATGATGGGAACCACTTTAGGAGAACTTCTATGATGAACCACAAGACATTCTTATCGATTCTGACCGGGATTTGCCTGATGACTGTCGCTTCGACCGCCGCCGCCGGAGAGAAACTCTGGGTCTACTTCGGAACCTACACCCGAGGAGACAGCAAAGGCATTTATCGCTCTGAATTTGATACCGCGACAGGAAAGCTGTCCGAAGCTGAGCTCGCTGCGGAAACCAAAAACCCTTCCTTCCTCGCCATTCATCCGGACGGCAAACACCTCTACGCCGTCAGCGAAGTGAGCGACTCCGACGGTAAACCGGTCGGCGGCGTGGTGGGTTACAGTCTCGATCCGAAAACGGGAGAACTGACCAAAATCAACAGTCAGTCGAGCGGCGGTGCGGGACCGTGCCATCTGATTGTCGATCCGAGCGGCAAAAATGTTCTCGCGGCGAATTACGGTGGCGGCAGTGTCGTCTGCTTGCCGTTGAAAAAGGATGGTTCTCTGGTAGAAGCGAGTTCGTTCATTCAACACGAGGGATCGAGCGTCAATCCCCGTCGTCAGCAGGGACCGCATGCTCACTCCATCAACACCGATCTGGAAAACAACTTCGCCGTCGCCGCCGATCTCGGACTCGATAAGATCCTGATCTACCGCTTCGACCCGAACACCGGATCTCTCAAACCAAACGAAAGCCCGTTCGTCAAAACACCGCTCGGCGGCGGACCGCGTCATTTCGCCTTTCATCCGTCGAACAAGTTCGCCTACAGCAATAATGAAATCCTGTTGTCGGTGACAGCGTATGAATTCGACGCTGAACGAGGGATTCTGAATCCCCTGCAAACAATCTCAACCGTGCCCGACGGCACACCACTGGAAGGAAATTCGACCGCCGAAGTACGCGTCCATCCGAATGGCAAGTTCGTCTACGTCTCAAATCGCGGGCCGAACTCGATCGCCGTCTTCAAAGTCGATCAAAACACGGGCCTGTTGGAAAAAGCGGGAATCGTCTCCAGCGGCGGCAAGATTCCCCGTAACTTCAACCTGACGCCGGACGGCAACTGGCTACTGGCCGCTCACCAGAACAGCGACAACATCGTCGTCTTCAAGGTGAATCAGGACACGGGACTTCCCGAACCGACCGGACAGGAAATTACTGTGCCCGCATGTGTCTGCGTGAGGTTTCTGGAACGGTCGTAGCCCCTAGCAGCGTGTTGATAAACGGATTTGTCCGCGAGAATGAGAGTTTTGAGATGTACACAAGGAAGAAATTCGCAGGTGAATCCCATGATTCATCGAGAATTTGTGACGACGTGATTCAGCTCAAAAAACCATTCGCAGCAAAATTGAGTTTTTCAACGGGCTGCTAAACGCCATAGCCTGCGTGCGAGCAAACTCGCTTAGCGAGTTGCTAGCGACAAAAGATTTGATGAGAGCCTCGTGCGCGAGCACGTGGATCTGAACCGAGTTATGCGTTTTGTACCAAGCTGGATCTCTCCAAGTTCATGCATCCGTCGATGCGTGAGTGATAATCGCAGCTGTTAACGAGATTCGACCGACGAGCTGGCGCTCGCGGCTCAAATTGGTCTTGAAGAATCGCGCGTACCAGAGTTACAGAGAGTGTGAAGTTTGAAGTTTTGAGTGTGCCGTGATCTTTGGCGATTTGATATTTTTTAGAGAGAGTGTTTTGATGTTTGTTCTTTGTGCGTTGCATACGAAAGACCAAGCACCAAAATCAAAGCACGATTCCCAAACACTTCCGAAAACACATTTCGCGCCTAGAGGGATTCAAAACCGGGCAAAACCATCGGGTTTCGTCCCAAGATGACAATCTGACAAGATGACAACTTACGATTTGTCATCTTCGAAACTTTAAGGACTTACGACTTGTGAAATCGTCCCATTGAGAAACAGCAAAAGCACATTTTTTGAGACCAGCACATGAGATGCAAAACAGTGAGCGTTACCATCATTGAGAATCATTTTTTTATATGACTGCAGGAGTTCCGATGCGCTGTCAGAGAATTCATATCATCGCTGCACTCATCACTGTGATGATCTGCCCCGAGTTGCATGCTGCCGAACGACCCAATGTCCTGTTCATCGCCGTTGACGATTTGCGACCCGAACTGGGATGTTACGACGAAACACACATCAAATCGCCGCATCTGGATCGGTTTGCGTCAACGGCTCATCTCTTCAATCGCCATTACGTGCAAGTGCCGACCTGTGGTGCCTCGCGATACGCGCTCCTCACGGGACATCGCCCGACCAAGCGAATTCACGAGTCCAACGGTGCGATCCAGTCACTGCTGGCGGCGGGCGTGGAAGACCGGGCGACTTCGTTCCCGCAACTCTTCCGCGACAACGGCTACCACACTGTTTGCATTGGAAAAATCAGCCATCAACCGGATGGGAGAGTTTACTCCTATGGACTGGAAGGGGATGGACGATTGGAGATGCCGTTCAGTTGGGACGAAGTCGGTCTTCCCTATGGCAAATGGAAACACGGCTGGCCCTCGTTCTTCGGTTATGCGAGCGGCGAAGGTCGAACGCGGGGACAATCACCACCGTTTGAATCTGCCGATGTGGACGATGAAGGTTACCCGGACGGTTTGATCGCCAAATCGGCGGTCGAAACCTTACGACGAATGAAGAACTACGATCAGCCGTTTCTACTGGCGGTCGGTTTTTTCAAGCCACATCTTCCGTTCTGTGCGCCGAAGAAATATTACGATCTCTACGACCCCGCCGACATCGAGCTGTCTCCCAATCCCGAGAAACCGGAAGGCATCGCGCCCCAATCGTGGCACGGCAGCGGCGAAATGTTCGGGAACTACAAACATCCCGACGGCAGTCGGAACGATCCTGAACACCATCGCCACCTGCGACATGCGTATTATGCCTGCGTCAGTTATGTCGATGCTCAAGTCGGCAAGGTGCTCGATGAGTTGAAAGAACTTGAATTGGAACAGGACACGATTGTCGTTGTCTGGGGCGATCACGGCTGGCACCTGGGCGATCAGAATATCTGGGGCAAGCATACGAATTTCGAGCGAGCGGTTCGGAGTACGTTGATCGTGCGCGTTCCCGGCATTTCGCCCGGTTCGACGGATGCGATCGTCGAAACGGTCGATCTCTATCCCACTTTGACCGATTATTGTGATTTACCAACGGAAGGACTCACGCTGGACGGTCTCTCACTGAGACCTGTCCTGAACGATCCTCAACATCCGGGCAAGACGGCGGCGTTCAGCAAATTTCGAGGCGGAACGACGATGCGCACCGATCGGTATCGTCTCACGATCTATCCCCCGGACAAGAAGAAACCGGAGTTCGTGGAGCTGTTCGACCATCAGACCGATCCGTTGGAAACGACCAACGTCGCCGAGCAACATCCGGAGATCGTGAAAGAGTTACGGCCCATGTTTGACGAGTACTCATCGGTTTACCAGGACAATTAAACCTCTATCCACTCTCGAAACGCCGGTTCATCGACGTTTCGACCGCTGACGACGACCACGATGTCGCCGTCACCGGAGAGATCGGCTTCGCCGTTCAGTAACGCGGCGGTTGCAATGGCTCCCGAGGGTTCGGTTCGTAAACCGTGATGATCGTAGAGCCATTTCATCGCACGTCGGGTCTCCAGATCGGGCACGGTGAGACTCGATTCGACCTTCTCTTTCAGAATCGGCCAGTTATATTCGCCGACATCGTAAGAGAGGAGGCCATCGCAGATACTCTGTGGATGATCGACGCGAACGCGCTCACCAGCAGCAAGAGACTGTTGAAAGTCGTTGGCCTGATCCGGTTCCACACCGATGATGTGGGCGTCCGGAAAGTGTTCGCTGATCACAAGTGCCTGCCCCGCCATCAAGCCGCCGCCGCTCACCTGGCAAAAGTAATGCGAAATTGTCCGAGCTTGTGCCTCCAGGTCGCGGACGACTTCCAGAGCCCCGACGCCGTTACCGGCTATTACATGCGGATCGTTATAGGGAGAGGCCTGGACCCCTTGTTCCTCTTCGGCAATTTGTTTTGTTAATCGATCGCGCAAGCCGGTTTCGTGATCGGTACTGATATCGTAAGTGCGAATCTCGGCGCCGAAAGAGCGGGTTCGCTCGAACTTGATCTGCGGAGCGGTCTCCGGCATGACAATGATGACCCGTTTCCCGAAACACATCCCGGCGTACGAAATCCCCGAGGCAAAGTTCCCCGACGAGTGAGCCGCCACCGGTCGATCCCCGATCTCGTCCGCATGATGGGCCATCCAGTTGAGGGCTCCCAATAATTTGAACGAGCCGACGGGTGACCAGCCGTAATCCTTGATCCACACCTGACGTGATGCAGACAGATCGAGTTCCTTTTCCAGTTCATAGGAGCGTATGACGGGAGTGGGAGAGACGTGCGGCCGCACGAGCGGCTCGGCCTCCAGGACATCTTGGTAGTTGGCAATTTTGAGTGTCATAGCGGAACGGTATGTAGATTCGAGAGATGTTGTTAACCATAGCGCGAAGTTTGATCATCACCGAATCGGGTTCGGAATGCCAAAGCCGTTTTTTGTGAAATCTGGATCAATTCTACAAAAACTCGTGAACCGAACTCTCTCGTCGTGCGTCTTACGGGCGAGAAGAGAATGTTTTTCTTTGAAAACAAATAATCAACGAATTCACGCGACCATGTTGTTGACACCATCACATTCCAAACCGAGCCGACTATCCGCGATCCAACGCTTAGCGACAACGTGCGACACGTTGATCGAGAGTTATTGCGCGGAGGATTCGAATTGAATGTGACGTTTGAGAACGGTGTTTACCACACCCGGCGTCGCATCCCGTGACGTCGGGTTTTTTCGTACCTGAATTTTGACATCTTGAACACACGCCGGTGTCGTCTAATGGTGAGGATACTTGCCTTCAAGCAGGAGATGGCGGGTTCGATTCCCCCTTCCGGTACTTTTCAGTTTACGGAGATCCCTAAAAAACTGAATGTCGAACGGGCCTTCGGCAAGAACACTTCAATCGGCTTGGTAGGCAACTGGCAGACCACTTCGGCTCAGACCCGGAGATGCTGTGGGTTCGAATCCCACTCAAGCCACTTGGAATAAGTAAGACATCATTCAATCTCTTTTCTAACCTACAGGCGAAAAAGGAAAACAAAATAACCTGGTCTCGTAGCTCAGCAGGTAGAGCTTCTGTCTCTTAAACAGATGCGCGTCGGTTCGATCCCGACCGGGGCCACTTTTAGACAACAGGAACCGTCGGCGGATCGGAGACCGCAACGAGCTGTCACCTCGCGGTTGAAAAACCTTGCGGAGTGAGTTTCATTCGGGAAATTCAAGCAAAACGCAGTGAGGATGAGTCAGAGCAAGGAGATCGAAGCAGACGAACGATGAGTTCGTCGATGAAGATCGACGACGCTCCGGCTTATTCGCCACAAGTTTTGGTGAATTGAATGTATGAATGTTGCTCAGGTTCGAATCAGGCCCGACGGATTGGAAGAACCTTATGAATCTTCAAGTGTTTTTCTTCCAGAGAGGCACGTGAAAAAGTGATTCAGACGTGAAACAGGCGTGAAACGGACCAGTTTGGAAAGATGAAGAAGAATTCATCATCAGACTGCTCACGAAACCCCGTAATATTATCCGACACAACATCTAGTAGGCGAACCCCTTTGAGGAAACTGATCTCCCACTAATGAGCCAGATGGTTACAATACATCAACCATCGCGGCTCATGGACGAGAGACAGTTCCAAAGGAGAGGACGACGATGACGGCAGTCTTAGAACGACCCACACTGGTTCTGAACCGGAACTGGCAACCTGTCGGTGTGGCCTCGGTGGCCCGGACACTGGTCAAGGTCTGGAACGATCATGCGGTGATCGTGGATCCGGCGGACTATCAAACCTACTCCTGGGATGATTGGACCGCTCTCGCTCCCGATGAAGGGGAACAGGTGATCCGCACGCAAAGGTTGCAATTGCGGGTTCCGGAAGTGGTCATCATGACCCGGTACGACAAGGTGCCGAGTTATGTGGTCACTTTCAGCCGACGCAACCTGTTCAAGCGGGACGGCTACACCTGCCAGTATTGCGGCAGACGGCCCGGCAGCGAGGAACTGACCATCGACCATGTCTTACCTCGCTCGCAAGGCGGGGTTTCTTCCTGGGAGAACTGTGTGTTGGCTTGCGTGAAGTGTAACTCGCGTAAGGCGAATCGGACTCCCGCTGAGGCCAATATGCCGCTCGCCAAGGAACCTTACCGTCCGGCATGGCAGCCGATGTTTGCCGCTCGCGGTGTTCGGATCGATAGTTGGACGCGATTCCTCAGCGAAGCCTGGTGGAACGTGGAACTGGAAGAATAGAGTTCTTCTGTAATTTGAAAGCTCTCAGCCGGCGGAGTTGTGACTCCGTCGGCTGTTTTTCGGCGCGAAGATGTCACACAATGGTTAATTCGACTGCTTCGCGGAGTCCCTGATGGGCATCGCGAGTCGGAATGAATTCGTGACCGACGAATCCGTCGTAATCAAGATCCGCCAGAGCATTGAGGACCGCCGCGTACTGAATCTCCTGCGTCTGGTCGAGTTCCCCTCGTCCGGGATTCCCCGCCGTGTGGATGTGGCCGATGTAATCCTTATGCAGATGCAGTCGTCGGATGACGTCGCCGTTCATGATCTGAACGTGATAAATGTCAAACAGCAACTTCATCCGTGGGGATCCGACCCGGTTGAGAATATCGATGCAGTATTCGGTATCATCCCCCTGATAACCGGGGTGCCCTTTCATTGGATGCGAATCATCACGAGTATTCAGCATTTCCAGACAGACATTGATTTTCTTCTTCTCCGCCAGCGGAGCGATCTTCTTGAAGAATTCGACGCAGTTTTTCGCTCCTTCTTCCGGGTCGATCCCTTCCGTCATGCCGGTAAAAGTAATGACGCTTTTGAAACCGAAGTCGGCACATTGATTGATCCGCTCGGTGAGCACTGCTTCGCATTGCGCCCAGTTCTTCTTGTGGTTTGGTCCAACTTTGAATCCGTGTGAACTGGCAATGGCACATTCGAGTCCCAGTTTCTTGAGCATCGGCCAATGTTCGACGGGAACCAGTTCGACACTCCGGCAACCGAGCGTTTTGGCGTATTCGGCCAGTTGCGGGACGGTGAAGGTCTCCTTGTAGCACCAGTGGACGATCGATTGTTTGAGCCGACCTTTGAGCGCCCGCTGTTGCAGATCGTCCGCCGCAAACGCGTCGCCGGCGGAAAGTCCAGTCAGACCGGCTGCCGAGGCAGCCACCGTGGAACGTAAGAGATCGCGACGTGAGTAGGAAGAGTCGAGCGGATTCATGATGAAACTCCGAAGAGAAATTGGATTCTTAAAGATTCAGACCAGAAACGAGACGAGAAAATTCTTCAGTCCCCATAGTATCACAAACAGATGGGCTGCGAGAATCAATGAATGTTTCAACCGAAAACTTGTTTTGGCGGTTTTGTGTCGAAAAGTCTGCTGCCCCAACACGGCTCCCGGCCATCCGCCGAAGATCGACAAACGATGCAGCGTCCGTTCGGAGATTCGACGATAACCGAGGCGAGCCTGTCGTTTATCCCAACCATAGCAGGCAAAAGCGACGGCGCTCAGCATGATGGTCAGCCAGAAATAGATTCTCATCAGCCATCTCGGCCAATCGGAGTCGCTCCATAGATCGTAGACGACGACGAAGGCCGCGACTCCCAACCACAGGATGGAGAATAACCAGAGCCAACGGCGTATTTTTTCACGCCACAAATCAACAAACCTGGGAGACATTCAATGATACCGCCGGAACTGTCCGATGATTTTACTTGTACTTGGGAACGAGAAGTTACCCGAACCTGAGAAAATAGTTCGCTTTTTCATCTTGGCGAACTGCTTCCGCGACTGTAACATTTTCTGCCGACGAAAGCGCTCGCTCCATTCTACGCGGTTCGATGAGAGCGAGATACCCATGCCCCCGCTAAAGACGACTATGACTGACGTGACGATTGCTCCGGCCCAATACGGCCTGGGACTTTTTGCAGCCCGAAACTTATCGATGGGCGAACAGGTGGGCTGGATGGAAGGTTTCCTGCTTCGCGATTCGCAGTATTCCTCGGATTACGCGGTCGATCTGGGAGACGACTATTGCTTGGAGCCGGATGGAACATTTCGGTATCTCAATCATTCCTGTGAACCCAACTGCGAATTGTATCTGATCGAAGAGACCGAAGAACTTGGTCCTCTGTTGATTCCTCGAGTCTCGGTCGAAGCGATTCGTGAAATCACCATCGGAGAGCAATTGACCATCGATTACGGATGGCCGGCTGATGCCGCGATTCCCTGTGGTTGCGGGTCGAAGAAGTGTCGCGGTTGGGTCGTCTCGGCCGATCAACTGCATCTGCTCGACAATCCGAAACGGTCCCGCAAAACCGCGATTTGAGTGTTTGAGCGGACAATTCGAGCCGGATCCGCCAGCTTGTGATTGACACACCGCGGAAAAACACGGAAGTTATAACTCACGAAGGGATCAGACCGTCCCGATGTTGATGACTGCCGCCCGCGAAGGACCGCTATGACTGAGACTGCGACACCTCTGCTTGAAATCAAAGGCTTAACCACCCGCTTTCGGACCGACGACGAGACTGTGACCGCGGTTGACGATCTCAGCCTTTCCATTCGAGAAGGTCAAACGCTGGGACTTGTTGGGGAATCGGGTTCCGGCAAATCGGTCACGTCCTACAGCATTATGCGTCTGCTGCCGGCATCTTCCGGCAAGATCGATGCAGGAGAAATCTCGCTGTTCGGACAAGATCTGGTGCAGTTACCGATGCCCGAGATGCGCGACGTGCGGGGCAAATCGATCAGCATGATATTTCAGGAACCGGGCACTTCCCTCAATCCCGTCTTCAAAGTCGGTAAACAGGTGATGGAGCCGATGATTCTCCATCAAGGCTATTCGAAGGAAGACGCCCGCCAACGAGCGATCGAACTGTTTGATGAAGTCGGCATCCCCGAACCGGAACGACGGATCGACAGTTATCCGCACGAGATGTCAGGAGGACAAAAACAGCGGGTCATGATCGCCATGGCGCTTAGCTGCAATCCGAAACTTCTCATTGCCGACGAGCCGACGACGGCCCTCGACGTCACGATTCAGATGCAGATTCTGGATCTGATCCGCAAATTGCGTGACGAACGGGGGATGTCGATTCTGTTCATCACGCACGATCTGGGTGTCATCGCGGAAATTGCCGACGAAGTGGCGGTCATGTTCCGCGGAAAGCTGGTGGAACAGAACACGATCGAAGAAATATTTACCAATCCGCAGCATCCCTACACCAAGGGGCTTCTCGCCTGCCGCCCCAAGCTCGACACCGAAATGAAACGCCTGCCGACGGTCACCGATTTCATGGATGCCCGCGAACAGCCGGACGGCAGTTTTGAAATCATCGAAAAGCCGATGTCGAACGAGCGGCTGTCGGAATTAATGAATCGGGGTCGCGGACGACTGCTGCACACAAAATCCGAAATCGAGTCACTCGGCTACAATCCGGCTAACCTGACACTGCAAAAGGACGACACTTTCGTTGCGGAGGGAGAAGCACCTTTATTGACGGTGGAAGACTTCCAGGTCTACTACCCGATTAAAACCGGATTCTTCCGCAAGACCACCGATTACGTGCGCGCGGTCGATGGGATCAATTTTCACGTTCATAAAGGGCAAACGCTCGGATTGGTGGGAGAATCAGGCTGCGGTAAGACCACGGCAGGTCGGGCTATCCTGAAACTGATTCCAATCACCGGAGGAACAGTCACCTACGAAGGGCAGGATATCACGCCGATGGGGCGTCAGGAATTCCTTCCCTTCCGTCGCAAAATGCAGATCATTTTTCAGGATCCGTTCAATTCGCTGAATCCTCGTATGACCGTCGAAACGATGCTCATGGAGGCGATGAAAGTTCATCGACTGGGGGATAACAATCCCGACCGACGCGATCGTGCCGCCTCGCTGCTGGAGGAGGTGGGATTGCTGGGAGAACACCTTCTCAGATATCCGCATGAATTCTCGGGAGGACAGCGACAACGGCTCTGTATCGCACGTGCCTTAGCCGTTGAACCGGAATTCATTATTTGCGACGAATCGGTTTCCGCTTTGGATGTTTCAGTGCAGGCCCAGGTCTTGAATCTACTGAAAGATTTGCAGGAAGATCGCGGCTTGACCTATATCTTCATCAGTCACGACCTGAGCGTCGTAAAATTCATGTCGGATATGATGGCGGTCATGCAGGCGGGAAAGATCGTTGAGTTCGGTCCCTCCGAAGAGATTTATCGCTCTCCGCAGAATAAGTACACGGAAAAACTGATCGAGTCGATTCCCAAGGACTCCATTGAAAACATCCGGAAAAGACAACAGGACCGGAAAGAGGCGCTCGCCAAAAGATTGGACGCCGAGAGTACCTGATGCGATCGGTCTCCACAGCCCTCGCTTCCCTGAAAATCGCTTCTGGAACAAAATCGCGGCTCGTTTTCTCTGGGTCTGTCTGGTAAATTAGGGGTTCCACGCAAACCTGCCTTACGAACACACACCTCTAGAGGAGCCTTCCAAGATGAAGCATCTGATGATCTGCCTGGGCCTTGCGGCCTCACTCTCTCTCACCGCGACTACAGTCGAAGCCCAATACTGCTGGGTGAATCTATTCAACGGTAAAAATCTCGACGGCTGGACACAGCGTAACGGAACCGCTAATTACGTGGTCGAAAATGGAGCCATTCTCGGGACCACCTCGGAAGGGAGCCCGAATTCCTTTCTCTGTACCGACAAAAAATACGGTGATTTCGAGCTGCAGTTTGATGTCATGGTTCACGACAGCCTGAATTCCGGCTGCCAGATTCGTTCGCAAACCGACAATGACGACCCGAAAAATCGCGTGAACGGACCACAGGTTGAAATCGAGTCAGGCCCGGCCGAAGCCGGCTACGTCTACGGCGAAGCGACCGGCGGCGGCTGGTTGACTCCCGAAGATCGCCTCAAGCCGACAGATGCCATGAAAAACGGCGAGTGGAATCACTTCCGCATCAAAGCCGTCGGACCGCAGATTCAAACCTGGATTAACGGTCGCCAGATTGAAGACCTCAACCTGATCGAAGACCTCAAGAAGAATCCCAAACTGGACGGCGAAGAGTTCGTCGAGAAGTATAAAGAAGGATTTATCGGTTTACAGGTGCACGGCATCAAAAAAGGAACCGGACCTTACTGGGTTAAATGGCGGAACATCAAACTCCGCGAGCTGTAAGCATTGAAACTGTTTCGAAATATGAACGGGGAGCCGAGAGCGATCGGTTCCCTGTTTTTTTGTGTCTCAACAGATGTGACGACCTGAAGTCAGAGACTGTTTTGTTTACGACGCTCATCTTCGATTATTCGATGGACCTGATGCGGGTTGGGAATCCCGTGCACAATAATTTCAATGTCCGCCTGACCGCCGCTGGAGACATTTACGGTGCCGACGTTCATGATCCGTTGGAAGAAGGTTTGCTGAATCTGAACGTTACGAACGTCGGAATGCCACAGTTCGTTGGTCGATTTGGAGAGGATGCCGCGTTCGACCGTGGTTCCCTCGTTGGTGACGATCAATGTCGTGCCGATGCATTTCACCCACCACTGGGCGAAGATAATCAGCGACACGCCCGACGCGATCATCGTGAACGGGCCACCGACCTTGATCAACGCAAACCCGGTAATCAACAACACGATGTTGAGGATAAATCCCAAGGGATGATTTTTGAACATGGCGGGATGCTCGCGAAAGAGATCGTATTCTCCGGCAGGTTGTTGGTCCGATGGGGCAGCATCATTCACGGAACTTCTCTCCTGATCTTAGACAGTTAAGTGAACTTACAGCATGGCGAGAATTTGGATGAGAGTCAAAGCGTGAGGCGTGATATCCTGATGAATCCCCGGTAAAGAGACCCCAGTCTCCGGATGCTTGAAAACCGTTTTTTTAGCTGCTACTCTCACCCTTCTGACAATACCTCTCAACCCTGATATCCAAGTGAGAAAAAATGTACAAAATCACGTTAATCCCGGGGGATGGCGTTGGTCCCGAAATCGCCGAAGCCACCAAAAAATGTCTTGATGCCACTGGCGTCGATCTCGATTGGGATATTCAGGAGTGTGGCATCGAAGTGATCGAAGCCGAGGGAGGCGTTCCTCAGCGCGTTCTCGATTCGATCAAAGCCAACGACTGTGCGATCAAAGCTCCTATCACGACGCCGATCGGTAAGGGCTTCCGCAGTGTCAACGTTTATCTTCGCCAGGAACTGGGTCTTTACGCCTGCGTGCGTCCCTGCAAGCTCTATAAGGGAGTGCGAACCTTCTTCTCCGGCACTAATGTCGATCTGGTGCTGATTCGTGAAAATACCGAAGACCTTTACGCGGGGGTCGAATTCCAGGCAGGCGAGCCGACGACTGCCGAACTCCTCGGCAAAATCAATGAGTTCGCCACCGGCAAGAAAATCAATACCGGTACCGACACCACGGGAGTCAGCATCAAGCCGATTTCCTACGAAGGCACACGCGATATCGCCAAATATGCGTTCGATTATGCCGTCACCCGCAAACGCCAGACGGTCACGTCGGTTTGCAAAGCCAACATCATGAAGTACACGGACGGACTCTGGTACGACGAAACACGTGCGACCGCTCTCGCTTACGGTGCCAAGTTTGAATGGCCCGATCTCGCGGAAGGTGTTTCTCCCGATCCGGTTCTCGATGGCAAGGTCGAAAATACCAACGGCGAAATCGAATACAACGAGCGACTCATCGACAACATGTGCATGCAACTCGTTCAAAAACCGGAATTGTACGACGTGATTGTCACCCAGAATCTGTACGGCGACATTCTCAGTGACCTGTGTGCCGGACTTGTCGGTGGACTGGGTGTCGCACCGGGGGCCAACATCGGTCACGAAGGGGCCGTCTTCGAGGCGACTCACGGCTCGGCACCGAAGTACAAGGGGCAAAACAAGGTGAACCCGACCGCGCTCATTCTCTCCGGCAAACTGATGCTCGAACATCTCGGTGAGCATGAAGCCGCGAATAAGCTGGAACGGGCTGTGGCCGCCATTATCGAAGAGGGCAAAGATGTCACCTACGATATGAAAGAAGACCGCAACGACCCGACCGCCGTCGGGACTCAGGAAATGGCGGAAGCGATCTGCAAGAAGATGGGAGAACTTGGCTGAATCACCCATTGATTTTTGAATTCTGATACAATTGGAAACCGTGATGGTTCTGGGAGCGCTCCCCGATACTGTCACGGTTTTTTTCGTGCATTCACACGCTCATTAAAGAATAAGGAATCGCCATGTCCGGCTTTATTGACTTGGAATCCATCCCGACCATCGAACCGATTCCCGGCTGCCGCATGCGGACTCCCTTCGGCGAAAATCTGATGCTCTCTTACCTGGAGTTCGATGAAGGGGCCGAGATACCGCTCCACAATCATCCTCACGAGCAGGGAGGAATTCTCGTGTCGGGTAAAATGGAACTTCAGATTGGAGAAGAGACGCGGCTCGTGGAACCGGGAGGAATGTATCTGATTCCCCCCAATGTTCCCCACCGGGCGAAAGCGATTGGCGGCCCGGCGGTTGTGCTTGACTGTTTCAGTCCGGTGCGCGAGGATTACGCGGAGATGGTCAACAAGTACATTCCCACCGAGGACGAGAGCTGATGAAATCTGCCTTTCTGCTGTTCGCATGCAGCTTGATGCTTCTTTCTCCGCTCACCGCGGCCGAAGTTCAAATCCAGAAAGACATCGAGTACGCGCACGTCGGTGAGCACTCCCTCCGTCTCGATCTGCATCGTCCCGCTAAAGATGGGCCGTACCCACTCATCGTCTGGGTTCACGGCGGAGCCTGGCGTGCTGGTTCCAAAGACTCGATGCCGCTCGCTGATCTGCTTTCCAAAGGATACGCGATTGCGAGCGTCGATTATCGCTTGTCTCCCGTCGCCCCCTTCCCGGCTCAAGTTCACGACATCAAAGCCGCCATTCGCTATCTGAGAGCGAACAGCAAAACGTACAATTTAAGAACGGAGAAAATCGCGATTGCCGGCTCGTCCGCCGGCGGACATCTCGCCGCATTGGTCGGCGTGACCAACGGCGACAACAAACTGGAAGGGACCGTCGGCGATCATCTCGACCAGTCCTCCGAGGTCGCCGCGATTATCGATCTCTACGGCCCCACAAATTTTCTCACAATTCTCAAACAATCGACACCTCATGGTTTGGGCGTTCGCATCCCCGCGTTACAGCTACTCCTCAGAAAACAACCCGAAGATGATCCGATTCTCGCCAAGCTGGCCAGTCCCGTTTCTCACGTCGATCGCGAAGATCCCCCACTGCTGTTAATTCACGGGGTCCAGGATCCGCAGGTTCCCATTTCACAATCACTGGAACTTCACGGCGTGTATCAGCAGAAAGGACGTCCCGTTCATCTGCATATGATTTACGACGGAGTCCACGGCGGCCCTCCTTTCTATGACTCACAACGAATCGATTTGATGGACCGATTTCTAACCCCCATTCTAATTGAGGATACGGATTCGTAACGCTCGCATGGCACAGGACGCCTTTCTCTCATTAATCTCCGGTCGGCGACGTGGGCTGATGGCCTCATGCGTGCGAGGTGGTCTCTTTCTCGCCTCGTGCGGCTACGCGGCGGCGGTCCGCTGTCGAAATCTCCTCTTCGACAAGGGTATCAAGCAATCTCACCTCGTTCCGGTGAAGATCATCTCGGTGGGAAACATCACGACCGGGGGGACGGGGAAAACCCCCGTCGTTGCGGAAATTACCAATCGACTCACCCAACAGGGAGTCAGCACCGGCATCTTAAGCCGCGGTTATCATTCCCTCGAAAGCGGAGACAACGACGAAAAACTTGTCCTCGATCGACTCTGCCCGGAAGTCCCTCACTGGTTAAACGCCGATCGTGTGGCGGGAGCGGTGCAAGCACGACAGGAGCAACCCGACCTCCAGGCGCTCGTCCTCGACGACGCCTTTCAACATCGACGTATTCGTCGAGATCTCGATATCGTACTGATTGACGCGACCAACCCCTGGGGCTACGGCTATCAGTTGCCGCGCGGACTGTTACGAGAATCCAAAACGGGACTGCGGCGGTCTGACCTGATTGTCATTACCCGCGGCGACCTGATCGAAAATGCAGAATTGGAAAACCTTCAAGCCGAGATCAAGTCGATTGCTCCGGTTCCCCCTTTGATCGTCTCCCGATTTGCTCCCACCGGATGGTTGACGCTCGACGGACGAATACTGCCGCTGGAAGAATTTCAGCGGCGTCCCGTTACCGCCTGCTGCGGCATCGGCAATCCGGAAGGATTCCGAAACACATTGACCGCCGTCAATTGTGAGGTGAAATCATTTGTCTCATTCCCCGATCATCATCACTACACGGAGGAAGATCTCGATTCGCTCTCGAAGACAGTGAGACAGGATGAAACATCCACGCTCGTCATGACGCTGAAGGACCTGGTCAAATTTCCTTCGGAGGCGATTCCGGATCTCACACTCGCCGCGCTGTTGATCGAATGGGAGATGATCGAAGGCGAACATCACCTCGATCAAGTCCTGAACGAAACGATGAATCGCGATTAAAGTACGAGAGGAATTCCCGAAACGATTCGACACAGAATTTTTGAGATGATGATTTTCGGGAGTATCATGAAATCGATCCGCCCCCAAAACGCGTAACAGACTGGCTGAGCGGTTCACAATCCCAAGCACCAACTCGATTCGCAAAACAATAAACAAGCATTTGGAGTACACACCTTGAGAATCGCCAACACCTTATCTCCAGGAAATTTATTCCTGTTCCTGCTTTTGCTCCAGATTCCGTGCTTGGCCGAAGAACCTGTTCCAAAACCGAACGTCATTCTGATTCTTGCCGACGATCTGGCTTTGGGAGATCTTTCATTCCTGAATGAAGGTTTGACCCGCACCCCACACATCGATCGACTGAAATCAGAATCGATCTGGTTCAGTCAAGCTTATTCTGCGTCCGCAGTCTGTGCACCGGCTCGCGCGGCATTATTGACAGGACGTTATCCTCATCGAACAGGCGTGGTGACTCTGAACCAGATCACTTATCCAAATATGACCAGTCTCAAAAAAGATGAAGTCACCTTGGGTAACATTTTTCAGCAGAACGGCTACAAAACCGGGTTGATCGGGAAATGGCATTGTGGATTGAATCCAGAGCACCACCCTTATCAACGTGGATTTGATGAGTTTGAAGGATTCATCAACCACAAAGACGTTCCGAGTTATTTTCGTTACCGGTTGCGTATGAATGACCGCATCGAACTGTTTGAGGATAAATATTTAACAACTGACCTCGGCGAACGCGCGATTCAGTTTGTAAGAAGGCATCGCGAGGAACCGTTCTTTCTTCACCTGGCTCATTATGCGCCGCATCGGCCCATCGAAGCACCAGAAGACAGGGTTACCCCTTATCTGAAGAAAGGATTCTCCGAAGAGATTGCCACCGTTTATGCGATGGTCGAAATCATGGATGAGACCATCGGCCAATTAATGGCAGAACTGGACCGCCTTAATCTCTCTGGAAATACCCTTGTGATCTTTGCCAGCGACAACGGCCCCGACCCCGTGGTGGAGTCGCGGTTTAATCTCGAACTTCGCGGTACCAAATATACGATCCACGAAGGAGGGATTCGCGTCCCACTGATGATCCGTTGGACGGATCATTTCGATCCTGGAACCAGACAGCAAGTGGTTCATTTCACCGACATCACGCCGACTCTGATGGAATTGTGTCATCTGAAAAGAACATGCGAGCTGCCGCTGGATGGAGCCAGCTTTGCACCTCTCTTGCGTGGGGACACAACGAAAACCAATCGACCACTTTATTGGCAATGGAACCGAGGAGTACCTCGCTATACGCATAACGCAGCAATTCGCGAAGGAGATTGGAAGCTGGTTCGTCCGTTTGTGACTCGAAATCTTCCGAAGCAAGATTCCGATCAGCCTCCTTTGTTATTCCACCTGAAAAGTGACCCGCACGAACAGGACAATCTGGCAAACCAGCATCCGGGGCGCGTTACTCGCATGCAGAACCTGTTGGAAACATGGGCTTTAGCGGTGGAAGAAAGTCGTCAACGCCCCTGATCGATTCGTCGGCGTCACGACTCCAGGAATTGACAATACCACTCAAACAACACCAGAAACGCGGTCGAAAAAATCGCTCGGTCGATCGCAATTCGACTCTTTAGCTCTTCCAGTGTGACATATTCGCCGCGTGTGATTTCGACCGGATCGAAGGTCGGCTCGTCATCGGAGACCATTCGATACAGCGCCGTGAATTCGTAAGACGTTTCGGGACACGCGTCAAACTTGTGGAGAAACTCCAGATGGCCCGATAAGCCAATCTCTTCCTCCAGTTCGCGATGGGCAGTTTCCGTATAATCCTCTCCCGCGGAAAGATGTCCCGAGGCGGAGGAGGTCCAGGTATTCGGCTGCTCATCCTTATCGGGCGAGCGAAGGTGAATCAATAACTCTCCTGTTGTCCTGAAAACAAAGATATGCACCGCCCGGTGCAGTCGTTTTTCAGCGTGTACCTGAGACCGGGCCATCTGACCGATCACCCGATCCCGTTCATCGACAATGTCAAAGATTTCTTCCGCCATGGAATCAGCTTACGGTGTTTCGACCGTCACCGCCATAACAATGGGGGCCGAGGGATCTCCTCCCGAGAGCAGTTCCACTTTTTCGATCACCTTTTGAGTTTTCGGTGTCACCGCAAAATATCGCAACTGCTGATTCCGCAACTGGAATGCAAACTCTGATCCGGGGACATCAATCCGACGAATATAATCAGAGAAGTGAACTCCGTTGATTAACTCGTGATCTTCGTGAGAGCCATCGGCATAGTGCAGCCTCACGATCATGGAAACCGACCCTTTGGGAGTGGCGGGAAATCCCCAGCCGGAGACTCCCGAGAGAAAATGGATGGCTTTCGCAGGGGCATTACAGGGAAGAGTCACACTTTTCGGCATGGTGGGAGCGAAATTGCCATACGGACCATGCAGGAGAATGACATTCCGTACTTTCGTTCCTTGCGGATCGACTAACTGAAAAGGAACCTCATTGAACGTTTTGGGAGACCAGTCCGAAAAGATCATCCGCTCGGCCTGCCCCGCTTTGTCGAAGAACATCCCCTGCGTGGAGACGATTGTGGCCGCTTTCGCCAGGGGCAACGGCACGTACTTCCCTTTTTGCGTCAGGAATTCGAGCAGGTCGGCGAGTTCCGTTTCGGTCATCTGCTTTTCGAAGCCTTCCGGCATCAGCGATTTTCGGGACGCGATCAGTTCCTCGATCTCTTCGCGTAAGATCGTATGCTTCTTCGCTTCGGTGTCGATCAATTCGAGTGTCGTTTTCGACTCCGAGGCCAGAAGGCCGTTAAACACGCGTCCTTCATCGGTCACGATCGTGTAGATCCGGTAATTGCCTTCGACATCTTTGCTCGGATCGATGATATGTCCCAGAAGTTCTTTTTTCGGATGGACGGCCATGCCGGTCAGATTGGGGCCAATCGTTTCTCCCATATCGCCGTGCTTATGACATTTCGCGCAATGTTTCTTGAACAGTTCCCTCCCCTGTTCGGGGTTCCCGGTGCGTTCGGTCACACTGACCAGAGCATCAAAGACCTTCTGACGATCCGGATTCGGTAAACCGCCTCCCATCGCGAGCAACGGTTTGGCCATCTCCCGGATTTGGGCGTTGGGATGATTGGCCAGCGCCTGTTTCTGGTCGAGGGAGAGCTCTGACAAAGAAACTTCCCCTTCAGCCGCTGCGGACAGAAGCGCGGTTGTTGTTTTCGGATTGGACAAGAGAACGCGGAACGCCGTCGCTTTCACGGAAGGAGTCATCTCGGGAAGTTTGTCGACAATCGCTTCCCCAACCCCATCGGCCTGCGACTGTCGCAAGGCGTTCAACAAACCATCCGCAAGGACCGGTTCCGTTTGCGCCCCGATGAGATCCAGAATGCTCTCAGCAACTTTCAGGTCAGTACTGCGGAACGTCACCAGACTGCGGGCCGATTCCACTCGGTCTTCAGCCGACCGTTCTTCGTTCTCCACCTGTTGCATTAAATCGTCCACAATTTCGATCGCATATTTTTCCAGACGATCGGTTCCCCATTTGGGGGCGAGAGCAATCAATTGCCCCTTCGCGCCGGGGGGAAGCTTTTCGATCCATCCCAATAAGGCATCCTGAGCCTGATCATTGATCTGAATCTCGTAATCTTTCGGCCAACCTTCACTCAATCCGGACAAGACCGTCAGCAAGAGTCCTGAATCCGACCCTTTCAGCCCGACCAGTAACTGATTCATTTTCTTAGAATCTGGTTCGGAGCGAGCCAGATGTTCTGAGACAATGGATATGATTTCGTGTGTTTGAGCGTGTGGTGCAACTCCCGGCTGAGAGAAGGTCGTCAGATAGTGCAAATCGTGCATCGCCGCCGCACTCGTTAAGGCATCTTTGAGCCATCGATCTGACAGAAACTCATCCTGGCAACTGATTCTCGCGACGAGATCGCCCGCGGAACCATATTCGTCTGTCTGAGGAGTGTCTGAAACCGCTAGAATTGCCGCCAATTGCAGTTGAGCATCAGTCTGAGAAAATGGCTGCGAGACGATAACATGACCGATGTTCTGATTCTGTTCGTGGTAGGGAAGCGTCTGAATGGCCGCCTTGCGGACTGCTGTAGATGGATGAAGCAGAGAGCGGACAACGGCTTCGTACACGATCGGATTTTCGGAATGGACCAGCCCCAGTCCATCGAGCGTCCAAAGTGCGTGTATGGCTCCGACATTCAATCCGAGCTCGTCGACAGAGTGATCCATCAGAAGTTGGACCAGCGCCTGCATAACATCATTCTTACCCCGCTCCACCAGCAACCGTTGAGCCCGCAGTCGCCAAAACATGTTGTCATGTTTGAGCAGAGCAACCAGCTCTTGAGGCGAAGCGTTGACAAGATCGACCGGTTCGTACTGGTCCGCTTTCTTGTAGACGACTCGATAGATCCGACCATGCTTTTTATCGCGCAGGTCAGACATATAAGCGTTTCCTTGACCAGTCTCGAAGCCCTGCGGCGTTGGATTGTGCTGCACGATGTAGTTGTACCAGTCAATCACCCACACATGACCGTCGGGGCCGACTTCCGCCATAATCGGGGCCGACCATTCATCGTCGCTGGCGATCAAGTTCATGGGACTGGTGGAATGAAAGCCTGCGCCATCCGGATTCAATAGAAACGTTCCCACCAGATGGCCCGTCGGTCCGCAGACAAACGCGGTCCGGTTCCAGAAGTATTCGGGGTAGGTTCGGGCGGTATAGACCGCATGACCGGCACCTGCTGTGTATCCACCGAATTGATCGACTTGCCGTATCTTGTCGGTAATGGGATCGAACTTGTAAGTATCGGCGATTCCTTCCAGTCGCTGAGGAGCCCAGCCTTTGACTCGTTCGTAATAGCGATTCGGGATCGGCATGAAGTCGCTGGGATTATGATTGGCGGTCGAGCCGAAGATCAAACCCTCTTCGGTGATTCCCAATCCCCAGGTATTGTTGTTCGTCGAGCGAAGAAACTCGATCTCCGAGCCGTCCGGCTTGAAGCGGAAGAATCCCATTCGAAACCGCTGTTGCTCCTCGCCGTTGATGGTCGGAGCAGAGTTGTTATACCCCTGCATCGCGTAGATCCAGTTGTTCAACCCATAACGAAAATTGCTTACGCCGCCATGAGTATCTCCTAATTCCCAGCCACCGAATAATACTTTCCGCGTATCGGCGACATCATCCCCGTCGGTATCCTTGAGATACAGGGTCTCAGTGCCGTTCTGGACAATCGCTCCACCGCGCCAGAATTCGATAGCGGTCGGAATGCTGAGCTGCTCGGCGAACACAGTGAATTTGTCCGCTCTGCCATCGTGGTCGGTGTCTTCACAAATGCGAATCCTGTCCCGCCCTTCACCCGGCGGACGCAACTCGTTCGGATAATCGACCGTTTCACAGACCCAGAGTCGCCCGCGCGCATCCCAATTCATCGCAATCGGTTTGCCTTTTAAGTCCGGCTCGGAAACAAACAACTGCAATTCGAAATCTTCCGGTGTCACGTAGTGTTTGAGCGATTCTTCCGGCGACAGCGGTTTCTGCATCAGGGTGAGCGGTTTCCCCTGCGTCCCCCATTTTTCTGACGGGGTGTAGTTCGGAATTTTCGGACCGACGTCCACATAATCGAACGGTTTCATATCCGGCGGCAATTCGGTCATCGGCAGCCGGTCGGCATAGGGACCGGCGACCGCTGGATCGCTTCCACACGCCCAACGAATGCCACGCTCGATCAAATTCTGAAAACCGGGATGACTCCAAGTGCGGTCGTCGTGTCCCCACGCGGTATAGAACACGCGTCCCTTGCCATGCGTCCTTACCCAGGTCCACGGTTCTTCGGACTCTCCCTGCGTCCGGGTTTCGAGTACCGTCCGATTCTTTGAATTGTGTTTGTGATGGACGTAAGTTTCATCCCAACTGCGGAAGCCGTGGTAACCTTTCATCACCGGATGATCGGGAGAAACGATGTTCGTGCGGAAGATCCCCGTTTCATGTTTGAGAAACTGGGCACCGACGAGCGCGATGTATTTCTCAGAGTTGAGGAAACAGTACGAAGCGCAATGCAGAGGAATGAAACCTTTTCCACTCGCCACAAAATCCAGTAACGCCGCCTCTTGTTCAGGGGAGATCTCCGTAGTGTTGGCATAAATTACCAAGCCGTCATAATTCGACAGCGATTCCTCATTGATCTCACGCATGTCGTCGGTGTAGGTCAGATCGATTCCGCGAGTTCTCATCACAGGAGAAAGTTGCTCGAAACGCTGTCTCGGTTGGTGATGCCCGTTGTCGCCGAGAAACAGCAGCGAGAGTGGATTTTTCTCTGCCGCGGAGAGTGTGCCAGACACTGAGAAAGCCAAGATGAGCGTGAACAGAATAAAACGAGAGCGGGAGAGCCAGGAAAACATGATGGTCTCACTCCAGAGAAGGTGTGTGTGTGTGTGTGTGTGTGGAAGGAGATTGATTTCTTTATTCACACTAACCGAAAACAATAGCCCGGCAATGAGAAATTGCGCATAATTGCTATACTATTTCACGTTCCGTCGCTATTTCATGAGACCTTCTCGTTTCTATGCCTCATTCTTCTCGACCAGCGGTCGCCTTATTAATCGAAACTTCTAACGCCTATGCCCGTGGGGTTTTGCAGGGGATCACGTCTTATCAACGCGAGCATCAGCCCTGGTCGATTTATCTGCCCGAACAAGAACGTGGTGCAAAACCTCCGGGTTGGCTACGAAACTGGCAGGGAGACGGCATCATCGCCCGTATCGAAACGGAGGAGATCGCCAAAGCGATTCGTCAAACCGGATTACCGGTGATTGACGTCTCTGCGGCCCGCAGAGTTCCCGGAATTCCGTGGGTCGAAACAGATGACACAGCGATTGCTCGACTCGCGGCGGAGCATTTGATGGAACGAGGTTTTCAGCACTTTGCATTCTGTGGCGAGCCTGACTTCAACTGGTCGAACTGGCGAGAGGAAGGATTTGTGAGCGTTCTGGCCGACCGTGGCCAAAAGTGTGAACTTTTTCACGCCCGTTCGCGCACCGAAAAAGGGTATTCCTGGAATCGCGAGCAACGCCGCCTGCGAAAGTGGGTAGATAACCTTCCCCGCCCCATCGGCATTTTTGCCTGTTACGACATTCGTGCCCAACAACTGCTCGATGTCTGTCGCGAACTCAATATATCAGTTCCGGAAGAAATCGCCGTTCTGGGTGTCGATAACGACGAACTTCTCTGCAATCTGTGTACGCCTCCCCTTTCCAGTGTCATCCCCGACAGTCACCAGACGGGCTATCGAGCCGCCGAACTTCTGGACACGTTGTTGAAGAAAAAATCGATCACAGAGGAAGCATGCTTCATTCCACCACTGGGAATCGCCGCCAGACAATCGACCGACATTCTCGCCATCGACGATCCCGATCTCGTCAAAGCGTTACATCTGATTCGGACCCGATCGAGTGACGGCATCAACGTCAATGACTTATTGAAAGAGATCCCCTTGTCTCGTCGTGTTTTCGAATTCCGCTTTCAGAAGGTCCTGGGCTGTACGCCGCACGAGATGATTGTCCGCACGCGAATGGATCGCGTCAAAGAACTGTTGCGGGAAACGGATATGACTCTCGACGCGATTGCCGCCAGCGTAGGATTCACGCATGTCGAGTACCTGACGACTTCGTTTCGAAAACAGGCCGGCGTGACTCCCAGCATCTATCGCAAGCAGGTGCGGTCACCCTAAGATCAGACTGGAATGTCTCTCTCCTCAAATCCTTCCGGCTCAATCTGAATCGTGATGTGGTCGATCCCGAACCGCTCGTGAAGCATCTCTCTTAATTCGCCGAGTACATCTGCATCGGGAGTTTGCTCTTCGACCACCGCGTGAGCCGATAAACAAACCAATCCACTGGCAATCGTCCAGACGTGCAAATCGTGAATTTCCGTGACGCCACAGGTTTCGTGCATGGCATCCTGAACCTCATCGACATCGAGATTCGCGGGAGCAGATTCCATCAACACTGAGACCGCCTCTGCCAATAATCTCCAGGACGAATAGATGACCAGCAGACCGATCAGAATCGACGCCAGCGGATCGACCCATTCCCAGTTGAACCACCAGATGGCCAACCCGGCGAGAATCGCCCCCACGCTTCCCAAAGCATCCATCATTACATGCAACCAGGCCCCGCGGAGATTCAGGTTCGCATCCCGTCCTCCGTGGAGAATCGACATCGAGATGAGATTGATCACCAAGCCGCCGATCGCTATTCCCATCATCATCGACCCGGCGACCTGTTCGGGAGATCGAAACCTTTGAATCGCTTCCCAGAAAATCATGAGCGCAATGGCGATAAGCGACGCGCCATTGATCAGAGCCGCCAGAATCTCGGCGCGATAATAGCCGTAGGTTCGATGTTTGGGGGATGGTTGCGTCGCAATCCAGATGGCAAAAAAACTGAGCGCCAGCGCCGCCACATCGGACAGCATATGCCCGGCGTCCGCCAACAGGGCCAGCGAATTTGTCAGCCAGCCTCCGACGAATTCCGCCACCATGTACGTAAACGACATGGCAAACGCCCACCCGAGTCGCTTTCGGTTCTGCGAACCGTGCGCGTGGTCATGGCCGTGATGATGTCCTGGTGGACCGTGCATAATTATTGAGTCGCTGGTTGGGAAGCTCCCTGTTGGCGTCTCGTTCCTTTCGCTCTATTCGTCCGTAACGCAACCTTCGGACGCCGACTTCACACATTTGATGTATTTGTACAACGTCCCACGAGTCGCTTTGAAAGGAGGAGCGGTCCACGTCTCTTGGCGGGCTTTCAGTTCCTCCGCATCGACCTCCACCGTGATCGTATTACTTTCGGCGTCAATCGTGATGGTGTCTCCGTTCTTCACCAAAGCAATCGGCCCTCCCTCCTGGGCCTCCGGGGTAATGTGACCGACGATGAAGCCGTGCGAACCGCCGGAAAAACGCCCGTCGGTCATTAACGCCACGTCACTCCCCAGACCGGCTCCCATGATTGCTGAAGTCGGCGTGAGCATTTCCGGCATCCCAGGCCCACCCTTCGGGCCTTCGTAACGGATAATGATCACGTCCCCTTTCTGAATTTTTCCGTCCTCGAGCCCTTTGAGCATCTCTTCTTCGGAATCAAAGACGTTGGCCGTCCCCGTGAAACTAAGTCCTTCTTTCCCGGTGATCTTAGCCACGGCTCCTCCGGGACAGAAATTGCCACGCATAATCCGCAAGTGCCCCGTCTTTTTGATCGGCTCTTCGACCGTATGAATGATATCCTGTCCGTCGGTGAGCCCCGGCAAATCGGCGACATTCTCCGCCAATGTTTTCCCGGTACAGGTGAGGCAGTCACCGTTCAGCAAGCCTTTTTCCAGCAGATATTTCTGCACGGCGGGAATTCCCCCCACCGCGTGCAGATCTTCCATCACGTATTTGCCGGACGGTTTCAGGTCGGCGATGTAAGGAATACGATCGCTGACCTTCTGAAAATCGTCGATGGTCAATTCCACATCGGCGGCCCGGGCCATGGCGATCAAGTGGAGCACGGCGTTCGTCGACCCGCCCAGAGCCATGATGATCACCATCGCGTTCTCGAATGCCTCGCGAGTCATGATGTCGCGAGGTTTGATATCTTTTTCCAGAAGAACTTTGATCGCTTCTCCAGCTTTCAGACATTCCTCAATCTTGCCGGGTTCTTCGGCGGGAGTGGATGAACTGTATGGAAGGGACATTCCCAACGTTTCAATGGCCGAAGACATGGTGTTGGCAGTGTACATTCCGCCGCAGGCACCGGCTCCGGGGCAACTGTGCTGTACGATGTCCTGCCGTTCCTCTTCGGAAATCGTGTGAGACAGTTTTTGACCGTATGACTGAAACGCCGAGACGATATCTAGTTTTTCCCGCACCAGATCACCGCAACCCGCTTTAATGGTTCCTCCATAGACCATAATCGCCGGACGATTCAAACGCGCCATGGCGATCAGGCAGCCCGGCATATTTTTGTCGCAGCCGGGAATGGAGATATTGGCGTCGTACCACTGTGCCGACATTACGGTTTCGATGGAATCAGCGATCAGATCGCGCGACTGTAACGAGTAGGACATTCCTTCCGTTCCCATCGAAATCCCGTCGCTGACCCCGATCGTGTTGAACCGCATTCCAACCATGCCGGCTTTCTCGACACCTTCATCGACTTTAGCGGCGAGATCGTTGAGATGCATATTGCACGAATTGCCTTCGTACCACATGGAGGAGATCCCGACTTGCGGTTTATCCATATCGGCCGGTTGCATCCCGGTGGCGTAGAGCATTGCCTGAGAAGCACCTTGAGAAGCGGGTTGCGTAATTCTTTTGGAGTATTTGTTGAGTTCGGTCATATCAGTCAGGATTCGTTCCAGTAAGAGTGTGGGTGGAATTGAGTGGGGAAAGCTACACAATAAAGGAGCTGTTTTGTGTTGTTATTCAACCAACGAGGAAGGATGGGGAACTCGATCACATAAGGGCACGACGTGTGGAAAATAGATGGTGGTGCATGCTTCCGCATTGCGATGGGCGTCGAGAGCGTCCTGCGATTCCCAGCGTTCGTTGAGAATAAAGATTTTGGGGTCCGACTCGGAATGATAAACCTCAAAGCGAACGCAGCCCGGTTCCTGCAACGTCAGTTCGCGTTGCTTGACCATCAGCTCGCGTACTTTGGGAACGTCACTTTCATTCTTGACTGTGAGTATCACATTGAGACAGATCATCGTGAGCTTTCCACAAATCGGGATATCTGGATGTGTCGGACACAAACCTTTTATGACAGGATACGGATTTTTTCCCGAAAAAACATCCATACGAAAGATTCCAAAAATCGACAGTTTGTTTTTGATTCCCGACCGGTCTAAGGTGTCAAATTGATGATATGACAGAGAGATTCGCGGAGAGAGTGTCGTCGAAACGATTCTCAACTCCAGGACCATCATTCACGGAAGTTGATTCATGTCTGTTACCTCACCCCATTGGATTTCGAGAGCCGAGTTGCAGAGCGGAGACGATGCCGTTCTTGCCGACTGGTCCGAACGTCTGATGCGAGGTCTCGCCGAGGAGCCGGATTGCGAGGCGTTCCTCAAACAATTGCTTCCCGAACTTTCTGCCGAATTCTCCGCCCAAAGTTGTCAGTGGTGGATGCGCGGCGAACAGTGGGTTCTCCGCGCTCAAAGCGGACGACAGTCCGACGATGCGTTCGATCTCACTTGGCGGGACGATGTTCTCGACCGGGAGGAAGCGGTCTGTTCCGCTTACGGGAGTCTGATCTGGCTGGTGGTCCCGATCCATCGAGGAGGACGCATTACCGGGGTACTCGCCCTCGGCGGCAAATCGATCGACGACGAACGCGCCGTCGCCGCCTGGCAAGCGGCTCAAATGCTGGCGGAAGCGGTCGAGCTTTGTCATCACCTGGCTGAGGACCGCGTGTTTGCCGCTCGCTTGAAGAGCATTCTGAATGTGTCGGTCGCCTTTGCGACCGCCCCCAGTACGGAATCGCTCTTAAAAGTGATCGCTGAGAAAGCGACTCAGGTTCTCAGTTGCGATCGAGCCAGTATCTTTCTCTGGGATCAGGACCAGCATGAAGTGGTCGCGGTCCCGGCCCTCGGTATCCAAGGGGGATCGTTACGAATTCCCGACGACCGCGGGATCGTGGGGGAAGTAATCCAGACTCAAAACACCGTCATCGTCAACGACGCTTACGCCGACGCACGATTCAATCAGAAGGTCGATCAGGAAAGCGGATACAAAACCCATTCCCTGCTCTGCTGTCCGCTGAAGGACGGAGCCGGGAAACTGATCGGCGCCTTTGAAGTCATCAATAAACTGGAAGGCGAATTCAACGAGGTAGACGGAGAGATTCTCTCGCTGTTGGGAACTCAGGCCGCCAACGCTCTGAACCAGAGTCGCGAGCGGGAAGAGTTGATCCGGTCGCACCAGCAACTGGCGGAACAGGTCACCCAAGGGGTCCAGATCGTGGGCGAAAGCTCTTCGATGGAAGCCCTCAAGGATACCGTGAATCGTCTGGCGACGACCGACCTCCCGGTCCTGATCCTCGGCGAAAGCGGGACCGGCAAAGAAGTCGTCAGCCAGTCTCTGCACTACAAAGGACCGCGTAAAGACAAACCCTTCATTGCCGTCAACTGCGCCGCGCTGGCGGAAACTCTGCTGGAGAGCGAACTGTTCGGTCACGAAAAAGGAGCCTTCACCGACGCCAAGGAATCCCGCGCAGGAAAATTTGAACTCGCCGACGGCGGGACGCTGTTCCTCGATGAGATCGGCGACATGTCTCCCGGCGGGCAGGCGAAGCTGTTGCGAGTGCTCGAACAGAAAGTGATCACGCGGGTCGGCGGATCGCAAACCATCCCGATCGACGTCCGCGTGATCGCCGCCACCAACTCCGACCTGACCGGAAAAGTCTCGGAAGGGAAATTCCGGGAGGATCTGTATTATCGACTCAGCGTCGTGACGATCGACCTGCTGCCGCTGCGGGAACGACCGGAAGACATCCTGCCGCTCGCCGAACATTTCATCAAACAGTTCTGCCGACAGGCGAATCGACCGACCCTCGTTCTCACGATGGATGCTCGGCGGCGATTGCAATCGAATTCTTGGCCCGGCAACGTGCGCGAACTGCGGAACCTCATGGAACGGGTCGCCTTTTTGACCGTGGGCGATAAAGTACAGGCGGACGACCTCGCATTTATCCTGAGTCCCGAACGACAGGCCACCGGCCTGGAACCGTCCGAAGACTTACCGCTCGATGAAGCGACCAAACAATTCCAACGGGAATTCATCCGCCGAGCGATCAAACGGGTCCAGGACAATGTGAGCGAAGCGGCCCGCTTACTGGGCGTACATCGCTCGAATCTTTACCGCAAGATGAAACATCTCGACATGTCAGAAGTCGGCGGTGACGAGTAACGTTGTGCCCATCGCTGAAAACTTGCTTTTCGTGTTTGGATGACACTCCGCTGTTTCGTTGAAAACTCCCGAGGGTTTTCGTATTGAGCAATTTGAAAGACATCAAGTCACAAAGTCATCAACACGTGTGGAAAACGGCCAGTTTTGACCCGATTTTTCACATCTTGCGCAGGATTTGTTTTTGTGTACTGTTTGTGTTTTGTTCTTTGTTTTTTGTACTTGGAATTTTGTAATCCAATCACAAAGAACAAAGCACTAAAATCTAAGAACCAAATTGTCAAAGATAGCTCTCTCTCTACCTAACGGCAGTTCGTTGTCAAACAGCGCATGAAAAAACCGGAGCTAAAAAACTCCGGTTCGTGTCTTGAAGTAGGTCGGGGTCTGGCAGCGTGTTGAGAAACGGATTTGTTAGCGAGAATTTGTGACGATGTGATTCAGCTCAAAAATCCATTCGCAGCAAAATTGAGGTTTTTCAACGGGCTGCTAGTCCGCCTGCGATCAGATGCCGCCTGAGAGACGTTGCAGGCGATTCCGGCGTTCGGCACGACGACGAGCGCGACGCTTTTCATCGCTCGGCTTTTCGTAATATTCGCGACGACGCATTTCCTTCTTGATACCGGCATGTTCGACCAGCTTACGGAATCGTTTCACAGCATCATTAATGTTTTCGTTGTCTCGCAGACGCAACTTAACCACAAACAACCTCCTCTGATTTGAGTGACTTTCTTCGACGGCCTCGTGGCCGGAGCGGCAGACGCACCTCGCGTTGCCGATAGAAAATGTTTTGTTCGCCACCAATGTTCATCGGCGGCGCAGTACTCAAGGATAACAGATATCGGCAGAAACGCAAACCTAACCGGGACTTCCGTCAAATTCGACCGGCTCGGACCGGTTATGCCTCCGATTTCGGCTCCACCAGTCCCAAACGCTCCAGTTTTGACCGGCATTCGTCCCGTTCCCGGCTCCGTTTCAGCTCTTTCCAGGTATCATCCTGAGCAGCCAGGAATAACTCTTCCGAGTAGGGAGGGGCAAGACCTTGCTCGACAGCGGCTTGCGTTAAGCGTTGCAGCACGCCGACATCCAGACGCGTGAAGTACATCGCCTGCATGCGATAGTCCTGAAACGCTTCCCAAACGACCGGGAACAGCGGTTTGACGATCTTTTCCCCGATGGTCGTCGCGTAATCCCGAATCTCCTGCTGGGCGTGAGAATCCATTCGCAACGCGAGAAAATGCAGCAGATTATGCAGGTCGATCTTCCAGTAAGCCTCGGTATAGGTACAAAGCGGCAGATCCTTTCGAGCCTGCTCCCGGGCGACGCCAGCTTCAATTCGCTCCTGATAGAGTGCGCGAGCCCGATCCTGAAATTTCTTTTCGGAGGCGGTCAGCTTCTCGCCCAGATCATCGGGAAGCGGTTCTCCCGATCCCTGGCGATTGGATTCTGCCTGGGTCCGCCACTCGTCGGTCGGCGTGGTTTGCGAGGAGTCGATGGCCAGCGAATACCGGGTGCTGTATTCGTTCACATTGGCCGTGCGGTGGCGGATCCACTGACGCCAGCAATCCATCGGAACGCGGACGAGGAACTTGATTTCGACCATCTCGAACGGCGTCGTGTGCCGATGACGCAGCAGATAGCGAATCAAGGTCCGATCGTCGGAGACTTTTTTGGTCCCTTCGCCGTAGGAGACCCGAGCCGCCTGAACGACCGAACTGTCGTCTCCCATCACATCGACCAGACAGACAAATCCGTCATCGAGGACCGGGAACTTTTCCCAGCGGAGAGGCTCCACCTGTTCCGCACGCGTTGTCATCAAATCGTTCCTTCGCAAGAGTTTCTAAGACCC
>JABURQ010000106.1 GCA_014762625.1 Planctomycetaceae bacterium | reverse complement strand
CCGTTACAGCGAAAGTAGAGACTCTTTGGGAAATCCAAAACGCGAAGAACTAAAAGTTGAAGCAAAACGGGGCGTCCTGGTCAGCGTTTTGCCTCCGGAATCTCCACTCACCCCTGAAACCGCGCTCGATGAAATCCGCGGTTTGGCCAAAACGGCCGGCGTCCGTGTTGTCGGCGAATTGGTTCAGCGACGCGACAAACCTCATCCCGCGACCTGTATCGGCAGCGGGAAAGTCGAAGAGTTGAAGGAGTTGGTACAAGCGACCGACGCCGAGATCATCGTCTTCGACAACAATCTCACGCCCGCTCAAGGCCGCAATCTCGAGACCGAACTCAATACGATTATCGTCGATCGCAGTGAAGTCATTCTCGACATCTTCGCGACCCACGCGCGAACCTACGAATCCAAACTGCAGGTCGAACTGGCGCAACTGCTCTACTTCCGGACCCGACTGAAACGATTGTGGACTCACCTGGAACGCATTCAGGGGGGCATCGGCACCGGTCGCGGACCGGGGGAAAAGCAGTTGGAGACTGACCGCCGGTTGATCGACAAACGAGTCGCCGAACTGAAAAAGAAACTCTCCAGCATCGAGAAACGACGCGAACGAACCGTCAACCTCCGGCGCAATCAGACGACCGTCTCGCTGGTCGGATACACCAACGCCGGCAAGAGTACGTTGATGCGACGACTGACCGAATCGGATGTCTTCGTCGCCAATCAGTTATTTGCCACACTCGATACCCGCACCCGCAAATGGCATTTGCCGGGTTGGGGGGATGTGCTGCTCAGCGATACCGTCGGTTTCGTCCGCGATCTGCCTCACCATCTGGTCGCGTCGTTCCGCTCCACGTTGGAAGAAGCCCGCCATGCGGATTTATTGCTGCACGTGGTCGATGCCAGTCATCCCGAAGCCCGCAATCAGGTCGAAACGGTCTACGAAGTCCTCAACGACATCGGCGTCGATACATCGAACGTCCTGTTGGTGTTGAATAAGATCGATCGCGTGGAAGACCGGACCTGGATCGACGTCCTGCGCGCCAAACACGAAGATTGTGTTTCCATCAGTGCGGCGACCGGCGAAGGACTCGATCGACTCGAAGAAGCGGTTCTAACCCGTTTGGGCGATTCGATCGTCGAAGCAGATATCGAACTCTCCGCCGGGAACGGCAAAGTCATTTCCTGGCTCAACGATCACGCCGAGATTGAGGAGACGGAATACATCGATTCCCGCGTTCGTTACCGTTGCCGCTTCCCGTCGAAATATCTGCACCATCTCGAACAACACGATTGCCAGATCACCATTTACCACTCCGAGAACAACACGGGACACAATCATCCCGATCGGATCCCCCCCGAGATTCCCAAAGACCTGACCGCCGACAAAAATCGACTCAACGGTGCATCCCACTCCGTTCAAGAGAAAACCAACGGCCATGCACCTCAGCGAGAATTCGCGACGCGGGAAGAAAGTTGAAAAATCAAATTCTAAGCGAAAATGACCAGCCGGAACATTCGCTATCAAGGAGCCGCGATCGTAAGATCGCAGGGCCTTTTGCTATCAGACAGCTATGAGTCAGATTTTTCATCACCCTTACCCCGCTTCGCTCGCAACTCCTCCAGACGCTTGCGGATCTCCGCTTCCTTCCCCCGATCGACCGGCTCGTAGTACGTCTTCTCCACCCCCAGATAATCCTGATCGACCCAGCCTTCGTCGCTGTTGTGAGCGTATTGATAACCTTCGCCGTGTCCCATCCGTTGGGAACCCGCGTAATGTCTGTCCCGCAAATGCATGGGGACCGGCAGCACAGAGTGCGTCCGAATGTCGTTGAGCGCCGCATCGACCGCCTTGATACTGGCGTTCGATTTGGGAGCCATCGCGACATACAGCGCCGCCTGCATCAGAATGATTCGACACTCCGGTCGTCCGACGAACTCGGTCGCTTGAGCGGCGGAATTCGCGATCACCAGGGCTTGAGGGTCGGCGTTACCGACATCTTCCGAGGCGGCTATCACAATCCGTCGCGCGAGAAATCGCGGGTCTTCCCCCGCTTCCCACATCCGCGCCAGCCAGTAAGCGGTCGCATCCGGGTCACTGCCCCGCATCGATTTGATCAACGCACTCGCCGCGTCGTAATGATCGTCGCCCGCTGCATCGTACCGGACCGCTTTCTTCTGGATTGATTCCTGGGCGATCTCCAGCGTAATCTGCTTCTGACCGAGCGGCAATGACAGGGCCGCGATCTCCAACGCCGTTAGCGCCCGCCGGGCATCCCCGTCGCACACATCCGCCAGAAATGCGATCGCGTCGTCATCGATCGCCAACTTCCGTTTGCCGAGTCCCCGTTCTTCATCGGCCAGCGCCCGGCGCATCAGCAGGAGAATGTCATCCTGGGACAATGGCTGAAACTCAAACACCTGCGACCGACTGATCAGTGCCGACACCAGCGCGAAAAACGGATTCGACGTCGTCGCCCCGATGAGACTGACGATACCCGCCTCCACATCGGGCAACAGTACGTCCTGCTGCAATTTGTTGAAGTGATGCAGTTCGTCGATGAACAGCAGCGTCCGTTTGCCGCGCGTTTCCAACCGCTTGCGGGCTTCATCGAGGACTTCGCGGAGTTCCTTAACGCCGCACGCCGCCGCGTTGAGAGAGACGAACGTCCGCTCCGTTTTCGTGGCGACGATCTCGGCGAGCGTCGTCTTACCAGTACCCGGCGGTCCGTAGAAGACTGCCGACGACAAACGATCCGCGTCCAGAATCCGTCTCAGCAGTTTTCCTTCGCCGAGGAAGTGTTGCTGTCCGGTGAACTCGTCGAGCGTGCGCGGACGCATCTTCGCCGCCAACGGCTTGGCGGAATCGACTTCCTGTTGTTCGAGATCGTGGAAGAGGGACATGGCGTGAGAGGATTCAGGAGTCAGGAATTAGGATTTAGAAACTAGGAAAAAGAGATGTCACGGGTGGCTGGTGGACGGAGCGCAGCGACGCCCCCAGTCAAGTCGGTATTCAGCGTACGAAGATTTGTGTCGCAAACTCAAGCGGGAGAGGCCTGAGTCGTCGAGGATTTCGGGGAGTCGAGTTTTTCCAACGCCAGTTCGACGTCTTGCCGCCGTTTGTCGACCGCGTATTCCTGCAGCAGTAGTTCGACCTGCTCCCGCAACTCCTCCTGCACGGGAAAGATCACCATCGGCGATTTCGACGACCAGCGATCGACGATGAGCAGCAACGCCGACCGATTCTCAAACCACCGGTATTCAACAACGCGCGACCAGGGTACGAAACTGCCTGTGTCGAGAATGCCTTTCGCGCCGATGTCGTTATGGTTTGGTAGTAGCAAATGGCACATTGCTGAGAAGCTTAAAATCGAACCAGTGAGTGGGAATAATGAATCACTGTCGAGTTTGAAATTCAGCAGTTCATGTCTCGATACGATAAGTATGAAGATGAGGACTCCACCTAAAACCAAACAAACCAATTTTCGCAGATCCGGATCTGTGCGATCGGAAACATGTGGCAACTTCTGGTGTCTGGCTTGGAAAAATCTCTTCTGTCTCAAGTATCGCTTGGCCACCCAGAGCGCATAGATAATTGAGACGACAGCCAATGCCAGGTCTCCAAACTTCAAGCTCTCAGAGACCTCCATTCTCCAGAAACTTTTTTTCGTATAAAGAAGGATCAAACCGTTGACTACCACCAACATGGGGAAGATTGAATTGATCACATAGATACAAATCCATTTATAAGTCCAATCCTGAGGGCAAAGCCGGCAGAGCTTCTCAGCATCATACTCGGGATGATCTTTCAGTATGTATTTTCGATATCTGGCATTCGGCAAGCCTCGTGTGCGAAATGTTCGCTGCAGGCTATAAAACCAACCGACAGCGCAGAGGACGAACAAGGAGAGAAAGAGATAATCAAATAGATTGTCCATCGCGATGAGCTTTCATTCAGACGGATGCTGCCCCCAGAGATCCTCGATCTTGCTCCAGATTCTCCAAGGCCGTTTCGACGTCTTGCCGCCGTTTGTCGACCGCGTATTCCTGCAGCAGTAGTTCGACCTGCTCCCGCAACTCCTCCTGCACGGGAAAGATCACCATCGGCGATTTCGACGACCAGCGATCGACGATGAGCAGCAACGCCGACCGATCCTGAAACCAGCGGTATTCAACAACGCGCGACCAGGGAACGAAACTGCCGCGATCAAAGAGTCCTGCTTTTCCGAGAGCGGTTTGTTCGGAGCGAAAGGAATAGAGAATCATCACTACAAAATAAAGTACGCTCAAACCGATGAAGGAAGTATGGGCGAGATCCTTCATGTCATTGACCAATGAGATTAACAAGCCTATCAACAAGAGAGGATAGAGGAATATCGCAAGAATTATAAAGGTCGGTGAGCATTTTTCGTACTCAGAAATCCAACGGTCGGAACCATCGCCGAACACAACATTCTGTTTCCTGAACCGACGTTGATTCAAAAAAACTTTCGCTGTTTGAAAGCCAAACCCAAGAACCAAAATTGGAAACATCAACGTGGATGGATAAATCAGTCTGAGGTCTGTTTTCTCAAAAAAATAATCAGCAAAGGTGAGATACCCCAAGAAGACGGATGCTAAGAAAAAGAGACTGAAATCTGTGAACATACTCTTTCGGTTCCATCCGTCGGCAATCTGTTCGGGGCAAAGCGGTTTCAAACGAGAAGAATTCTGATCAGCTCGCTGAACGAGAAATTCTGCTGCCAGTTTGTGTTCGCAGATATCGAGTGTGCGTAAGCGTCTCTTCATAGTAAAAACCATCGTCACCAACAGCACAGTTTCTACGGTGATCCATATGATGATCCAGAAGATGAGATCGCCGGATTGCATCGGAGGACCTTTGCGGCAGGGGATACTGTCCCCATGATCATATCTTGAGCGACGTGCGAAAAGCAATCACAAAGCACCAGCGAAAAGCACGAAAGGCGAACCAACCGCGCAGCAAAAAACCTTCACCAGTTGTTGGGCAGATGGTTTGGACCCAGATAGTCCAGGTGGGGACCTCGGTCCCGGGTTGTGTGAGCCGGGCGAACCCGGATATACACGCGGCCGGGAATGGCCTCGGACCCCGATAGTAATACTTGTAGGGTCAACACATGTGGCCCAAGTCAAACTTGGTGAAGGCTACGAAATTCCGAAGAATCTCTATACACAGTGTAGGTCACAAGCGGAGTGCCGACAAGAGGGAGTTCGAACCCGGGGCTGAACTTCAACGTTTTCCGTGATGGACATTGACGAAAACGTTCTTCGCGCCCCGGCGTGAATCTGATTCGTGCCTCTTGCGTGTCGCGGGAATCCATCGGCGAAATCGGCGGTAGCCGCGTTCATGACATTGTTATGATGCGTTGTCAGCACTTGGCGACGGTCATCAAGTGTGTGCTGACTCCAAACAAGTGGGGCTCTTCTTCAACTCGACGAATCACATCCAGTAACCATTCACGATGTTCAGATACGTTCCAGCACTCTTCAAAGTTGTGAAGCAGTTTACCCGGACCTTCAACGGCGATGAGGCGTTGTTCTTCAAACCCCCCGGCAGCGAATTCTTCAACGAGCTCATCTGGATGGTGGAAAAACGTGGTTGTAAAGAATCTGGGGTCAGCATTGGGATTGCGGTGCTGCCCGTCGTTGAGGTCACCATCAACGATTGAGCGAAAATAGGTATCGCTCAACGCCCCGTCAGACAAGCAGTTGACAAGTGACGCAAAACTGGGGATGCCGACCCCCATTGCGACACCGTTTGAACGCAAGATGCGGCGTGCTTCTGCAATGCACTGGACCCTTTCGTCCCTCGATGTCAGGTGATACAGCGGACCGAACAGCAACACAGCGTCAGCCATCCCGTCATTGAGAGGGAGCGTACGCGCATCGCCAACCTCTATGACCACGGGGACGTGCGACAGTTGTCTTGCCGTTTCCTTCGCATTCTCAATGTGATGTGGGACGGCGTCAATCAAATGGACGTCGTACCCTTGCTCGGCAAGCCAGAATGAATGAATTCCCGCACCACCGCCGACGTCAACAATGTACGCAGGAGGCTTGGGAAGGAAGCGTGTCAGTAATTCGCGAGTCCGAATGAGCTCCAACTGCCCATGGATTCCTGAGAGTCTGTTCGCCTCGTCGATCAGGTTGTAGTGCTGATAAGCTTCGGGCAAGAGGATCGACTTTGAGTCACCGGAGCTGTTCATGAGTGGTTGATTGGGATGATGAAAGCTAGAGAGATTTGAATTCTGTCTCAACAAAAGATGAATTTATTCCTGAACAATTTTACGACCTTCCAAATTAAACAGAATGTACACGTAGATCAACATTTCTTTGTCGGCTACTTCTCTATTGCTTGTGCTCATCTCAAATCCCTCATTCTCGCGGACAAATCCGTGAGCATCCGTTTTCAACCGTGTCCATCCGTGGCTCTTTTTTTTCAAACACTGGCGAGCATTGAGGATTTGGAGTGCGGTGGCTTGCCACCGCTTTTATTCTCATTCGTTGCGGGACGGTCGCTTGATTGGATCGAAAGGGAAAGCTCCGACAAGTCAGAGCACTCCAAAAATTGGTCTTGCCGCTTCGTGCGTACCGGAGTTAGCGTTCGGGGTTATTCGATTTTGGATTCTGGATTTCCGATTTGGGAATCCGGTGATCCACATCGCGATCTTTGGCAATTTGTTTTTTTGTGAGTCGTCAGTGGTTCGTGGTCAGTTGAGATTGGTGGACCATTCAAGACCACGGGTGGCGGGGGCGCTTCGCGTGAGCGAAAGCCCCCGTGAGCAACACTCAACATCGCTCATGCCGACACGGAGTGTCGGCCCACATGACGTCGAATGTTGTTCCTTTTCTCTGCGCCACCGCGCCGCTGCGTGATTCTTCTGTTCTCTTCTTTTCCTTCCGTGAGAATCCGTTTTCTTCCGGTGCGCCAGGCTAAGCCTGGTTGATCTTTTCAGTTGAAAGGTACTGTACATGGTAAGTGCTCGTTCGCCGTGAAGTCGAGCGGGCGGCTGCTCGGAGTAATCCGACGGTCGAAGCCCCGCCAGACGAAGGTGTCAGCCGTAACGTAAGTGAACCCGATTCGGCCTCGTTAAACCAGTGAGAGTGGCCAGCCCTCCGGATAGGGTGAAGTCAACACCGGTCGCGAAGCAACGAGCAAACGCAGCAACCGGGCTCTCCGGGGTGATTGGGGACGGCGGGCACCGACAGATCAACCGAGGAACCTGGGAGGCCCGTTCAGACGATGGTTCGGCCATCAACTTCCGCCGGGAATCAATAACCGCCGGAAGGTTTGTGCGGGAGTCGGAGGGGCTCATAGTAGTGAGGACGCCGGGTAACGCCGGTCGAGCGAAGGGGCCCTGTTGTCGTCGCGTCAATCGGCTTGAGGATACGTTCAACTTGGAGAGCAATCTCCCACAAGACGGATTCAATTCCCGCGTATCTTCGAGAACATTGTCTGCGTTGGAAGGCCGAGTGGTCCTGGATCACGCATGCCTCCGAGAAAGGGCGGCAAGAAAGCCGGATGCGGGAAATCCGCACGTCCGGTTTGAGGAGGGGGAAGGCAGTTGGGACTGCATGGTCTGTGGTTATTGAGACACGCAGGGGAAACCCGGATACGGATTTAGACCAAAACCTAAACATCTCAACGCCTTCTCTACTCTACTTTCATCAGTGTTCTTACTTCTTCCCTTCGCGTGATCTCCACGGTCTGCTCTTCGCTGAATGGTGGTCGGTGATACTTCAATATCTATCCGAGAAATCCGCGTCATCCGCGGTCAAATCATTCTCGCAAAGTCCTCTTCGCTGTCTGACAACAAACTGCCGTTAGGTAGAGAGAGTTCGATCTTTGGCAATTTGAATATGTATGAGTACTTTGATTTTTGTTCTTGGTGCTTGGCAAACGAAAGACCAAGCACAAAAGACAAAGAACGAATACTCAAACACCTGCGAATGTCACATTTTCTCCGTAGGGGAGTCAAAAACGGGCAAAACCATCGGGTTTCGTTCGAAGATGAGAACTTGAGAAGTTGAGGTTTTGCAAGAAGCTCAAGTTCCAAACTTTGAGGACTTACGACGAAAAAAACGAAATGACTTCCAGACATAGAAATCACGTTTTGACAAGTGCGGAATATCGTTACGACAGAATTCCTTCGACCACCTGGCCGTGGACATCGGTCAGACGGAAGTCGCGACCCGCGTAGCGGAACGTCAGTTTCTCGTGATCGAAGCCGAGCAGATGCAGGATCGTGGCGTGCAGATCGTGAACGTGGACGCGGTCCTCGACCGCTTTCAAACCCAGTTCATCGGTCACCCCGTGAACGTGGCCCCCTTTGACGCCGTCTCCCGCCATCCAGACGGTAAACCCGTCGGCGTGATGGTCGCGTCCCTGGGTTTTGGTGACCGGCAATTGAACGGTCGGCGTACGTCCCATCTCGCCCCCCCAGATCACGAGCGTGTCTTTGAGCATATCCCGTTCCTTGAGGTCGTTCAGCAACGCGGCGATCGGTTGGTCCGATTCCTTACACAACCGCTTGTGGGCTCCCTCCAGATTGTTATGAGAGTCCCACGGTTGCCCCTTGCCGTGATAAACCTGGACGTAGCGGACGCCTCGTTCGCAGAGTCGGCGGGCGATCAGGGTTTGTCGCCCCTGCACGTGATCGCCGTAGGCTTCGCGAACGTGTTTCGGTTCGCGGGAGATGTCGAACGCTTCGCCGGCTTCGGATTGCATCCGAAACGCCAGTTCCAGCGATTGAATTCGGGCATCCAGTTTTTCATCCCCCACACGATCGCGGCGGTGAATCTCATTCAGTTTCTGAATAAAGCTGAGTTGCTTCTTCTGCTGATCGTGAACGAGGTAATCGTTCTGGATGTTGGCGACCAGTTCCTCCGGTTCGGTGAACTGGGAATCGATGTAGGTCCCCTGATAGATGCCGGGAAGAAAACTGCTCCGCCAGTTCGCCGATTGAGCGGTCGGCAATCCGGTCGGACACATCACCACATACCCGGGGAGCGACTGATTCTCGGTTCCCAAACCGTACAGCGTCCACGATCCGAGCGACGGACGGGACTGGGCGATGTTGCCGCAGTTCATCATCATCAAACCGGGCTCGTGATTCGGAACGTCGGTCACCATCGAGCGAATCACGCAAATGTCGTCGATGTGTTCGGCGATCTGCGGCAGCAGTTCGCTCACTTCGATGCCGCTCTCGCCGTGTTTTTTGAAATTGAACGGCGACGCGAAGGCGGCTCCCCCGATCCGTTTGTCGTTTTTGAATTTTCCGCCGAGCAGTTGTTTGCCGTGATACTTTTCCAGTTCCGGTTTCGGGTCGAAGGTATCGACCTGCGACGGACCGCCGTTCATGAAGAGATGAATGACACGTTTGACTTTCGGCGGGAAGTGCGGCTGTCGCGGGGCGAGGGAAGAGAGCGACTGCTGGTCCGGCGCGGCCGACAGCAGTCCCGATTCGCTCAGCAGACTCGACAAAGCGATCGAACCGATACCCAGACCGGATCGGTTCAACATTTCACGTCGCGAGATGGGAACAGACATCGTGGCACCTGTGAGGGTGAAAGGGAGGGAAGTTGGATGAGGATCTCTACTATACCCCACGTTTTCAGGGTTTCACAAGATGCCTGCGATTTACGAGTCGAGTTCGAAGGCTTCCAACAGGGACTTGTGCGCCTTTTCTCCGGCATCGCTGGCGACCACGACACTCATGAGAATTTCCGACGTATTGAGCATCGTGACGTTGATTCCGGCCTGCGAGAGTGCCTGAAACATTTTGCGTCCGACGCCGGTATGACTGCGGAGCCCAATCCCGCGGACAGAGAGTTTGGCGATTTCCTTCTCGAAGCTCAGTTCCGCGGCAGGCCAGTCTTCGAGGACCGCCCGTACCAGCAACAGACATTGATCGAGGTCTTCGCGGGGAACCGTAAACGAAATATTCGTCTGGTTCTTGCCCCCGACGTTCTGGACGATCATATCGACCATGATGGCTCCCTCCGCCACTGCGGAGAAGAGTTGCGAGGCGACGCCGGGCGAATTGGGGAGATTACTGATCGTGACGCGGGACTGAGCCTGGTCGAGATGGACGTCGCTGACGACGATATCCTCCATGGTGGTCAGTCGAGCCACCACATCCCGTTCGAGTTGAGCCTGCTTTTCCTGATCGTCGGCCGCTTCCGACACCTTTTTGACGAAACCGATTTTGGGGTTGGGATGTTGATCCTGCTCCAGACCGAAGCCTCGATGGACGGCGAGAACCGCGTCATCGGCGGAATTGCGATCGACGAGGACCGAGATCTTGATGTCACTGGTGGTCACCATCCCGATGTTGATTTCGGCGTCCGCCAGTATCGAAAACATCTCCGCCGCCACACCGGTATGCGTTCGCATGCCGGCTCCGACGGTCGAAACTTTCGAGACGTTCGTGCCGGACTGAATTTCTCCCGCCCCCAGTTCGTCGATGGCGGCCTGGGCGGCGGTCAACGTTTCCGCCAGATCGTCCTGCGGGACGGTGAACGAGATCTCGGCAACTCCTCCCGAACTGACGTCTTGCACCACGAGGTCGATCGGAATTTTCCGCTCGGCCATTTGCGAAAAGATAACCGCCAATACGCCGGGACGATCGGGAATCCCCCCGATCGTGACGCGGGCTTCGTTGCGGATGAGGGCGACGCCGTTGACGACCGCTTCTTCCTCGTCGGAGGCGGGCGTGATCAGCGCACCTGCTTCATCGGCAAACTACGGACGAACGCG
>JABURQ010000183.1 GCA_014762625.1 Planctomycetaceae bacterium | reverse complement strand
GATGACGCTCAAAGAGCGGATGGAAGATCATCGGAGCGATCCGGCCTGTTATTCGTGCCACGCGCGGATCGATCCGTGGGGGATTGCCTTCGAGAATTTTGATGCAATCGGAGCGTGGCGCGATAAAATCAAGGATCAACCGGTCGATGCGACGAGCGTGCTGTTCAACCAGCAGGAACTGGACGGCATGGACGGTTTGAAAGCATTCCTATTAGAGAACCGGCAGGACCAATTCGCCCGAGCCCTCGTTCATAAACTGACCGCGTTCGCGTTGGGACGACCGCTGACCTTTGCGGACCGTGCCGACATTGATGACATCACCACCCGGTTACGAAATCAAAATGACGGACTGAAGACGCTGGTCAAGCTGATTGTGACCAGCGAGCTGTTTCTGTCGCGTTAAACCCGAGAGGTCATTTCCATGATAAATCTGCCCATCTCCGAACTGAATCGGCGGAAGTTTCTCCGCGGTGTCGGCGGTTTTGCGTTGGCGTTGCCCGCGTTTGAAACCTTCACCAACACCGCGGGAGCGGCGGAACAGTCTCCGAAGAAACGTCTGGCCTGTTTCTATCTTCCGGACGGCGTGCCGATGCCTCACGAAGACGATCCGGCACACCAGGAGTGGAGCTGGTTTCCTCACGGTCGCGGCAAGGACTTCCAGTTCACGCAGTGTCTCAATCCGCTGGAACCGTTACGCGAGCAGACGACGGTGTTGGGGGGTCTCTCTCACCCGGCCGTTCGCAATGTCCACGGACACTCGAATGCCGACCAGTTTCTGACCGGTGCCGACACGGGAGGTTCCGGCGACTACCAGAATACAGTCTCTCTCGATCAGGTTTACGCCGCCCAGGTGGGGGAAGAGACCCGCTTTTCCTCATTGGTGATGTCGACCGACGGCGGAACCGGTTCTCCCCGCGGCGCGCAGACGATGTCGTTCAATCAGAACGGACGTCCGATCCCGGCGGAGCACCGACCAAAACGGATTTTCGACATGCTGTTCGTCAAGAGCGACGCGGAAGCGGAGCGGCGTTTGGCGCTGAGTCAGAGCGTGCTCGACGATCTGATGGCCGACGCGAAGGCGTTACAGCGTCGTCTGTCGAAGAACGATCAGAAAACTCTCGACGAGTACCTGCAATCGGTTCGCGATACCGAAGTCAAAGTCGCCAAAGCGAAACGCTGGATGAACATTCCGTTGCCAACCGTGGACGTCGATCATTTGAAACTCGACATCACGCCGGAAGAGCCGCGGACTTACCTGCGTACGATGTACGAGTTGATTTATCTGGCGTTCAAAACCGATTCGACGCGAGTCGCCACTTATCAACTCGGTCGTGAGAACGGCGTCGGAATCAGCGATTATCTGGCCCGAGCGGTCGGCTTCAATCTGACGCACCAGCTCTCCCACCAGACCAAAGAACCGGACGGCTGGAAGAACTTCGGCACCTACCTGAACTTCATTACTGACGAACTGGGACGCTTCGCCCAGCGTCTGCAAGCCACTCCCGAAGTGGGGGGTCAGGGCAATATGCTCGATAACACGGTGTTGTTCTTCGGATCCGCTTCCAGTTCATTCCACCTCTCGCGGAATTATCCGTTGTTGCTCATCGGCGGCGGAAACCTGGGCTTCAAACACGGTCAGTTCCTGCGATACGGCGAAAAACCATCCCATAAACTGCCTCAAGACGACCGCGCGTTCCGCTCCGAAATGGATTACGAGGAAGTCGAACTCTCGAAGCTGTACGTCACCATGCTGCAGAAGCTGGGTGTCGAAACCGACACCTTCGGCGGCAGCACGGGAACATTGGCCGAAGTTTGATGAGAAAAAAACGAGAGCCCATGATGAAATTCACCTCGACAATCATCCTGACGATGCTGTTCGTTGTTGGCGGGCAAGGTCTGTCTGCGGACGAACGGAGACCTCTGTTCGAAGACGACATTCAACCGATCCTGACAAAAAAATGCGGACAGTGTCACGACGACATCGTAAAGTCGGGCGGTCTCGACCTCACCTCAATGATCGGTCTCAAAAAAGGGGGCGAATCGGGTGAATCGGCGATTGCCGAAACAGTCGATGACAGTTTGCTGTGGATTATGATCGATGGCGGAGGGATGCCCCCGGAAGACGAACCGCCATTAACCGCCGCCGAACTCGCGACGATCAAATCGTGGCTCGCGGTGGGAGCTCGCGCGAAGGGCCCGACCGAAGTTCAAATCACTCAGCACGATGTTCTGCCGTATCTGTTTGCCCGTTGCGTGGTGTGTCACGGTCGCCACAAACAGGAAGGGGGACTCGATCTGCGGACGGTCGCTTCCATTCGCAAAGGGGGCAAATCTGGTCCCGCCGTCGTTCCCGGCAAGCCGGACGAGTCGCTGATTCTCCAAAAGGTGCTCTCGAAGGATATGCCTCCGCCGAAAGAGATCATTCGCGCGGGAGTGCGACCGATGGAATCGGCGGAAATCGAACTGCTCAGAAAGTGGATTGCGCAAGGAGCGAAAGCCTACGACATCCAACCGAGTGTCCAGACCGCGCAACCCGACCCGGTCGTGACCGACGAGGACCGACAGTTCTGGTCGTTTCAACCGCCGCAGAAAGCCGAGATTCCCGAGATCGCCGGCGCGAATAATCCGATCGATGCGTTTCTGTTACGAAAGCTCCGGGACAATGGACTGGGGTATTCGAAAACGGCTCCAAAACTGAAACTGATCCGACGCGTTTGTTTCGATTTGACCGGTCTGCCGCCCGAATGGGACGACGTGCAACGCTTCGTCAACGACGAATCTCCTGACTGGTACGAACGGATGGTCGATCATTATCTCGATTCTCCTCATTACGGCGAGCACCTGGGTCGGATGTGGCTCGATCTGGCGGGTTACGCTGATTCGGAAGGGAAACGCTCCGCCGATCCAATCCGCAAACATTCCTGGCGGTATCGCGATTATGTAATTCGCGCGTTCAACGACGACAAGCCGTACGATCGATTTTTGACGGAACAAATCGCGGGAGACGAACTGTACGATTTTGAAAACGCGGAAGAAGTGACGCCCGAGATGATGGACGCGCTGGTCGCGACCGGGTTTCTACGACAGGCTCCGGACGGTACCGGCTCGGATATTGTTGATACGGTCGAGGAACGATTCGAGGTGGTCTCCGACGAAATCGATGTGCTCGGTTCCTCGGTACTGGGACTGACGCTACGTTGCGCTCAATGTCACTCGCATAAATACGATCCGATTCCGCATCGCGATTACTTCCGCCTGGTGGCGACCTTTCAGGGAGCCTACGACGTTTACGACTGGTTGAAGCCGACCTCAGTCGCCAATCAATCCAAACAGAAAAACCCCACGCGGCGGTTCCTGCCGTACATCTCGACGGACATCGAACGCTCCTGGGAGACTGAGAAAGAGAAGATCGAGGAGCAGATCGCTGACGTCAAACAGAAACTCGCCGATCAAATCACCGAGCAACGCGAAGCGTATCTCAACCAGCAGCTCGCCGACCTTCCCGCCGATATGGAACAGTCGCTGCGCGAGATGTTGAAGACTCCGCAAGAGAAGCGATCCGACGAACAGCAAGCGCTCGCCAAACAGTACGAAGCCCAACTGACGATTTCCGACAAGGACTTGCTCAAGCAGAATTCCGAGCTGGCGAAGCTCGAAAAAGAGACCGACAAACAAGTCAAATCCCTGCAGAAGCAGATGCCCGATCAACCGATGATCCGTGCGTTGTGGGATCGTGGCGAACCGTCGCCGACCTGGGTCTTCCGACGCGGGGAGTTCAATAATCCGGGCGAACTGGTTGGACCGGGAGTCCTCTCCGTCCTCACTGACGGTCAAACTCCCTTTGAACCAGCCTCCCTCAAAGATGGCACGACCGGACGACGTCTCGCGTTCGCGAAATGGCTCACCGACGCCGAGCATCCACTCACGTCGCGCGTGATCGTCAATCGCCTCTGGCACCATCATTTCGGTCGCGGCATCGTGGAATCGCTGTCAAACTTCGGCAACAGCGGCGTTCCACCCACGCATCCGGAACTTCTCGACTGGCTGGCGGTGTCGTTTGTGGAGAACGGCTGGAGTTTCAAATGGTTACACAAACAGATCATGACCTCCGCCGCCTACCGGCAGTCTTCTCAGATTGAAGAGGACCTGGTTGAAAAAGATCCCGCGAATGCCCGCTTCTCACGGATGCCGTTGAAACGCGTGCGAGCCGAATCGGTTCGCGACAGTCTGCTGGCGGTTTCGGGAGAACTGGACACCACGCAATTCGGCGAGCCGGATACGGTCACCGTCCGTAAAGACGGACTTGTCACCGCGAACAAGTATGATGAAGGGTGGCGACGTTCGATTTACGTGCGGCAACGTCGCAAGGAAATCCCCACGATTCTGGAGAACTTCGACCTGCCGCAGATGAGCCCCAACTGCGTCGAGCGACCGAATTCGATGGTGGCACCGCAAGCTCTGCATCTGCTCAACAACAGTCTGATTCGCGAATTGTCGGTCTCGTTTGCGGAGCGTGTCGAAGCGGACGTTCCCGAGGATCGGGATCAACAGATCGAACGCGTCTATCAGCTCGCGTTCAGCCGTCCCCCGAGTGATGAGGAACGAACGCTCTCGCATCAGACGCTCGATGCGTTGACGGAAAAATGGAAGTCGGTTGAATCCGATCAAGAATCGGATCGCTCCCCCGAATCGCGAGCTCTGGCGAATTACTGCCACGTGATTTTGAACTCCGCCGAGTTCCTGTTTGTCGATTAACTATTGGAAACGTGTGACGATATGACTCAATCCCGACGATCATTTTTAGGCAGCGTCTCGAACGGCTTGCAGGGAATCGCGCTGGCCTCGCTATTCAGCCAGGATCTGTACCAGAGTTCGGATCTCCTCGCCGCCGAGACGCACGGTTCCCACGCTCCTCGCGCACACAATCTGCTCCCGAGGCAACCGCACTTTCGGCCGCGCGCCAAAGCGGTCATCCAACTGATGATGCAGGGCGGTCCGTCGCAGGTCGATCTGTTCGATTACAAACCGGAACTGGAAAAACATCATGGCAAATCAATATTGAAAGAGATCGCCAAGGATCTCTCGTCTCCCGATTCGGCGGGCGGTTTGATGAAATCGCCGTTCAAGTTTCAACAGCATGGTGATTGCGGAATGTGGGTCTCGGAATTGCTGCCTCACCTCTCGCAGCATGTGGACGATATTGCCCTCGTGCGGTCGATGTTCAACACGCATCAGAATCACGAGCCAGCGATCTACAAAATCCAGTCAGGCAAAACAATGCCCGGTCTGCCGACGCTGGGAGCGTGGACGGTGTATGGTTTGGGCAGCGAAAATCAGAACCTGCCCGCGTATGTCGTCCTGGCGAATCCGGATGGGCGATTGCCCGTCAACACCGTGCAAAACTGGCAACCCGGTTACCTGCCGCCGCTGTATCAGGGGACGCGTATCCGGGCCAAGGGAACGCCGATTCTCAACCTGCAATCGGAGACCGAAGAGCCGGATGCCGTCGTCGATTTGAGTCGCGATCTGCTGGGGCGTCTGGACCGCATTCATCAATCGAAACGGGCCGGTCACCTGGAACTCGACGCACGAATTGCCAGCTACGAACTCGCCGCCCGGATGCAGATTTCAGCGAACGAGGCTCTCGATCTCTCTGCGGAGACGGAAGAAACTCTCAGCAACTACGGGATCGACGAAAAAGAAACCGATAACTTCGGACGACAGTGTTTGTTGGCACGACGTCTCGTTGAGAGTGGAGTTCGCTTTATTCAAGTGCATCCGCCCGGGCAAGGCTGGGATAACCACAGCAATATCGGCTCGTCGCTTCCGAGCATCTGCAAACAGACGGACAAACCGGTCGCCGGATTGCTGGCCGATCTCAAACAGCGCGGCCTGATGGACGACGTTCTGGTCGTCTGGGGCGGAGAATTCGGTCGTCTGCCGATCGCGCAATTGCGAGGCGACGATCCGAAGAAATCGGGTCGCGATCATGGACCGGCCGGTTTCTCGGTCTGGTTTGCCGGGGCGGGGATTAAAGGAGGAACCATGTACGGTTCGACCGATGAAATCGGCTGGCGGGCGGCGGAAAATCGTGTGAGTGTCGCCGACTGGCACGCCACGATCCTGCATCTTCTCGGCATGGATAACGAAGAACTGTTCTACGAATCGCACGGATTCAAGGAACGACTGACGGGCGTGGAAAAAGTTCGTGTGGTCAAAGAAATCTTTGCCTGAACCGCGACGTCGGACAGACAAGACAACAACCGGTCCAACCGCTAGAGTATTTGTGAGTCATTTCGCAAGAACTCGATAAAGAGAGCTCACGATGGCAACCGTGGCGGTAATTGGTGGAGGACTGGCGGGTCTGGCAGCCGGTTGCGCTCTCGCCGATCGCGGGTATCGCGTCACGATCCTGGAATCCCGGCCCCGACTGGGTGGGCGGGCGAGTTCGTTTGAAGACCGCGAGAGTGGCGAGCTGATCGATAACTGCCAGCACGTCGCGATGGGATGCTGCACCAATTATCTGCACTTCTGCCGCGTTCTGGGAATCGACGGTTTTCTGGAGAGGCAACGAGAACTTCATTTTGTCGATCGTTCCGGAACGATCAGCCGGTTTCGTCCGTCCCGCTGGTTGCCGAGTCCGCTGCATCTGGCGGGACCGCTGGTGTCACTGAAGTATCTGACGTTTCAGGACAAGAAATCGATCTCGGAGGCGATGAGACGTCTCGTAGCTCTCTCTCGCACGACCCGGGAACATGTTGTTTCTGAGAAATTCCTGCAGGAGTTCGACATCACCGAGGAAGATCTCGATGCCAAGCGGGCGACGTGGAACGACCGATTGACGTTTCAGGAATTTCTGGAATCATGCGGTCAATCGGAACACGTGATTCGCACTTTCTGGCACGTCGTTTTGGTGAGTGCGTTAAGCGAATCGCTGGACAACATTTCCTTCAAGCAGGGAGCCCAGGTCTTTATCGACGGCTTTCTCCGCAACCGGCACGGCTGGGAAGTTCATATCCCGACGGTTCCGTTGGAGGAGTTTTACGGCGAGTCTCTGGAGCGATGGTTCTCGGATCGAGGCGGCATTATTCAGACGAATGCCGGAGTCGAGAGCCTCGCTCTCAGTGAACGAGGGAAGATTCGTTCGATTCAGTTGCGCGACGGACGCGAGATCGAGGCGGATCACGTCATCGTCTCGGTTCCGTGGCATCGGGTTCTGGATCTGCTGCCGAGTGAACTGCAATTGAAATACCAGCCATTATCCGAGATCCCCGCAGCCCCCATCAGCAGCGTGCATCTCTGGCTCGACCGAGAGATCACCGATCTGCCGCACGCGGTCTTCGTCGATCATTTGAGTCAGTGGATGTTTAACCGGACTCGCCTGGACCAACATTTGAAAAACAAAAAGTCGTTCTACTACCAGATTGTGATCAGCGCGAGCGGCAATCTGAAAACGATGACGCAACAGGAAATCATTGAGCGAGTTCTCGGCGACCTGCGGTCGGTGTTTCCAGCCGTCGCAGAGGCCGAACTGCTGAACAGTCGCGTCGTGACCGAACATAAAGCGGTGTTTTCGCCGCGTCCCGGCATTGAATCGGCCCGCCCTTCGCAATCAACACCGATCGAGAATCTGCATCTGGCGGGAGACTGGACCGAGACGGGGTGGCCGGCGACGATGGAAGGAGCGGTCCGCAGCGGTTACCTGGCGGCGGAAAGCGTTCTCAAGCAGGAGGGAGTTGACGAGACGGTTCTGCAACCCGATCTGGTGACGGGGAAGCTGGTGAGGTGGATGTATCAACTGGAGACGACATAAAAAGAAAGACGCCTGGAAGTGAAGAGGCTTCCAGACGTCCGTCCGTTTGGTGTTCTCATTATGGGAGGCGGTCGATCACAAACCGGGGATTTCCAGTTTTTCTTCCTGTGTGATCTGACGCAACTTCTTCAACGCCCGCGCTTCAAGTTGTCGGATACGTTCTTTGGTCACGCCGAGTCCCTGCCCGACCTGTTCGAGGGTCATCGGTTCGACGCCTTCTTCGAGACCGAACCGATTCACGATGATGGTTCTTTCCCGATCGTCGAGCTGTTCGAGGATCGACATGATCAACTGATGCTGGCGTTTATTGACCAGTTCCTGTTTGATCTGCGGTTCCCCTTCATCGGGACGCCAGTCGAAGACCTCTTCGATGCCGGTTCGGTATCGATCCCGCTGTTTGAATTCCTTGGGAATACTGCGGGCGTAATTCTTCATGATGGCCCACGAGGCGTAGGTCGAGAACTTGTTCCCCAAAGTGTAGTTGAACTTTTCAATCGCGCGGATGAGCGACATGTTCCCGTCGCTGACCATCTCGAAGAAGTTCATGCCGGTTTGCATGTGCTTCTTGGCGATAGAGACGACGAGTCGCAGGTTGGAGCGAATGAGGAAGTTTTTGACTTCGACGGCTTTCTCGATCAGCGATTCGATCTTGTCCATTTCGGCGGACTTGGGATGATTCGGATCGATTTTCTCGCGAGCTTCCGAAGCCAGGTACTTCAGGTAATTCATTTTCCGGAAGTAGTAGACTTCTTCTTCGCGAGTCAGCAGCGGAATCGAATACAAAGCGGCGAGATAGGGAGGCAGTCCCGGAGGGGCCTTCGTCTTCGACGATTTTTGTTCGATTTCCGGTGGAGCCGTGAGGATTAGCTCGTCGGCGTCTTCGCGTTCGAAATCTTCACTGAACATGAAGTCGATCGGCTGCTCGAGAATTTGTCGCGCCCGCATTTCGGAAACGATCCGATAGATGCTGGCTTTCGTTCGGCAATAATCGTCCGCCAAGCGATCGACGGGAACGCCCTGTCGATGACGACGTAAGATTTCCTTTTTGCGTTCTTCGCTCAACGGTGAGGAGGCGTGTGGGAAGATCGCGTTCGCGCCATGTTCCTGATCGTAGTTCTTCAATGTATAACGAATGGTTTCCGCAGAACGCCCCAGCTTTTTCGAGAGCCGTTTGCTGATTTCAGAAGGACAACCGCCGTAGCGGGCCATTCGACGCGCCCGACGAATGATATCGAGACGTTCTTCGTCGTCGAGTTGGCTGAAGCGAGCACCTCGCTTGACCATGTCTCGATTCTGAGCCACGAATTCATCGACATCGGATTTCAGAAATCCAATACGTTTGCGATTTCCGAACAGCAGCTTGCGGCTGACGAGACCTCGGTCCCGCCAACGGTCCACGGTTTTCGTGGAGACGTTATATTGATCGCTAACCTCTTTGACGGTGAGGACCGGCTCGCTAAAGCTGTCCACACTGAGGTCGGCACTATCGGAGAGATCTTCGACGAAACAGCGCAAATCGTGCGCCGCATCTTCGCCACTCACTACCAGATCGGGATAACGATCCGGACGATAAGTGGTTAATTGCTCGCAGAGATCCTGATAGTGGTAATCGACCTCCAGATCGAGATCCGCCAGAAGTTCTTTCGCTCTGTTGATTTGTTCCAGACGGACATCTCGAGGCGCGTATTGCACCTGTTGATCAGCCAGCTGTCGCATTGCCGGGTTGTGATATCGAGACATCTCAGTCACTCCTTCTATGTTTCAAGGACCAAGCCAAATAGACCTATGCCCGCCGAAACAGTAGGCAAGTGTTATGCCCTTCGCTCTCTGAATTACCAACCTCTTCCCTAATCCCTTATTAGGCCGAGACTTGCAATTTCTTTCCTAAGTTTTCAGGACATTTTGATCTTTTGAAAAGACACGAAAGTCTGTTTCAAAATGCAACACTTGACTCATGCTTCACTTAAATATACGTCTGCTGAAGACACATCGATGACAAAAAAAGTTCGCATGCAAACAATTTTTGAAAGTTTTTTTGAATACTAAGTGTCTTTTTCTTCTCGAAACCAGCGTCCAACAAGCCTCAAGAGTATTGATAGATGGAACTTACAAGAATACTCAGTAAGGAGTGCGAGTGCGATTGTGCACCTTGACCGCTCACTGAGATCTTATGCAAAAAGAAACCCGGACTGTCTAATTTAAGACCAGACCGGGTTCGGATTCGTTCAGATTCTGTGCAGAATCACTTGGAATACTTAGTAATCCTCTGCCGGTGGAGCAGGCAGTGGAAGAGACGGGCGGCTCGTAGGAGAGGTGAAGCGATTTGATTTTGGAGGAGTCGACAGCGGAGCCGTCGGCCCGCCCGGCAGCAGTCGGGGCCGGGCAGCAGTTCGGGTTGGTGGAGGTGGAACCAACTCGTTACTTTGAGCGTAATTGTCCACTGAGGGTTGGGACGTTGGCTGCGTTGCCGTGGTTTTTTTGCCAGTTCGACAGCCGGAAAGAATCAGAGTAGCGGTCAGCGCCAGCGCGCAGCAGATATGGAGAGTGGGACGAATCATGGGACGATCCTCGTTATTGGATTTGATGATGGAAGGGGAGGCTTCCATCAAAAGATATCGACACCAATTCCGAGCAAATTTCATCTAGGATGCTCGCTTTCGCTGGTTGGTCTCAAACCGGAACCGGTTATTTTTGCCGGTCCTTTTGTGACGATCGGGCAATTTGTCAAAACTGATCGGATCGCAGCGATTTTCCGGAGCGGCTGACCATCAGATTCGTTAATGATGTGGTCATCATCCACGCAACGAGGAGAAATTCACTGAACGAGAGAAACCGGACGACCCTTATTGACGCAAATCGTCGGGTTGTGCTGTCCGGTCCTCCGTATCGAGAAAGCTTTGTAGAATGGCTCTGGCCGCCAGCATGTCGCGTTTGGCCTTCTTTTTTTTCTCCGAGAGTTCGCTGAACTGCAGAGAGTAGTCGGCGGAGAGCGAACTGAAGCGTTCGTCCCAAAAGAGAATGGGCAAGCCGGTTTGCTCGGCCGCCCAATCGCCGAACTCACGAGCCAGGACGGACGACTGACTGTCCGCACCGCTCATATGAACCGGCAAACCCCTACCTCTTATCAACAACTGCACCGGCCGCC
>JABURQ010000041.1 GCA_014762625.1 Planctomycetaceae bacterium | reverse complement strand
CAACGAAAAGCGGGTGACTGGCTTGCCATTCGTAGCCAAAATGGAATTTGAAGAAAGGCTCTAACGACGTTTCGGTCGATCGGGTTCTTCAGCCAGTTGATAACGGTTTCGATCCGACCGCGGGGTGAATTGATAGATCTCGACGTAATCGATTTTTCGAGCGAACTGTGGATCGTTTCGTGTTTCATACTTCTCGAAGCGCGGAAAGGGAAATCGATCGGTGGAGACGAGTTCATAATCGCTCTGCATCGAAGTCAGCCAGGAATCGAATTTCTGCTCGTCAAAGTCGAACTTAGGATCGCGATAAATCACACAGCGTAACGGCCGTCGCCGTGTGATCTCATTAGAGTTCACAGCATTCGGCTGGCTTGGATCGTAAATCGCCTTATTGACCTGATACATGGCCTGCCAGCTCAATTCGCGATGAGCGTCGGGAGAGAAAATGATCCCCAGATCGTTTTCCACACAAGCGGTTTCCCCGGCAAACGAACCACTGAACCAGAACCATTGGGCAAACGCCCGCGCCCGCATATCGGACTCTGTCTTGTAAGGCGAACGGATATCCCGGATCACGATCCCGCTCGCCACCGCCAGCAGATAAGCGGACGCGATGGCCAGACTATAACGCTGCGTGCGAGAGAGTCGCCCCAGTGTCTCGATCAGAATCGCCGATCCCCAGCCTGACAGCAGGCAGATGATCCCCGCCATATGCATCGAAAATTTGAAGTGGCCGCCGTAAGGATAACGTTGTAACCCCGCCGCGATCAGATGCAGAATTACGGGAGTAAGAAGCAGCCAACACAAAGCACGGTTGTTTCGAATCAGGGCGACAATTCCGATCGCGAAACAAATCGTTGTGAACGAGCTGGCATAGTTGTTACCGCCGAGCGGAAAGGCTAATAGCGGTCCACAGTGCGTCTCCAGGAACCAACCGGGAAGAGTCGCCAGATCCCGTATCGGCGGGAACGCATCCTGCCAGTACTGACTCATGAAGCCAAGCTCAGCGGAGGTTTGTCCCTTCGCCGTGATGAAGAGTACCCCCGCGAAACTCCCGAGCAAGATGAGATTGAAGCTCACCCACGTGCGTCCCTCACGACTCGCCAACAACGACCGCAAGTGGGCCGGGAGAGTCGCTTCCGCAGTTCTCGATTGTTGCCATAAGGTCCACGCAACGAAGAGACTGACTGCGCCCGCCGAAAACACCGCCGGATAAGACAGGGCGACACCGATCGGCGTGAACAGGACCAGGATCAGGAGCCAGTGCCCCGCACGACGGCGAACTTCGGGTGATTCCGCGCGATATCGCAGCCACCACTCCACACACATGGTCAGGAAGATCAACCCGACCAGCATATCGGACGCGTATTGTTTCGCTTCGGCCGCATACCTCATATTCGGATACGACACCGCGAACAACCCGACTGCCAGCACCAGAGCAGATCCCGATAAAAGCCGTCGGGCCAGATGGACGAACAGAAATAATCCCGCCAGACTGCTAGCAAAGGCGAAAAACCGCAGGGCGAATTCGTGATAGCCGAACAGTTTGACGGCCGTTAATTCAATCCATAAAAACAGCACCGGTGCGACCTGATGATATTGCAGCGGTGCGAGCAATTCCCCGTAGCTGCGGTCGATGAAATTGACGCTCAAAAAGCATTCGTCTTCCCACATTGGAAAGTGCATCAGGTATCGGCTGCAGCGCATCAGCAGTCCCACAACCAGAAACACCCCCATCCAGCGACGGTGTCGATCGGTCGTTGGAGAGGAGTCGATGATCGGTCTGGACGGCATCATGGGAGGGTTGCAGGATAGAATCGGTAGGACGAGAGCCGGCAGTTGTAAGTCATGCACGGGATTGCGGCAACGGAAGTCCTGAAGGGCGTGCGTTGTGGGTTTCCAGCAAGTTTGGCCGGTCTTGACCCATTTTCCGCGATCATCTAGAACTCCGCGACGCCAGGAACGGCGTATATGGACCCAAACTGCCCAGAGACATCGTATGGAGACGAGTGTCGTCATGACTGAAAACACCCCCACACAACCTGCCCCACCGACCCAGAACTCGGGGGGAAAATGGAAATTCCTGGTCTTCGGAACGGCCATCATCCTGATCGCCGGCGGCATCGGCTATCAGGTTTATTCCGCGCGAACCGCGGGAGCCCAAACGGAAACCGAACAAGCCGGTACCACACGCATGAACCAGAATCTGGCGCGTGTGAACGACCAATACATCAGCTACGACGCCGTCGCTCAAGAGAGCGTGAAACGTGTCGGCGGTGAAGTTCTCGACAACCTCATCAATCGCATGATCATTCAACAGGCCTGCCAGAAACAAGGCATTCAGGTCAGTAAAGGCGAAGTCACGGCAGAGATCGCGCGGATCGCGGAAAAATTCAAAATGCCGATCGAAACCTGGTATCAGATGCTGCAAACAGAACGAGGTTTGAATCCCGATCAATATCAGAACGACATCATCTGGCCCATGCTGGCTCTCAAAAAACTGGCCGGCGACAACGTCCAGGTCACTCAGCAAGACATGCAAAAAGCCTTCGTCCGCGATTACGGCCAAATGGTCAAGGCCCGCATGATCATGCTCGACAACTTCCGCCGAGCCCAGGAAGCCTACGAACAGGCGCGTAAAAACCCGGAAGCTTTCGACGAACTGGCTCAGGAGTACTCCATCGAGCCGAACAGTCGATCGCTCGGAGGAACCATCCCCCACATCCGTCGTTACTCCGGAAATGAAACCCTCGAAAACGCGGCCTTCAAGCTGAAACCGGGGCAGGTTTCCGGAATTCTGGAAGTCGATCACGGACGTTATGTGATCTTGAAATGTGAAGGATTTACCGAGCCGGTCGTCACCGACATCAATCAGGTCAAAGACGACCTGTACGAACAGGTGAAAGAAGAAAAAGTCCAGCAGGCCGTCGCGGAAGTCTTCCAGAAACTGAAGAAAGAAGCCCGCGTCGACAATTATCTCACACGGACCAGTACGAGAGCCGACATTCAGCAGACCTCCGGCTTTCAGAATCCCGAAAATATTCGTCCGGCGGCCGCCACCCAGCCGCAATAGGCGAACGCGAATCGAGCGAGTCAGGGCGTTTTGTCGAGTTCGGCAAAACGCCTTTTTTCATGCAGATGCGCTCGGGACGACCTTCCCGGTTCAGGGGGGATTGTTACAATAACGGCTTACGCGAACCCTCGGGCGTCCTCGATTGTCCGACCGGTTCCTTTTCCTTCCCGAAAACGGCGTCTCGCGCCGGTAACGAAGACCATCATGCGTAGCGATTCTGAAAGTCTGTTTGAAGACGATGAGTTCAAAATTCCCGTCGCGGATCGTGTCAAACGATTGCCGCCGTATATGTTCGGGAAAATCAATAAGGTCAAGCATCAGATGCGCGTCGATAATATCGACGTGATCGATCTCGGAATGGGAAACCCGACCGATCCGCCGCATCCGATGATTCTCGACAAAATCAACGAGGCGGTTCAGGACCCCCGCAATCACCGCTACTCCGTCTCGCAGGGGATCGGAAACCTGCGAAAGGAAGTCGCCAAACGCTACAACCGCAAGTACGGGGTCGAACTCAATCACGATAGCGAAGTCCTCACCTGTATCGGATCCAAAGAGGGCTTTTCGCATATGTGTCTGGCGTTGATGGGACCGGGCGATACCGCCATCGTGCCGTCGCCCTCCTTCCCGATTCACGTCTACGCCGTCATGCTGGCCGCGGGGAACGTGATCGCGCTCGATGTCCGCGAGCCGGAGAAGTTTCTGGAGAACATCGCTTACACCTGCGAGCATATGTTCCCCGTACCGAAAGTGGTGATCGTCAACTTCCCCCACAATCCCTCTTCGACGGTCATCGAACAAAGTTTCTACGACGAACTGGTCAAACTCGCTAAGAAGTACGGCTTCCTGATTATCAGCGACTTCGCGTACGCCGACATCTGCTTCGAGGATTACAAAGCCCCGAGCCTGCTGGCATCTCCCGGAGCTAAAGATGTCGGGGTCGAATTCACGACGATGTCGAAGGGGTACAGCATGGCCGGTTGGCGGATCGGTTTCTGCTGCGGTAATCCCGAGATGGTCCGCGCGTTGGCGACAATCAAAGGGTATTACGATTACGGCCTTTTCCAGCCGATCCAGATCGCCGCCATCGTCGCCATGCGTCACTGCGATGAAGCGATCGCCGAACTGTGCGACGAATACCAAAGCCGACGCGATGCCTTGTGCGACGGGTTGGAACGACTCGGCTGGGAGATCGACCGACCGAAAGCCGGCATGTTCGTCTGGGCGAAAATCCCCGAACCGTGGGCCGAAATGGGATCGATCGACTTCTCCATGAAACTGTTGAACGAGGCTGCCGTCGCGGTCAGTCCGGGACGCGGTTTCGGCGAAGACGGCGAAGGCTATCTGCGTCTGGCGATCGTGGAAAACAGCCAGCGCCTGCGACAGGCAGTACGCCAGATCGGACGCTGCCTGCGTCAAGGGGATGGAGACGAACCCGAAGAAGAGTGATCGGCAGACGGACCCTCCGCACGATTTTCGCAGAGTTCAAAGTTAGGATTGGAAATCGCCATTACCCTTGCGCTAAGATAAACGTTCCTGCCAAATTACCCTGCCGAGGTTCGTTATCATGCTGCGTCTGTCTCTGATCCTTCCCCTGCTGTTCCTCTCTGTTTCAACCCTTGCCGCCGACCCCCTGCCCGGCACCAAACCACTCACCTGGGAAGGCGATATCACCTCTCGTCTCGTCGATGAATGCGACGCGTTTCTGCTGCGTCGGCTGGAAGAGTCGATTGCCAATCGTCCAAATTATTGGGGAGACAATGGCAAGCCGTCCGTCGAGACGCTCAAGAAACAGTTGGGACTCGTGGACGAACGCGTTCCGTTTGACGCTCTGGAATTGATCACAACCACGAAAGAATCGAGTCTCGTGGGACAATTCCCCGGAGGAGAAATTCACCGCGTCCGCTGGCCGGTCTTCGGCGGGGTTCACGGCGAAGGTCTCTATCTGAAAACCGCAGACAACGCCAAGGCGTGGGCGATTGTATTACCCGATGCCGATCAGACTCCCGAACAACTCTGCGGCCTGGTGGAAGGGGTCCCTTCGGAATCGCAACTTCCCCTGAAGCTGGCCGCAAGCGGTGTAAACGTAATCGTTCCCGCGCTCATCAGCCGCAAGCTGGAAAAACGGAACGGCCGCGCCAATCTGACGCACCGCGAATATCTGCATCGACCGGCGTTCATTCTCGGTCGCACGATGACCGGTTACGAAGTCCAGAAAGTGCTCGCGTTGGTCGATTGGATCAGTCAGACACACAGGGAGATGCCGCTCGGAGTCGCCGGTTACGGCGAAGGGGGCATGATCGCCCTGTATGCGGGAGCCGTCGACGATCGCATCGACGTCACGTTGGTCAGCGGTTATTTCGAAAATCGACAGGACATCTGGAAGCAGCCGATCACACGACAGGTCTTCGGCCTGTTACGTGAATTTGGCGACGCGGAACTTGCCTCCATGATCGGCCCCGGAAAACTTCTCATCGAACCCGCCAGAGGTCCGGAAGTGACATTGCCGGGTGAAGGGGGCGCACCGGCGGAATTGACACCCGCGTCCCTCGAGGAAGTTCGAGCGGAATTCGATCGTATCGAAAACTGGGGAGCGAAGGACGGAGAGGTGATGCTGCTGCCCGTCGAACAGAACGATCGGTTCTTTGGCTCTCCAGCACTCCGGCATTTTCAATCGGCTCTCGGTGTGGAACAGCAGTTGGTCAACGTCCAACCCGAATCGACCGTCGATACGAACGCCACGTTCGCGCAAGAGAGACTCACACGCCAGATCGCCGAACTCGACCGACACAATCAGGAAGTCATGAACGAGTCCCCTTACGTACGCAAGGAGTTCCTCAAAGACCTCGACACGTCATCACTCGCAGCCTACGAAAAGTCGGTCGAGCCCTACCGCGAGATCTTTCGCGAAGAGGTGATCGGCGAATACGATCTGCCGCTCGATCCGTTCAACGCCCGCAGTCGTAAAACTTGGGAAACCGACAAATGGGTCGGTTATGAAGTCGTCCTCGATGTATTTGACGGTGTGTTTGCGTACGGCGCATTATTGCTCCCCAAAGATTTGAAGGGCCCGGATGATAAACGTCCGGTGGTCGTCTGCCAGCACGGTCTGGAAGGTCGTCCGACCGACACGTTTCTGAACGATCACCGCGCCTATCACGACTTCGCCGGCAAACTGGCCGAACGCGGATTCATCACCTTCTGCCCGCAGAACATTTATATCTTCAAGGACCGGTTCCGCACGCTGCAACGCAAATCGTATCCACTCGGAACGACCCTGTTCTCTCTCATCGTTCCCCAGCATCAACAGATTGTGAACTGGCTCCAGACGCTGCCGAACGTCGATGGCGATCGGATCGGTTTTTACGGTCTTTCCTACGGCGGCAAAAGTGCGATGCGAATCCCCGCCCTGGTGACCGATTACGCCCTCTCGATCTGCTCAGCGGACTTCAACGAATGGGTCCGCAAAAACGCCAGCACGCGCCTCCCCTACAGCTACGTCTGGACGGGTGAGTATGAAATCTACGAGTTCAATCTCGGCGGCACCTTCAACTATGCCGAGATGGCGGCCTTAATCGCGCCGCGACCGTTCATGGTCGAACGAGGCCACTTCGACGGCGTCGGCTGGGACGAGTGGGTCGCCTATGAATTTGCGAAGGTCAGATATCTCTATGCCGCTAAACTGGGTATCGGCGACCGAACCGAGATCGAATATTTCGTTGGTCCGCACACCATCAACGGCCAGGGGACGTTCGACTTTCTGCACAAGCATCTCAACTGGCCCCAGCCGGACTGATCCCTTATCTCGATCACCGCTTTTTTTGACAATCGATTTTTCTGGACAGAGCGAGTGCGGATCGTCACCCTGAGGAGGACGACGGCGCACTCGTCGCCGGATTCTCTTCCACCTAGGAGCCTCGCTCATGACCGATTCCTCCCTCAGCCGTCGCGAATTCACATCCGCCACTTTGCAATCACTGCTGACACTGGCGTTTCTGGAAACTCTTTCGGCGGGCGATGCGTTCGCCGCCGAGATCCAGCCGATCGCCGCTCAGTGGCTGAAGGATCTCGACGAACTCGGTCGCGACGTCAAAGGGGAAGCGATTTCCCAGCTCGCCTGGCAAAAGAAAGTCGAAGAGCTGTTCGCGAAAATCGAACTGTCGGAACTGATGACGTTCCTCGACTTCGACAAACTCTCAAAGATGGAACTCCGCAGCCGCGGCGAACGAAGTATGCGACCGGTTTTTCCGAAAGTGGAAGGTCTGCCGACCGAACTGGTCTTCGGGCATCAGGTCTTCGGACTTAAGCAGGGAACGTCGGTCGTGCCGCACGGCCACGACAATATGTGTACTGCGTTTCTGATTCTGGAGGGCGAGTTCCGCGGACGTTTGTACGACCGACTGGAGGATGACGAAGAGTCGATGATCCTGAAACCGACCGTCGACGAAACCTTCAAAGTCGGCCAGGCGTCAACGATCTCCGAGAAGAAAGACAACGTCCACTGGTTCAAAGCGAACAGCGACCGCGGCTTCATCTTCAACATTCATGTCCTCAACCTGCACGCCGGCAAAACGGGACGCGTCTACGTCGATCCGAACGGCAAACAGATCGGCGACGGCAAGATCCGCGCCCGGAAAATCAAATCGTCCGAAGCGTACAAGCTGTATGGGTAGAATCCGTGAGAGCGGGGAACTGAAAAGTCACTCCCCCAACAACTCCTTCAGCCTCGCGTCGGCTTCCGCTTCCGCTTTTTGCATCACGTCTTCGATCATCACCGGCTCGCCTCCCAGCGATTTGCTCACATCGGCCGCCGACATGAAGGCGTAGATATCGAGCGTCTCTTTTTCGTCCACGGGGGGCTTCCCCGATTTAAAGAACTTGATCACTTCAATCAGCAGCGGTTCGTAACCGGCGAAACCTCCGATCGGCTCGACTCCCTTTTCGCCGAACGCCGTCCCGCCGTAACCTTTTCCTCCGGCGCGAATCCCGCGGAACGTGCCGATGCGGTTATCGTTCCAGACTCCGGTGACCACGTCGAAGTCGGGGGTCGCCGTCCGCGTGACCGATTTGATCCCAGGGCCCATGACGGTGAAGAGCGTCTCGACGCCGTGAATACCGTACCAGTACAGATCGGGATGCGTTTCTTCCAGCGAACAGGGAGAGTACGCGTCGCAGCCGGTAATCTTGCCGATTTTTTCACCACTACGGAGTGCTTGCGCGTTGGGTGTGAAGCGGAGCGACGACGACGAGAAGATCGGCACGTCGAATTTCTTCGCCGCTTTGAAGATGGCGATGGCGTCGGAGAGCGAGCCGGCGATCGGTTTGTCGATGAAGGTCGGCTTGCCCGCTTTGAGGCAGGGGATTAACTGTTCGAGGTGCGGGCGTCCGTCGTTGGTTTCGAGGAGGACGGCATCAACTTTGGTCAGCATTTCCTCGATGGTCGGGACGATCTCGACGTCCATCTCGAGCATCTGTTTGGTATAGCCTTCCACGCGACTGGTAGAACTCTCGATGTCGGGGGATCCTTTGGGATAGGCGGCGACGACGCGACAATTCGCGAACTCCGGTTTCGGATTCTCCGCATTAATGGACTTGGTGAAGGCGATGACGTGCGAGGTATCGAGGCCGATAATTCCGATCGTGAGCATGTCTTCCTGCTTTTCTTCTTTGGGTTCGTCGGCCATCGCCAAAGCGCCGGAAACGGCGCTCAAGGGGCCGGTCAGATTCCAGACGGAGACGGTTTCATCGCTACTGCCGACCGCCAGCGTTTTCCCGTCGGGATGCAGCGACACCGAATTGATTTTTTCTTCGTGGGCTTCGATGCGACCGATTTCGTCTCCCGATTCGCGGAGCCAGATCGAGACATCGTTCTTTCCTTTGTTGCGCCCCCCTCCTCCGCTGATGGCAATCTTACCGCCGGCGGTGGTGATGACGCTGTTCACGGGACGCGCCTGTCCGTTATAAAACCCGAGTGCCTTCTGCGTCTTGACTTCGTACACATTGACTTTCTCATCGAGACCGCCGGTCAGCAGGTATTTCCCGTCCGCCGTGAAGGTGGCCGTAAACGCGGCCCGTTCGTGAGGGACCAGATCAGCGATCAGCTCTCCCGATTCGGCGTTCCAGAGCTTCACTTCGCCCGGTCGCGTGATGCGGTTTTCATCACCGGCCACCGAAGCGAGGTATTTGCCGTCCGGCGAGACGGCCACACCATGAACCGGAAAGCTGTGTCCTTCCAGGGTCCGAATCAGCTTCTGGTCAGGGAGCGAGACCTGATGGATGTTTTCTCCTTCGGTCGATCCGACGATCCATTGTCCTTCCGGATGAAAAGCAATACTCGTCACGTATCCCAGCGGCTTGCCGGGGAGCACGGTCGGTTCCAGATCGGGAATCGAATACAGAGCCCAGTCCTGATAGTAGCCGACCGCGAGTTGCGGTTTCGTCGGATGCCAGGCGAGGGACTTTGCATCGCCGGCGGGGATGGCGACTTTCCGAATCAGCTTGTATTCCTGTGTATCGAATAGATGCAGCTCTTCGTACGACCCGGCCGCCAGATATTTCCCGTCCGGCGAATACGCCACACTCATCACGCCGTCGGGGAAGGAGTCGAGCTTGGCGATCTGTTTGGCGGGGAGTTGCTTGACCTCCGGACCCTGCGCGTCGGCGGAGCGAGTGAGGGGAGATGTTGGTCCCAGAATGGCCAGCAAAGCCAGAACGATCGAGAGTTTCAAAGTTCGTAACATGTGTCACCTTATAAGTTTTCAGTCCATGCGCGTGCCTCGATTATCGAGCCTGCGCGTCACCGTTGCAACCACTGTTTTGGCAGATGGCGGAGGTTTCTTTCAGGTGATGTTTTCTGGAAAACGCGCTCTCTTCGGGGTACGCTGGACTTTCTGGTAACATTGCCGTCTCTCCACCCTGAAAATGATTCCCACCACCTATGACCACCTTGCTGATCGCCGTCGGCGCGTTTGTCGGATATCTGGTTGCCTACCACACTTACGGGCGCTGGCTGTCGCAAAAAATCTTCAACCTCGACCCGAACGCCGAGGTCCCCAGTCATCAACTCCGCGACAATATCGATTACGTTCCGACCAAAAAGGAAGTGATCTTCGGTCACCATTTCACCTCGATCGCCGGCACCGGACCGATTGTCGGACCGGCGATTGCCGTCTTCTGGGGCTGGTTACCGGCGTTGTTGTGGGTGTTGCTCGGATCGATTTTCATCGGGGCGGTACACGATTTCGGAGCCCTGGTGGTGTCGTTACGGAACCGGGGGCAGACCGTCGGCGAAGTCGCGGGGCGATTGATGAACCCTCGCGCCCGACTGCTCTTCCTGCTGATTCTGTTCTTTGCGTTGACGATCGTGCTGGCGATTTTCGGTCTGGTGATCGCGACGATCTTCGCCTTGTACCCGCAGTCGGTCCTGTCGGTCTGGATCGAAATTCCGATTGCCGTGGTGATTGGATACTGGGTGTATCGTAAAGGGGGCGGCTTATTGATTCCGTCGATCATCGCGCTAGCGCTCATGTACGGCGCGATCTGGCTCGGTGCGTATCATTTGCCGATCGCGCTGCCCGAGGCGGTGGGGAATCCGGTCGTTGTTTGGACGATTGCCTTGTTGATTTACTGTTTCATTGCGTCGGTGTTGCCGGTCTGGGTGCTGTTGCAACCCCGCGACTACATTAACAGCCACCAACTGGTGCTGGCGCTGGGATTGCTCATGCTGGGAGTCGTCATCGCGGGATTGACCGGACAGGCCGATCTGCTCGATTCCGCTCCCGCCGTCGCCAACGGAGCCCCGACCGGAGCTCCACCGATCTGGCCGTTCCTGTTTATCACCATCGCCTGCGGTGCCTGTAGCGGTTTTCATTGTCTGGTCAGCAGCGGAACGACCAGCAAGCAACTCGAAAACGAACGAGACGCCCAGTAC
>JABURQ010000100.1 GCA_014762625.1 Planctomycetaceae bacterium | reverse complement strand
GTCCGGCGACGCGAACTCCCGCCACTCCGCCTCCGGAAATCACATTATCGATGAGGGTCGCCGTCGCCCCTTTGTGAACCATGATCACCGGCGGCAATCCGTCGCCGTTTTTGAAGGAATTTCCTGTCAGCAGGACGTTCCAGCCGGCGTTGATTCCGACGGAGACTTTGCCGTTATCGGCGACGCGATTCCGAAGCAGCGTAGCCTTTCCAGAATCGGTGTTCTCGAACCCGATGCCTGCCTGTTTGTTGTGATGACAATAATTCTCGATCAAAATGGTCGTGGCCCCATTTTGCTGACCGATGCCGACCCGTTCGTTCTCGAAACATTCATTTCCGATGATCGTCGGTGTGGCGTGGGAATCGGCACCGATCCCGACCAGTTTATTCCGATAGCAGCGATTGTTGCGAATGATGGGTGACGATTCCTCACTCGCTCCGATACCGGCCATATCATTATCGTAACACTCGTTCTGCTCGATAACAGGTCGCGTCAGTTCCCCGGTTCGGACGCCGATTCCCGCCCGACGGTTCTCGTAACATTTATTGCCGCGAACGATGGGCTGGGCCCCTTCGCTGATACCGATTCCGGCGCGGATATTGTGATAACAGATGTTGTTTAAGACGAGAGGACTGGCGTTGTCGTGACCGATGCCGGCGTAGAAGTTCTCGAAACAGACGTTCTCTTCAATCCGCGCGGTCGATTTTTTCATCGAACCGATCCCGCCTCCCATATTGCGATAAGTGACGTTGCGGTAGATGTGCGGAGAGACGCGTCTCCCTTCCGCTCCCATGATCGCGATTCCTGAGTAGCCGACATGGTGAACGATATTCCGTGTGACTGTGCAGTCACCGATGCCGATCACGCTGATGCCGGCGGTTCCCGGAACTCCGATCTCTGCGTGCGACTGATTGTTGCCCTGCGTCTCGTGGTGATATTTCCATTTTTCGTCATCGTATTCGCCGACTCCCGTCACGGTGAAGCCGTCCAGTGTGGCGTCCTCCGCCATTTTGACTCCGGGACCGGAAGCGTTTTCAAAGGCGCCGTCAATGATCGTTTTCTCGGCTCGCAGCAGCCCAATTTTTCCCTCAGAGTTGTCCCCGGCACTTTTCACCGTAATACCGGGTTTTAATTCAAGACGCTCTCGATAGGTTCCCGGCGAAACGAGCACCATGTCCCCCGTCTGGGCGGCGTCAACGGCGGCCTGAATGGTGGAATGATCGTCGGGGACTCGAATCGTGGCCGCTTCGAGCGAGTCTGACTCAAGGAAGAAAGAGAGCATCGCTCCCAGAATGACAATCCCCGGAATTTTCACACTTACAGAGTCAGTTGAGCGCAGGAATTTCATGTGAGGGGTTCCTTGAATAAAATGGTGAACGCTATTATTTGTTCTGAAGGTCATTTCGCCAGTCGTACGCTTCCGCGACGACTTCCCGATGCAAGGCGATCATCTGCTGTTTCATCTTCGCCAGACGATCGGGTTGCTGGCTCGACAGATCATGCTCCTGTCCCGGATCATTTCTGAGATTATAGAGTCTGAAATTTACCAGATCCGTTTTTTTGATGTCTCCGATGAACGATTCCTTAAACATATTCTGTCTCGGGAGATCGATTTCAGGATCTGCAATCAGGCAGTAATCCCCCTCCCGTATCACACAAACCGGACGCGAAGGGTTATAGAACCAGTAGAGCGGCTTTGTGCGATTCAATTCTTTCCCCGCAAAGAGCGGCAAGAGGCTGACACCGTCCAGCACACGGTCCGCCGGAAGTTTCGCTCCGGTGGCGTCACAAATCGTCGGCAATAAATCGACCAGACCCGCGGGGGTATGATTCACTTGCCCCGGTTTGATGTGGCCGGGCCAGCGAATGATTCCCGGTTCGCGAATGCCGCCTTCCCAGAGCTGCGTTTTCCGACCTTTCAGATGGCCGTTACTTCCCGCCATATAACTGCCGTTATCGGAGGTAAAGATCACTAGCGTATTATCGGCGACTCCCATTTCTTCCAGCGTATCCAGTAATCGTCCGACGGCGAGATCCATGTTCTCGATGCAGCCGTAATAGGCGGGATTCTTCGTCCCTTTGTGTCGTTGAGCAAGTTCGGGCGGAGCGGCGACGCGTGCGTGCGGTTCGTGAAACCAGACATTCAGAAAGAAAGGAGCCGATTTGTCCCGTTTCGTATGTAACCAGTCGATCGCTTTGTCGGCCACAATCTGGCAGGAATATCCGGGCACTTCTCCGAGTGCTTTCCCGTTGAGTACAAAGTTGTTCGGGTTGCGATGCGAGGGGATGGCGTTGTTGCCGGTTGCCATCCAGTAATCGAATCCGTGATCGCCGGGATTCGGCTTGTCGCCCGAACCTTCCACGAGATCATATCCGAGGTGCCATTTGCCGATGTGGGCCGTTGAGTAATCTTGCTCTTTCAGGAGTTCGGCAATGGTGATTTCCTCCTCACGAAGGTGCATTTCGTGAGAGGTATGGATCCAACTATAAATGGCGGCTCGGACGGAAAATCGTCCCGTCATGGTGGCTCCCCGCGACGGCGAGCAAACGGCACACGCCGCGTAGAAATCGGTGAATCGCATTCCCTCCGCAGCCAGCTTGTCCAGATTGGGGGTGTTTGTTTCCGGACTGCCGTAGCAACTGAGATCGCCGTAGCCGAGATCATCCGCCAGCATGAGCACGACATTGGGAGGAGCAGACTCTCCAATCGAAACGAAGAGCGACAAAATCCCGTACATCGTGAACACAACAAATCGAAACATGATCGCAGACTTTCTCGGCGCAAGAAAAAACTCAGAGACAAAATCTGTCTCTAAGTGAGCGTAACCGAGCGGGGAACCGGAATCCAGATGGTAATTAGTCATTCAATGCTGCGATGATCGCCTCTGCTTTCGGTCGATTGGTCTTCTTGCCGGACAGAATCGTCTCGACGGTTCCATCTTTTCCGATGATGTACGTGGTAAATCCTGTGGTGCTGTACTCGGGCGTCGCTTTGGCACCCAGGTCCAGCAGCAGCGGAAACTCTGAGGAAGCGGCCTGTTGAGATTTTTTCAATCCTTTCACGCCGTCTCTTTCTTCCCGAAAGACGACAATCACCTCGCCGCCTGCTTTTGTAATGTCGTCGTAATGTTTCGAGAGGTCTTTCAATTGCCCCATACAGAACGGGCACCAGTGTGCTCGACTGAACACGACCACTAGTTTTTTCTTGCCGACCCAGTCGGAAAGTTTGACGGTTTTCCCATCCATATTGGTCACTTCAAAGTCCGGGGCTTTGTCGCCCAATTTGATCTCGTCGGCCTGAAGAATGGAAGTTCCCCACACTATGACAGTGCAGAACAGCAGGGGCTGTACGAGTCTCATAAAAAATCCTTTACATACGAAAGGGAAGTGGGACATGATGGACACCATTATTCTAGAGTGGGTCTACCGAAATACGGTGAAGTAGCTCACAGTTGCCTATTCAAATCGTTTCTCACACAGAATCGTTTCCCACACAGAGATGACAAAACTATGGACTTTTCGATCAAACGCATTTTATGTCCCACAGATTTCAGTGAGACCGCGAATAAGGCTCTGGCGTGTGCCTGCGATCTCACGGAGAAATTTAATGCGGAACTGCACGTGCTGCACGTCGTTCGGGATTATGCCACGGAGTGGCCCAGTTACGGGGAAGGGACCGTCTTTCCCGGCTTTCTCGACCAGATTGAGAAAAACGCGGAAGAACTTGAAGTGGCGGCCTTCAACCAACTGGGCGAACTGTTATCCCACGAATGGACGCAATCGCACAACGTGACTTTTGCTGTGGAGCACGGCAAGGAGTTTGTCGAGATCGTCCGCTTCGCCCGGGAGTTGCCTGCCGACTTGATCGTGATAGGAACGCACGGACGCGGAATCGTGTCCCACGCTCTCCTGGGAAGTATCGCTGAAAAAGTGGTCCAGAAGGCTCCTTGTCCCGTGCTGACGATCAAACCGGACGAGCATTCGTTTGAACTGCCCTGAAAATCAAAATCAACCCACACACCATGTCCACACACTCCTTTGGAGACCTTCATGACTGACCAGTCCAAAACGCAGAATTCCCCAAATTCTTCCTCGCGTCGCCAATTTCTTGGCAGTACCTTTGCCGCCTCGATGGCGGCGACCATCGTTCCGCGTCACGTACTCGGCATGGGGTATCTGGCACCCAGTGAGACGATCAACGTCGCGGGTATCGGCGCCGGTGGGATGGGAGGTGGAGATATCAACCGACATGCTTCCAACGGCGCGAACATCGTTGCCTTGTGCGATGTGGACGAACGCCGCGCGGCGGGAACGTTCAACAAGTTTCCCAAAGCCACACGTTACAAAGACTTTCGCATGCTGCTCGACAAGGAAGAAAAAAATATCGACGCCGTCACGGTCGGGACGCCCGACCACATTCACGCCCCGGCGTCCCTGATGGCCATCAACATGGGCAAGCATGTCTATTGCCAGAAACCATTGACGCACACGCTGCACGAAGCGAGGGTTCTCACCAAAGCCGCCGAGAAAGCGGGCGTCGTCACTCAAATGGGGAATCAGGGACACGGCGCCGAAGGGGCGCGTCTCACCAATGAATGGATTCAGGCGGGACTCATCGGCGACGTTCGCGAAGTGCATGTCTGGACCGACCGCCCGGGAGGCTGGTGGCCGCAGGGAGTCGAAAAGCCGACTGAGACTCCGGCTGTACCTGCGGAACTCGACTGGAATTTGTGGCTCGGTCCGGCTCCCGAGCGAGCCTATCATCCCGATTATGTCCCGTTCAAATGGCGAGGCTGGTGGGATTTCGGAACCGGAGCGTTGGGGGACATGGGTTGTCATATTATCGATCATCCTTACTGGGCGCTGAGCCTCGGAGCGCCGGAAACAGTCGAAGCCCGCAACACCATCGAAGGCTCGCGAATCAATAACAAATGGAATTTCGAAACCTACCCCAAAGCCTCGATCATCTATTATGATTTCCCAGCTCGGGGGGACCTGCCGCCGGTCAAAATGACCTGGTACGATGGCGGGTTAATGCCGGCGACTCCCGACGAAATGCCTGAAGGAGAATCGCTCCCGTCCAACGGAGCGCTCTATATCGGCAGTAAAGGGAAAATGTATCACGGCTCCCACGGCGGGACGCCGCGCGTGATTCCAGTCGAATTGCGCGAGGAAGCAAGGAACATCCCGAAAACCATCCCTCGCTCTCGCGGGCACTACGAAGAATGGTTCGACGCCTGCCGCGGCGTCGGGCAAACCGTCTGCCATTTCGGCTACGCCGGACCGATGACGGAGACCGTATTGCTGGGCGTATTGGCGCTGCGTGCTCCCGGCGAGCGTTTGCATTGGGACTCCGCCGAGATGAAGGTGACCAACAAACCGGAATTGAATCAATACGTCAGCAAGGAGTACCGCCAGGGGTGGGAGATCTGAATCCGCAGGAAATCCAAACTCGAGACGATCGGGGAGAGAACAAAGGATCCTGGACCGGACTGGGATGCATCGTCATCGGTCTGCTGTTACCTATCCTTTACATTCTTTCTCCCCCATGGAGTTTCAAGATTTGTCTGGCCCTCTCACCAGGATCAGACCCAAGTCAACTCTCGCAAAAACTCGAATGGTTTTACCCGCTACATGTCTGGCTACATGAGAACAACGAATTGTTTAATCAGGTTTGGATGCAATATATCAGCCTGTATGACTTCTGATCTGCTGTGACACCAAAAAATTGCCACGACTGATGACTCCAGCCGTGGCTTGAATTTGAGACCTGACCCCAATCACTTCTTGTGATCTTGTTCGTAGTGCATTCGCAGGAGGTCGGCTCCGAAGTCACCGTCGAAGTCCCGCCAGACGGCGTGCACGTGATTCGCATCGTTCTGAGTACAATCGTATTCGAACAGGAAGATCGGGGTCTGCACGCGATAGTAGTGACCTTGTCCCGGCTCGGTGCCGCCCATCCAGGCAAAGCGGACATCTTTGGCGGAGAACAGGTTCTTCCGTTCTTTCATCTGCTCCACAATTTCCAGACGATACTTCAGAGCGTAGGTCTTGATCATTTGGTCAAGCAGTTTTTTCTGGTCGGCGTTCAGCTCATCCTGGCTGATTCCTTTAGTCGGTGTGAACAGCCCTTTGTCGACCTTGCGATCCTGGCCGGTGAAGATATCGGCAGGCGCTTCGGCAGCGAGAATCGCTTTCTTCTTCTGCTCGGCGGAGAGGGACTTCACCAATTCGCGGGCCAGATTTTCTTCGTCCGCCAAGGTCTGCAATCCTTTGAGCGTCCCCTCTTTCACGGTCGCCGGGTTCGATCCGAAGAAGGAGGGAGTGACCGACAACAGTTTTCCTTTGACGATTGTAATATTGATCGAGAGATGGTGTCCTTCGTACCGCCAGGACCAGGTTCCCTTCGCGGACGGTTCACCGAAAATGGAGACGTAATACAACGCCGGATTACGAATCGGATTTTCGTTTTCGAGTTCGTGCAGAATTTGTTCGAGGCTCATCACGGTTTGTGCCTGCATGAACCCCTTGTGACTGAGTGCCGACGACAGCAATCCCGTCGCCAACGCTCTTTGAGCCCCATTCATCTTGGTCAGCGGCAGGCCGTAACGTTTGCCGGCGGGCTTGATGAACTTGTCCGGCACGAAATACCAGCCTTCGCGTTTGTCGTCGTCCCATTTGAAATGAGCGGCGGCTGTCTGTTCTTTGTCGAGCGATTTCAGGAACCGATTGGCGGCGGTGGCCATTTCTTCGACGGGGTCGTGGGCCTGAACGCTGGAAGTGATCAGAGAGAAGGCACAGGCAAACAGGAGAGCAATACGGGCGGATGTGCGGACCATGAAAAAACTCCGGTGGGTCAATCGTGTGAGGTTACGTTGGGGCTTGTCTCTCGATTGTGGAGAGATCGCGACCGACATGCAACTGTTTTCGCTCCTTACAAGCGAATCTCAGGGACACACAAATCCTCGATTTCAGACTCGTCATTTGCTTTCACTGTCTGGAAGAGATTCGGCTGTTTTCGTCGTAAGTCCATAAAGTTTGGAAGATGAGCTTTTTGCAAAACCTCAACTTCTCAAGTTCTCATCTTCGAGCGAAACCCGATGGTTTTGGCCTCTTTTGACTCCCCTAAGTGCGAAATGTGTTTTCCGCAGGTGTTTGAGTTTTCGTGCTTTGTTTTTTGTACTTGGATTTTTGTGATCCGATTACAAAGAACAGAACACCAAGCACAAAAATCTAAAATCGAATTGCCAAAGATCGCGTTTTGGATTTGGCCCGGCCAGCTTGCGCTGGCGGCTCAAACCAAAAATCGATGAACGCTAACTCTGGTAGGCACGAACGTGCAAGACCAATCTTTGTAGGGTCCGCTTTGCGGACCATTCTGTTTGACGCAAAGTCAATGAGACGCAGAGAAGTGCAAAGAGATTCAGGAACACGGATGAGACGGAGACCCACGGAAGGAAAAGAAGACTCGCGCAGCGGCGCGGCAGCGCGGCGAAAGAAGAGCAAGAACACTCATTCTCGCTCATCAACACTCATCAGAAAATATGAAGCCGATTAGTGAAGATGAGCGTCGATCAGTGTTCCTGTTTTCGCAGGAGGTCTGTTCACGACGTTCTCCTGAGAGAGGATGAGAGCTGGCGAAACTGCCGCCACAATTATGTTGACAGAGGTATATACTCTGGCTACGCTGAACGTAGAATGTCAAATTGTTGAGACAGAATTTTTTCCGTGTTTAGGTAGAATCGAACTCTGCCTATCTTCAGTTAGGTAATGGAGTTCTCTTTCGTGATGAATGTCTTGGCAAGTTACCGCGAATCAAGTCCCGGACTAAGAAGGACGTTGTCACTGTATCAAGACAAGATCGTAATCGGAGGCCGGGACTTCGAAACTCACATTTCCTTGAAGGAGCTCAATCCTGACTTTGGATTCATTCGATTCCGTAGTCGCCGATGCGTCATAGGGTTTATGCTTTTCGTGGTTATCCTGTGGGTGTTTGTTTATCCGTTTCAATTGCCAATAGCCTCACCACGCGTCATTTTCACTATCGTCTTAGCTGTATCAAGTTTGGCGTTCGCCTTGACGTACTTGTCTAAATTCAAGGCGTATCGATTTGTAAACAACTCTGGAATAATCATTCTTGACGTTGTCGAAGCGGGACCCGACAAGGATCGGTGCCACGACTTTGTTCAACGGATCTCCGAGGCGATCCGCGAAGCATCGAGCAGTACTACCTAACAATCCGTTCCACATGGAGCCGCGGGCCGCGCGGAATCTGAAATCAACATCGCTGACCGCCGCCCGGTTAGCTCAATCGTTAGCGGAAAACGTTTGCCTTGACCGACAATCCACACAGATCGCTCAACGCAACTGATGGCTCTGCGAGCTTACAGCCGAACAAACTCGCGCGAGCCGGTTTTGTCGTATCTCTGATCGGCGTTACGGGCGTTTTTCTCGCTGGGCCATTCGGACCTCTGGTTAGCAAAATCGGCATGTGTATGGCATTTCTCTGTTTGCCAGGACTCGCCGTCAGTGTGTTCGGTCTTCGGCGCCAGCCACGACAACTGGCCCGTTGGGGTGTAGCGCTCGGTCTCTTTGGTTCTCTTTATCTTCCAACCTTCTGTTTCGCAATGTTTGCATTGCCATAGTGCTAATAATCACCGATGATTAACTGCAGATGAGTTGCAACAAAAGTGATGATGCTTTCGATCGTGTTTTCTCCCGCTAACCATTCGCTCAACCGGAGCGGCGGATTGGGCGTGGAACTGAAATCAACATCGCTGACCGCCGGCAGGTTAGCTTGGCCGCTATGCGAGTAGCCAAAAAAAGAGCGAAGCATGAGTTGGCTACGAAACCTTCTGGTGTTTCCCGACGAAATCCCTCATCTGCGGTCTCTTAAAACCAGCAAGATTGAACTTGAGACCCTGTTCGACCTTCTTAGCTTCGCGCGAGTCGTTTTGAACTCGCACAGGACCAATCACAATCGCCTGCCCACGCGAGCGAGGGCATGGCACCGATACTTTCACTCACAACGCACAAAAAAACCGCACGTGGAACATAAGTTCCAGTGCGGTTGAAATGTCTCAAGAGGCGCCGCCCGGATTCGAACCGGGGAATGACGGATTTGCAATCCGTTATACGCCGCAGCTTGTCGCGGCCTGCTCATAATGCCCGTGACCAAGATGGGAAAATGATACAACCCCTCTCGCACGAAACCGATCTCATTAACACTTTTGCTAACAGTGTCTCTCTTCCTCCCAACTGATCGCCTCTCTGAAATAAATTTTCAAAAAAACGCTCAGGTTGCTCTGAGACTGACCTCACTCTGACCTGAGACTGACCTCGCTCTGTAGCGGGGTTACCCAGAATGCGACCTGGAGCGACAACGTATTGCGGGTCTCGAAAACGGCGTTATGGTTGGTCGTGTTGGCAGCAATTTGCGACGAGGAAAGACATGACGACCACCCGAAAAAAACCACTCGCCACGATCAACGAAGCCGCGGAGTATCTGAATCGATCCCGTCGAACGGTCGAGCGGATGATGGCTGCCGGCGATTTGACGCCGGTGAAGGTCCACAAGAGTCGGATGGTCAAATGGTCTCAACTCAAACGAATTGTCAGCGGAAGAAAATGAGCAATAGCGTGCCGTGGGGAAGTGGTCATCCCATCTGGCTCATAACCAGAAGATCGCAGGTTCGAATCCTGCCGGCACTAATTCGAGATTAGTAATTAGTATTTAGTGACTAGTAACTAGTTTCTAATCGCTAATCACTTCTAGCTTTTCCAGCTTTTAAATCACTGCGTGGAAGGTCCGCGCACAGGGAGCTTTTATGCATCAACAGCCAGGCAATCACGAAGTCTTTATTCCCGGCTACGGTCACATCGACAAGCGGAATTATCCTCACTCCGGAAAGCGTAGTAACGCGCGTAGAGAGCGGTTTCCCGGTGCGAAATCACGCGGTCCGTGTCCCTGTGGATCGCAGCGCATCTACCGGGAGTGCTGCCTCGGGAGCAATACATGAACATCATCGACACCTTAATGCGAGCCGCATTGGCACACGTTTGTCTCGGCATCGCGTCCGCCGTCACGGTCGGCTGCCTGTTGTGGGACTCCGCCGACGATCCGAATGAGTGAGGAATTAGGCGTTAGGGATTAGGAGTTTGTCGTGAAGTGGACCGGCGATTTGAATGACGACTGCATTCTCAGGGTGGGAGATTGGATTGCTCACGTTGAGTGCCTAGGAGAGTTCGATGCGATCTTGGATGGACAGATGGAAACACTTTCCTATTGGTATTTTTCTGTCTACCGGGGTAGCGAACAGATTTATCACTCGGGTGATGCCGGTGGCTTTATTACTTCACCTGATCAATGTCGTGAAATCTGCGAGACCATTATCAATTTTGGAACTTAGCGTCTTGGCGTCTTAGCGCGAGACATTCAGGCACATCGACCGGACATCAACAGAGGACCACAAATCATGACTGAACTGACCGCCCGACAAATCATCAACAGTCTCTCGGTCGATCAGATCGACGAAGAGATCGACGCCCTCGAAGACGAATTGAAGGGGCTCAAAGAGCTACGGAGGGTGGCCGCCAAGCGGGAGGGGAAGTCGGCGAGCGGATCGCGGGGAAAGTCAAGCTCCTCCAAGTTACCTCCCGAAGAAGTCATCAACCTGGTGCAATCCGCGTTGGCAGCCGGGCCGCTTACGTTGCAGGAGATTGTCGACTCAAGCGGCGTTTCAAACGGTCAACTGAGACCGACGATCAGCAAGATTCCGGGAGTCGAGAAAGTGGACGGCCTCTGGACGCTGACGGAACCCCCGCAGAGCGACGACGACTAGAAGAACAGATACGCCGTGAATGGGAACGGCCCGACGAACCGAAACATCCACCAACGAAAGATGAATTATGGGATCGATACTTGCGAACACCAAAGGGAACACCGGAAGCCCTCCATTGGCTGCGACAAATCAAAAGCCGCTGACCGAACGACAGCAGCGGGTTTACGACTATCTGATTGAATTCACGCTCGAACACGGTTTTCAGCCGAGCGTGCGGGAAATGATGGCGGCGCTCGAGATTGAATCACCAAACGGCATCGTCTGCCATTTGCGGGCGCTGCACAAGAAGGGCTGGATTCGGCGTTCCGACGATCAGCAGAGCCGGGCACTGCACATCCCGGAAATCATCGAGCGACTGCAAGGAGGCGAGTGAACGTCCGGCCGATCGTGAGCCATGACGGCAAAGCGACGGCGGCAACAGGGAGGCCCGTTCTCAGGGAATCGAGATCGCGGGCGGTTTTAATCGACAGAAGAAAGGAATCGAGATGCTGGTTTTATCGCGGAAGAAGAACGAACGAATTCGGATCGGCGAGAATGTCACGGTGACGGTCGTCGAGGTTCGCGGGAAGAGAGTGCGGCTGGGGATCACCGCACCGGGTGAAGTGCCCATTTACCGCGAGGAAGTGTTGCAGGTCCTGCGGGAATGCG
>JABURQ010000154.1 GCA_014762625.1 Planctomycetaceae bacterium | reverse complement strand
GTCCCACGGCGGGTTGCAACGCTCGTTGTACTCCAGTAGGAGTTCCCACGCGTCGTCCCATTCGAGTGCGAAATCTCTGGCGAGGAAGCAGCAGACAGTAAAGGTCTGCTTGTCGCCACCGTCTCCTTCGATGGCAGCGGGTTGTTTCGCCAGCCAACTATTGGCTGCGGCCCAGCGAGTTTCGGAAATGGGGAGTTTTCCCGTTTTCGCCGGTTCGCGGCGCGTGGCCGGTTGGGCCGCATGGCCCAGAGCCACCTTGCGGAGTGTGGCGGGTGGGACGGTTTTCGGTTTACCACCCAAGAGTTTGGCCCTGCGATGCGGTCTTTCGGCGGTGTTGTTCCCTTTGCGGTTGAGTCCGCCCGGCAGTCTCGCGATTCGGGCCGCGTCGAAAACGCTGTCCATTTCGATACCAAACTCGGCCTTTGCCGCCCGCAAAACTCCCTCGCAGAGATCGGTGTCCGTCGGCAGATCCACCTTATAGAGAACGTGGTAGCCGTTTCCCGAATCCACGATTTTAGGCGAGCCGAAACCTTTCGCCGCGAGCCACTTCGCGACGGTTTTTACGCGAGACCGGGCCGCGTCCTTCTCTTGTTTTGTTGCACACTGTCCTTTCCCTTCCGGTGTTTTGTCGGGATCGAAATCGAGGAAGAGCCACGCCCGGCGTGTCACGTCCTTGTCTTTGCCGCCCACACGACTGCCTATTTCGTTCGGGGAGTCGGTGATGTTCTTCCGGCGAGGGTTGAGTCCGTAGTAGACGGCCCAGCCTTCGTCGTCCAAAACGGCGGCTTGCTGGGCCATCTCTTCGAGGTCGTCGTAGAAACCGCTCATTGCGGAGCGTTCGCCCAAGACCCGGAGTTCGGCAACTTCGTCGGGTTTCAGGTCGGCGAAGTGTTCGCCAAGGTAGAGGTAGATTTCTGCGATTCGATCTTCGAGCGTTGTCTCTGTACTCATTCCAATCGTCTTTCGTGTTGCCGTATACAACACCCCCCCGTCGCCATCGGACGAGCCGACAGCAGACGGGGGGTGACGAACTGGACGGTTTATGTTTCTTTTCAAATACGTTCGCAGACCGAGAGAGTGGTGTCGCTTTCCAGTTCGTCATCACTCTGTTCTAGATTTGCTTTATCTATGTACTCAGCGAGCACGCTCTGCCTGACATCGACAACGCCGCGTGCGACAACGCCCCCTTCGCAGGCCGAAAAATTGTGTCGTAAACCACGCCCTGTTCTGATTTTAGGACAACGCCGCGTTGTGCGGCGAGACTCGCAACACCAACAGGAGAAACAGTTATGGCACGCCAAAAACGACAAGGGGCCTCGCCCGAATCGGAGGCTACCCCCTCAAACGTTCACCGCGTTTACCCACTCCCCGAAGAGACCATCGAGCGGATGCGAACGGCCCGCGACCGGGCCGAATCGACCAATCGGACATGGCTGTTGGAGGCCACCGCTGCCCGTCTTCCGGGCCTCGTGGATTCGCTGCGGGCTCTGGGCTTCGGGACGGCAGAGACGCCCAAGAAAAACGCCCGGTTGCCCCTCGATCCCGAAACGCTGGAAGCCCTGCAAGCCGCCTCGCAGACAACGGGACTCCCGCAGACACTCCTGCTCCAACTGGTCATCGACGCCCACGCCACGGAACAGGCTCCGAAGCGGAAGCGTCGGACTGGCAAACGAAAGGGGGCGAAGTGATGGCGACCCTCGTCAAGCCAAGAGCCAAGCCAAAGGGACAACCGGCCCGCCGATCCAACGTGTGGCATATCTGCTTCTGGGACCGGAGCAAGAAGCGAACCCGCCTGTTCTCGACGACCTGCCGACGGAAACGGAACGCCGAGAAACGACTGCGGCGGTTCATCGACATGCTGGAGGACGGAACCTACTATCGGGAGTTCGCTCCGAAGAACCCGTTCCTTGTCGAAATCGAACAGAGCGGACGGCAACAGCAGGACCTCGACATCGAAACGCTACTGGCTCAATACGAGGCCGACCTGCGAGCGGGGAAAGTCCGGAAGCGAGGAAAGGGGAAGCCGCCCGGCGAGGATTACTGCAACAGCAACATGGCCCGGCTTCGGAAGGTCGTCGGGCAGTGCGTTGTCGCCACTGACTTGAACCCCGAATTGGTGGAGCGTGCGGTGGCCCGCCACACGAAGACGCAGCAGACCGCCAAGCATTACGGGCGAGCGGCGAAAGCGTTCTCGGCTTGGCTGGTCAGTACGGGCCGTCTGCCGAATGACCCGCTCGCCAGCTACGAGGTGGCCGAAGTGACGGAGGTTGTCCACGACCGGGGGCCGTTCTCGTGGGAACAGGTGGTGGCGTTGTCGGAAGCAGCCGAGCAGGGGGAGTCGGTTCGCGGTCTTCCCGGTCCGCCACGCTCACTGCTCTGGCTGTTCGCAGCGGGAACCGGGTTTCGGATGAAAGAATGTGCCGCAGTTAGAAAGCGAGACCTTGGCCCGGACTGCGAGTGGGTGTGTCTCTCTGGCGAACACACGAAGAACGGCAAGGACGCCAAACAGCCCCTGCCGCCCTTCGTCCGGGATTCGCTCCGCGACTATGCGGCGACCTTGGCGGACGAGGACAGGCTGTGGCCGGGCAACTGGCAGAAACGGCCCGTGTTTCTGTTGGAAAAAGACGCCATAGTCGCCGGTGTCGCCGTGGGCCGGAAGAACGCGAAGCAGAACGGGGGCCGAGTGCTGGACTGCCACAGCTTCCGCCACACGTTTGCCACTCTGGTGGACAGAGCCGGTTTGTCGGAGCGGCTGGCCAGAAAGTTGGCCCGTGCGTCGTCTGGTGCGTTGCTGGATCGTTACACGACTCGCGAGTTTTCGGAACTCGCGGAGGCGGTGGCGTCGTTCCCGTCAGTGACAGCCGCCAATAAATCGGAGAGTGTATGAAGCATTGAGCCGGACCGCCTCTGAGTCTCTTCGACACGTTCCGGACTTTGTGCCGCGTGGCGTTCGTGCCTCGTCTCGAAAACCAGTGTGGGGAGACCCACCGAGGGTTCGAATCCCCCCCTCTCCGCTCGACATGATGCCTGCTTGTCATAAGTAATTGACAGGCAGGCATTTACTCTTTCTCGGGTCAACCAATTTTCTAACTTTGTGGCGGAATTTGTGGCGTTTTGTGGCAGGAATGTTCTCCGCTCTGGCTTCTCATAGTCGCCCAAGATGCGTTTTTCCGAAGGTTTTTCGACACTCCGGCGATCACTGGAGCGTTTGACTTTTGGGCAGGTCGCGGATCGCTTTGCATCGGCTTCCCTTAGTTCCAAAATCATCCCTCCGACGTCCCATCGTTAAATCCGATCCCCGTCCTGACGATCTGGGCGTGACGACATCAATGTCGCAATGAACATTGGCGATGGGATTTTTTGAGAGGTCTCGACAAAGAGTTGCTGGGGTTGGGACTTATGATCCGAATTCCGTTGCGTTGAAGGCGTCTTTGCGTAGGGCCGTGCTGGGAGGCCTGTAAGCCGAAAAACCATCCTCTCGAATGACGGGCCGATTTTCTAAGAACAGTGCCTCCTGCATTCATCATTGTGGGGCGGGTATGTTCGTTGACTTCAAGCAAAGTCACCGCTCCCCAATCCAATGTGTCCACTCACATCTCAAGAAAGGAACGCCTATGGCGAAGCAAATAAAATCATTCCGCGTCGGTCGCGTACGTGGCGATCTGCGGGGGAAAGTCTGGTATCTCACGTACTACGATCAGGGGCGGCGGCACCGACCCCGAGTCGGTCCAGACCTTGACGAAGCTCGGCGGCACGCGGCGGAGATCAATTCGCAACTGGAAAATTGTGCTCCAGTTTCATCATCGTTTCGGTCAATCAAGATTGTCGACCTCCAGGAGCGGTGGCTTGACCACCATGAGACGGTCACAAGATCGTCGTTGAAAACGATCTCGCGTTATCGAAGTGCAACGAACCATCTGATAGTGTTCGTAACCGATTCGCGAGTACCAGCATCGACGGGACAATTTCGTGTCGAGCATGCTGAACTCTTCGTCAAGCATTTGCGGGCCGTTCACGTTTCTCCGAATGGTCATCCTCACTCTGAAAAGCGACCGCTCCGCGATAAGGGTCTGCGTTACATTCTTGAAGTCTGCCGGTCGATGTTCCATTTCGCCTCCCAGCGACGGCACCTTCCACCCTATGCCAGTAATCCGTTTACAGCTTTGCAGATCGATAAGATCCCGACTGAAGACTCAAAACCAATTGAACTGTTCGACGACGAACAGGAGAGGCAGTTTCTGGAGGCGACGGACGACTGGCAATTTCCAATCTTCCTGACGCTCATGCTGACCGGCCTGCGACCGGGAGAACTGTCGTACTTGTTCTGGCCCGATGACATCGATGAGCAACTTCGGGCGATTGTCATTCGCAACCGTCCTCAGCTCGGGTGGCAAGTGAAGACTCGGCGGGAGCGGATGATTCCTTTACATCCGGTGCTATATCGAGTGATCAAATTGTGCACGCTCAATCGTCAGTCAGGAACATTGTTTCAGCGAAGACGTTTTACGAACTCGAAGCCTCCCCCGTTGGCAACTCGTCCACTCGATGTGTTGGAGAAAGAGCTTTTACTACGAGTCGATCAGAAAGAGGCGGAGTTGGAACGACAACTCTCCCGCGTTGAGCGACAGCAGGTCTGCCGCACAATCTGGCGCGATGTGGGGTTGATCAAATCGGATTATCTGCGAACCAGCTTTATTCACATCTGTAACAAGGCTGAACTGAATGGATTCACGAGCCCGAAAATGCTTCGCCATCTCTTCGCGACGACACTGCAAGAGGGGCGGGTTGATCCGCTCATCCGAAATGAATTGATGGGGCATTCAACAAATGCCACATCACGTTCCAATCCGCTCGGAATGACGGCGACTTATACGCACACGCGACCAGCGACCATGCGAGAGCAATTGGAGCGTGCCTTGAAAGATCGTCCAGCGATTGTGATTGCTGAAGAATGGCTGGCGAATCGAAGTGGCTAACGATTCTCATTCAGTTCAGTAACTCGCTTGTGAAAAGCTTGATAGAGGGGAGCCAGCGTTGATTCGACAGCACGCTGATGCTGTTCTCGCAATTGGTTCAGATGGGTGTATGTTGTCAGTGGCGACGTGCCGGGTGATTGCCCCATCAGATAGCGACGGTAGAACAGTGGTACCCCGGCATTTTCCAGTGACGTACTGAACAGATGCCGAAAGTCCTTCAGCGTCGCCTCTTTCGGCCAACCCAATTTTCCTGCCACGGTCCGAAACTCCCGGTCAATATGATCGTAGTCGAGTCCACCGGCCTCTTTGAAGAGGTGCTGAGAGATTCTTGCTCGCGACGTTGCAGACGGATTTCGTTCCCTCTCGCACTGCTGTCGGTAGCGATCCACCAAATCTACAACGGATGATGCTGGTTCAGTGACTTGCTCCCGTCCTTCAAAAATGGTTCGTCTGGTCAGCAACAGACAAGTCTCTTTTCGCGATGACGACGTCAAGAACTCACACAGTTCAGAACTGAGTGGAAGTCGTTTGTCACGCAACCCCTTTGTGTCATATCCCAGTTCTGGACGTCCGATGACACGAAGCCATTCGGTATCGAGATCCTCACGGAAAATCAGGCAGGGCTCGCTGGCCCGCAGACCAAACAGAATGATCGGCGTGAACAAATATAGTTGAAACGCGTCGCAGTTTTGCAGGAACTCGGAGGCCATCTCGACGGTAACATCAGGATCGCCAAAAAGATCCTTCGCCCGGCGGTCCTTTCGTGTCTGGACATTCTCTCGAAACGGATTTCGGAAACCAGTCGGCAGCAGTGGGCCACTCTTTTCGCTGGTTCCCCAGCTAAACATCCCTCGTGTGACACCTATCACATATCCAATAGATTTCAGTGGTCTCGGTGTCGCATGGGGATGCCCGTTGGGAGGAACTTTCAAATTGCTCAAAAAAGCTTTGAAGGAGAGGACGAATCGCAGATCGACGTTTGCAGCGTACCGATACTGCTGCTGAACTTCGGATTGCGAAACGAACTCCAAAAAGTGCTTGAGTGCTGACGAATAGCGGCCTAGCGTTTTGGGACTGATTTCGTCAGCGTCGGTGCGAGTCTGAAGCATGGCAACATAATCATCGTGTAGCTTAAGTAAAGTGAGTTTGGAGAGTCCCAATCCCGATGACTGCGAGTTCAAAAGACGCTCTTCGATCTCACGGGCCCGCATGATGGCAGCCACCAAGTCCCCTTCGACTCGATCCGTCAGATTGCGCTTGGCGGAAGGCTCCCACCATTGCAGGCGGTAATAGTCATTCTGGCTATAGATGCGGACCTTTTGAGGGGGATTGATTCCGCGGGGAAAGTCTTCGACTCGGTCCCATCGATGCTTGGAACGATAGCGTTTCCAGTCTGAAGATTTGGATTGCGACGTGGAGTTGGGCGTTGATGACTGATTGGAAGCGTGGTTCGGGCTTGACGTGGCCAGTTCTGACATTGGAAAATTAAGGGCATGTTTCCAGCAAACTGCTGAGCCGGAACCATCCCGGCAGTGGAAACGAAAGCCTATCAAGTGTCGATCACGCACCGATCACGCAAAGATTGGTGATTGAACCGGGACAAGTCATATCACTGAATTCGTTAAGGAGGGCAGCCATGAAGCAACTTGATTTTGCCATACGTCAGTATCAGGAGACGTCTCCCGTTCGCTCGGGGTTCGATGAAGATTCGATCAGTCGGCTGGCGGTCTGGTACGAAGAAGATATTGCACCTGTCCTGGAAGAGTATTCCCGCCGCCCTCGGTTTCGCCGTTATGCCAGTTGGCCAATCACAGAACTCCAACACGGTGCGAAGACGGAATTGCGTGACCTGATCGAGCAAGTCGACCATTCTCTCGTTGACTGTGCGCAGGCGATCCTGGAAACCATTGCCCCCGATGAAATTCTGACCGCTTTGCAAAGTGAGTTTCCTCCTGTCGAACAGGTCTCGTCGGGAACCTTCACGACAGACGGCGTCACTGACGAAGAGGAAGTTGAAAAGAGAATGGAATGGAACCGGATCGATGATCTCCTCAGGCAATTGAATCGTTTTGCAGGGCGCCCCTGGGAGGATCTGGTCAACATCCAGGATTACTTCGGAACACAACCGCGAGTCAGTTCTGTTGAAAACGGAATTGCGATTTGTTTTGCGGACTCAATTGTCTCGTTGAATCCAAGGCTGTTGCCGATTGGGAATTTCATCGTCCGCAGCATGTGGGAGCGAATTCGTCCCTCACGAAGGCTCTTTTCGGAATCCAGAGACTACCTCAAGATGATTGGATCGAAACTCGGCAAACATCTATGGCCGAAAGTGGAGGATACTCATCGACAGTATGAATCAGATTACGATGCGCTTCAGCATGCCCTCGAAAACTTCGAAAGCAAACAGGTCACCGACGCCTGTATCGCGTTGACCCAAGTCTATGTTGCAACGAATATCAAAGCAGATGTGAGTTGGCTGGGGCTCGACTCGCAGACAGTAAAACGTGGTGCCAGTGAGATCAAAGCTCGAATGAGAAGCTTGCGCGGTCCTGAGATCCATGATCGCATTGCAGCCCATCTCACGTGTTTACAAGACCTGTACAAGGAGGAGTCAGCAGCAACGGCTAAGCTTGAGAGGCTGATTGCTTCGCGAAGGTTGGTAGTCGATCGCGATGAGCGTCTCGTCTTCTGGGACGCAAATCCTGTTGCTGTTTCAAGAAGGCAATTGGAATTCCTGCGTTTGCTTGCAGAGCGAGTGACAACAAAACGGGCTGTGATCGGCAACGATTTGGATCCCACAGAATCCGTATCGAACTCCGCACTTTCATCGATGGTAGATCGTCTTCGCAAACGCCTCCCTCACGAGCTGTCTGCGGCGGTCAAGCATAACGGAGAGGGATACTATCTTGATCTCCCGGACAATGAAGTTTTCGTATTTGCTTCCCAGACAACCTGTGTGACCCAAGCCTGAGTTTCTAATAAATTTCGCTATGCGTGATCGCAGCGTGATCGAACTATTTTAGTATTTGAGCCAGTGGAAGCACTGGCTCTTTTTTTATGGAAAGGAGCCTCTGATTTCTGAACAAATTCATTTGAGCGACGACGCCGCTTTTGAGCAGGATGAGCAACCAACCAGTTCAGTAGACACTGGAAGACTTGCGGAACTGATCGCCAATGGCGAACACCCGTTTCCGACAGAGATCGACCTCGAGTCACAAGTCCGGTTGGCTCAGTTGGTCAGACAGCGTCGTCGTAGCAGCCTGAAGGACCTTTTCGCCAAACAAATCGCGGTGGAAATCCATCGGCACAACAGTCGTCTCAACTGAGACAGGGAGGTTCCGTTATGTTACGACCAACATTCAGTTTGACCAAGGAATATCAAGTTGTCATCTATGCACGGATGTCAGATGAAATGCAGAATCCGCGATCGCCGGATCAGCAGATCGAAGAAGTCAACAGGCTTGTAAAGAAGCTCAACCTTCCCTGGAAGGTCGTCGCGACCTATCGTGACGATGGCATCTCGGGACGCTATAAGCGTAAGCGACCGGGCTACCAACGGATGATTCGGGATCTGAAATCCAGACGTGTTCAGGCGGATCTGATCCTTGTCGACACGTTTGAACGCCTGACTCGGGCTGAGGATGCGGATGAGTTTCGACGCAAGTTGGAGAAGAATGGCATCCTCGTGCTTACCGTTGATAGCGGATTTGCTGATCCGACTTCGCGGTCGGGACGAGCGTTGTCCAAGATTGAATCGATTCGGGCGACAGAAGAAGGCTGGACAAAAGCTCACAATGTGGTCCGAGGTAAGAAAGATTCGGTACGGCTGGGATACTGGCCAGGTGGTCCGGTTCCATTCGGGTACAAGCTTGAAAGCGTCATGGTTCTTCGCAAAGGCGTCGAAGAAATTGACCATCGCATTCTCGTTCCCGATTCACAGACTGCTCCCCTTGTTCGCAGAATTTACAGTCTTGCCACAGAGCGTGGCTGGGCGGGGGTGCGAATTTTCAAGGAACTGAAGAAGTCGAAGGATTTTCCCGCCGACCAGTTACCTTCCAGTGCCGACGCTGTGACTTACATCCTCAAAAACGAGATCTACAAGGGAGAGTATGTTTGGGGCAGGAACTGCACGGGTGTGATCGACGATGTGCGTCTGCGACAGGAAGTTCCTGAGGAGGATTGGGAAAGGAACGCCGAGTTCTGTGAGCCAATCGTTGACCCAAGGGATTGGGAATTCGTTGCCAGTCAACGGGCTCAAAGAAGCAGACCCAACGATGACGACAAGTCCACGAATCTTCCCTCCGCAGCCGGAATCGCTCTGAAGTATCCACTCTCCGGACTCGTTATCTGTCGGCATTGTGGACGTTCGATGAATGCGTCATCAAGTCCAATGTATCAAACCAAGTCAGGGGAAGAACGACGGTACACCTCGTACGTATGTACCGGTTACTTGAGCGGCGTCTGCGAGAACTCTCATCGCGTGCCTGAGAAGAAGTTGCGGAAGATTGTGTTCGACATTCTGTTGTCTCAGCTGTTCTTGCGCAGCGATCAAGCAGCGTAAGCGCGCTGTCATTTGTCTCAACCACGTTCAACAGATTGTCTCTCGCACACTTGGAACTGATACATGAATAAAAACGATTTAATCACTAATCCCGACTTCATTCACTTTGTAGACCAAGTGCGTGACGAGTTGCAACAACTGCAACCGAATGAAGTGGATGTCCGCGCGGAGCTGGAGCGTGAGCATTCCGAACTTGAGGTTCGCAGCCGTGGCTGGAAGCAGTCCCTCGGCGATCCAAATCTTTCCGAAGTCCTGCGACGAGAATTGCAAGCGGACTGGGAAAGGGATCACTCCAGAATGGATGAGATTCAACAGCAACTCCATTCGTTGGCATCTCACACCCAAATTGTCGATGAACTTGTCAACCCTGAACTGGTTGCCGAACACGTCCTTCGGCTGTCAGAATCACTCTCAGGAGAGAACGCCTCCGCAATGAATGTGCTTCTCGCTCAACATATTGCAGGCATCTACTGTGATCAGGAGGGCACCATTCAGTTGTGCACCTCGAAGCTAGGCGCTTTTCCTGACGCTCTCGAATTCTTACCACTTCTGGAGATGTCTTCTGAGAGTTTCGTTCCCGACGCTGCTTGCCTGGAAGGTTCAGAATACCAATCGCAACCGCGCCGCAGAACCCGTCGCAATGTCTCGGATTCGTTTGAGGATGACGACGTGGCAATGGCCCTCAATGACTTCGCTGTGGACACACGGCGATTCAAAGGGCTGGGACCAGAATGGTTTTCGGTGACTGCATTTCAGATTCCGACGGAGCCGACTTGGCGTGAGGAACATGCTCGGGCGATTGCTGAGTGGCGCATCAAAAACGCTGCCACAATGGAAGAAACTGCTGAACATTTCGGCAAAACAGTTCCAACAATCCGAGCCGCACTTCGAGAGGCTAAGAAACAGCATGGAATCGATGCGATGGGAAAGGATATCAGTCAATCGAATAGAAAGTGCTGGGCACGCGACCATGCCATGGAAGTGGCTGAATTCCTCAAACAACCTGGAAACACTATCCGAAAAGCTGCCCAATATTTTGGGAAGTCAGAACCGACAATCTCGAAGGCCAACAAAATCGCATCACCACTGAACACGGTTAAAAAGTCAGCCGATCTCAATCCCACGAAAGAATGACTCCCATACCTCCTGAAGGAAATCTCATGCTAACAGCAAAAGACCTGGCGCTCATCAGAGCCGCACTGAAGTATTGGCGCGACGAAATGAGCGGCACCGGTTTAGATGCTTTCCGAGGTTATCTCGACGATGATGAAGACCTGGACGGTTTGCACCTTATCGATATCCCGCAACTGCGATCCGCATTGAAGAGCATGCAGATCCGATATGGTCATTGCGATGTGCAAACTGCAAGACTCTCGCATACCAATCTTTACCGGAACTTTGAAGTCGCTCTACAAACGACGCCAGACCCAAATACCGTGGTGGCGACGATTTTGTTTTGTCCCTCGACCTTGTGACTGGGCAACTCAAACCCCGTCCATCAACTCTGCCAGAGTGATTCCCAACGTCTCGGCAATCAATTCAATGTTTCTCAAGGCGACATTTCTTTCGCCCCGTTCGATTCCGCCCACATAGGTGCGATCAAGCCCACAAGCATAGGCAAAGTTCTCCTGTGAGTAGCCCTGCTCTTTACGCAGCGTCCGCACCCTCTGCCCAAATCGCTTCAGAATGTCCGCTCGTTTTTTCGCCATTCAAGCATTGGACAGTTGACGACGACGATTGCACCACGGACTATAAGTATCATTGCGACGTGACGATTACTGTACTCTTCACGTCTTATCAAACAATTCTAATTCAACAAAGGAATCTCATGACAAATACAGAACGCGCCTGGTATCAGGACGGTTGGATCGTTTTATTTGTTGTCTTGATGGGAGGTACCATCATCGTCCCCGTGGGGTCTCAACTCTACCGGCAATGGGAATACGAGCAAAAACCGTACGTCGTTCCCCAGATCACTGGACGAGTAGAGCGGCCGGTTTTCGGTCAGCCAAAACTGATCATCACAGCCTGGCATCAGCACGCCGGTGATCTCAGGAATGGATTGTTCGTGGTTTCGCTCAACCATAAAAAGGACGAGCATTCAAAGAATGAGAACAGACGCATACACAGTTTCGAACTCTGGAAACCGAACAAGGAAAACGCTTTGGAATTTACCTTTCCTTTATCCCATGACGAGGTTGCCGAAGAAATTCCGATGTCGTTCCTCCTGACAGCCAAGAACATCAAGAGACACTTCTCTGTGGACTCTTGGCTCATCGATAATTGGAAATCCAATAAGACCGAATAGCATTTTGACATCGATATTCCAATTACTGGAGAAGGTTGCATTGCTTGCAAGCGAACTCATACGTTGGAAGCTCCTACCTGCTATTTCCTGCCACGAGGTGATCTTAGATGATGACCTTGTGGCAGGAGAGTCGTCCGAAATATTCACAATCCCCAACGCCCACAATTTTTTTTAGCTATTAGGTGATTAAGCATGCTTAATCATTAAATGGCAAACGTTACGCCACTGAGACGGAAGTCGCCGTTAGCGTTTTGACTGAGTGAATGAGAATGAAGACTTGGTAAGTGTTCGTGAACGCTTCTGCAAGACACTGGTTCTGATCGCCATTTTGATCGACAAATGTGACACGACGACGTCCAGACATCCTTTTTCCGTTCATTGGAATAGCTGCACCAATCTCATCACTTGGAGAGAAAAATGGGGGCCAATTCAAATCACCGAACTGTTCTTGAAAGCTCGTGGATGATAGGGTTCTTCGAATCTGACAGGTAAAGCCAAGTTCGGAATGAAGTTCTGGTCTTTCGAGTACGAGCACCATGCATGCACGGGGATGGTTTGAAACGTAGCGCCTGATCGACGAATAGACAGACGCACCATATTGCTTACTTAATTGGACCGGGACCAAGATATTAAATGGCTGCTCTGAAGACTCTTGAGTGAAACTGTCGAGTTGAAATATGACTTCAGTGGCAAAAGAATTCGCTTCGCGTTCAAACTCTTCTGCAACTTCAGGCGCGATTGTCATCTCACAATCTTCCGTGACGGCATACAGATCTTTTTGCCAAGGAAGGACTGCATGCGCGGTCTCGTGCAATTTCAGAAAGGGTAACTTTGCGACGTGCACAGCCTTATCAAGGTAAACGATTCGTGAGACAACATGGACGACCCCCAGAATTTTTGTCAGAGCACGACGAACGGTTTTTCCAGCCTTACGGCGTAATTGCTTTAAAAGACCTTCGTCTGCAAGGTCCTCGGAAGCAACTAACAGTTCCGCCGCTGCCATCACATCATCGACAGGCGTGGGAAAGACCCCCAAGGCATCTGCTTTTTGGAGAGCCTGTTCTGCCTGCTGGCGAATGAGGCGCTGTTGTCGGGGGCTCAATGAGCAATCATCCGGTTGAACCACTTTTTCCCTTCCTTGTTCTCAGAAATGCTAAATACTCGAGGAGTTTGTCTTCCTCGTCTTCAGTCAAATTTTCATTTGCGAATGTCGCGACTCGACCATGACGCTCCTCATTGCGCGATATCGAAGCGAGTCCAACCGACTTGGATTTAGGTTTCAAATACCCCGCTTTTTCCATCAGTTTCTCATAGGGAACTGAATATGCCTCAGCCAGAGCGTGCAACACGCTCGGAGATGGCTTGGCAATCTTATTATTCTCAAGTTGAGACAGATATGCGTTCGAGACTTCCTTCTCCGTTGCCTCTTCGACTTCTCGCAGTGTCATTTGTTTCATGCTGCGGATGTGAGACAAATAATCGCCGAGGGATTGATCTGAGGTCGAAGAAGCCGCCACCTGCTTGCCTGTTTTCGCAGACTTCTTAGCCATGACATGCTCCTTTTCTTGGTGCTTCTAACGCTCATCGTATCGCCAAATGCTTCATTCCGCAAGCAATGCTAAGTTCTTGCTTGACATATTTAGCAGTGCGTTGTACACTGGGCGTATTGTTGGGCGCGAAGCTCAAAAATCACCTAATTGAAGGAGGTCAACAATGATGACAACGAACCAAATCTGTGGTGTGGCAAAGTGGGGCGCTGCGGTCGATGACACCCCCGTACCGATGCCACAAAGCGTTGTACCCGTCGTGGTATTGCGGGCGCAAGCTGGAATTGATGACGAATTCGTGCTTGTGCGAGATCACAACTCGCCGAACGATACAGTTTTTAGAGACGATGAAACTATCGACCTGAGTGAAGGAAATGTCTTCTACAGTCTCAGACGCTGTGAAGTGTCTCCGCGAGACGCTTGTAAGAGTGCACCCAAGCTGGCAGTCTTTGTTGATGATCGAATGGAAGTTGTCACGCGTCCCAAACAGACTGGTAAGAGCATTCTCCAGCTTTTCGGCTTTCCCCTGAATATCAAACTGTATCGCGATTTCGAAAGCCCAGAAGACTCAATGATTCCTCTTGAGCGAGAGGTCTTATTCCGGGAGGGACCGGTCTTCTATTCGCGTCAAGGAGGAGGCGGATTAAAGGTCATTATCAATGCCAGACCGTTTACAGAAGAGGACGGAGTGAAGGAGGAGATGACTGGATTGGAGATCGCGAGTTTGGTTTATCCGGAAAACCCAGAGAATACCCGCATTTGGTCCCTCGAAGGCGAGAAGCGACCTGTCGACCATTCGGAAACAATCGAGATCAAGAACTGTACGAAGTTTGAAGTCGTTCGCAAAGATGTGACGGGAGGATTCGAGCTGACACGTCTTCAGCGTGAAATTGCCGTACTGGCCCAAGGTGAGGCAAAAGTATCATTGGTTGAATCTCCTTCGGCTGTCGTCTATCACGATTTGAGTGTCATGTCTGGACTTCCCGTTGAGGAGACAGATGTCCTGGTGTTGATTCCGGGGGGATATCCCGGGCAAATGCTCGATGGAGCATTCCTTCCTGTCGACTCTCCTTTGCTGGGATGCGTGAAAGGGAGTCCGCAGGATCAGATTGTCGAGGCAGTGGGGCAGAGATGGAAACTCGTCAGTTATCACCCGCACACAAATGGAATCGGTCCTGCTTGGGATCCCACCCGTCACGGTATTCACACTTATCTCGGAGAAATCCTGTCATGGCTACACGACGCGAAATAGTAGACCCAGAATTTCCCGATATGCAGGACTCCGAATACTGTGTTGTCCGCATTCGTCGAGCTGATCTTGCACAATTGGAAAAGCACCTTTTTCAAAGATATCCATATCGAGAATGGGGAACGTTTTTTCGATTTGGGTTTCGACGCACGTCTTGGGGAATAGCAATCTGTTTTGTCGATGGGCTCTGGCCGCAAGCTGGTGAACTTGATAGACAGTCCGATCTGACGCACTTCCACGAAGACTACGCCCGGCGTGCATTCCATGCCGCCGCAAATAGCGAAGGTTTGGCGGTCGGAGTCATTCATTCTCATCCAGTTGGGTGTCACGTTTCGCCAAGTGAGCTTGATGACGACATGGATTCTTATTTCGGACAGGAAGTGTCATCCTTCAGTAACGGGAATCCGTATTGCAGTTTGATTCTCGAACGAAGTGACCGAGGTGGGCTGACATTTTCTGGTCGGGTATTTGATCGTGGACGATGGTTGCCGGTGCATGCATTGATAAGCGTTGGTCAACAAGTTGACCGATGGCAGTCTAACTTGCTGCCGATCGATGAAAGGATTCCGGAGCCGTACGAAGAGTCAACAACGGATCGCTTGCAAGCGATCATGGGGGCACCATCGAAGGAGCGGCTTGCCAAAGCAGTGGTTGGCGTCATCGGATGTAGTGGCACTGGATCCCCCGCAATCGAAGTGTTGGCTCGTGCTGGTGTGGGTGAATTCATCCTTCTTGATCCTGACAAGTTATCTCCATCAAACCTAGAGCGGGTGCATGGAAGTGAATATCGTCATCTTCAGTTTGAGCAAATGCCGTTTAAGGTCGCTTTGATGCGAGAACTGATTCTCTCAATCAATCCCAACGCCAAAATAACAGCCCTCGCTGGAAACTTGCTGCATGCTAATGCGGTCGATGAAGTCGTTCGTTGTGACCTCATTCTGGGCTGCACGGACAGCGTCCATGGGCGAGTGGCACTTGATGAACTCTCTCGTCACTATTTGGTCCCTGTCATCGACGTTGGTGTGGTGATGGATGGAAGCAGTGGTCAGGTGACGGAGCAATTAGTCAACGTGTCTTGGTTTTGTCCAGGCGAATCATGCATTTTCTGCCGAGGCGCAATCAACACCGATCACATGAACTACGAACTCATGTCTGACGCGGAGCGATCAACTAAGGAGCAAGCTGCAGCGGACGCTATCCTTCGAGGTGATGAGGTGGATCAATACTGGAAGGGACGCCCCCCTCAGCTACACACCGTCGGGTATTTAACAACCATGGCGGGTTCGCTGATGGCAGGTTATGTTGAGGGCATCCTGACCGGTTGCTTTCAGATGCCTCATGTGGAGATGCAGTTCGACATCGGGCATCCGTATTTCGGATTCGTCGAATCTCCGTTGAGAGTGAGAAACGACTGCAACTGCCAACAGCATCTCGGTTGGGCTGGTGCCGCAACTCCGTTCAAGAATGTCTCACTCCCACCACATTGGTCACAACGTGCCGTACGACTTTAACCTTTGCATTGGGGGTCGATCTATCGAATGGAATAACTCAGGGCTGCTCGGGATTTGCGGCGTATCGAGTTGCTTATTAAATCTCGCTTGCCACGAACCAGACAGAAATATTATGCAGCCGTCGTCGTCAAATGCGGTCTCCACCATCACTATTCGTGGAAGGTATTGCTTGGGGAGATTGGCAGCAACAAAATCTTATGAGTGCAGGTCCCCGAGTGAATTCCGACCGTCACCGTCTCACGGGGCTCGTTTGCCTCAATTCATAGATTCAATTGACCAGAGCGTAAATTCGATCTATGATCAACCATTCGCTTAATCGCTTCCAATCGCCTGAAGGCACAATGCAACGTACCATCTCCCTACTCCTGATTCTCCTGCTGCTTGTGAGCCAGAGTTTTGTCTCTGCTCCTCATTCGCATGCCGGTTCGTCAGTTGAGGAGCCAGTTGGTCATGCGGCTCGACCACATGCGCATCTATGCCATTCAGGTCACCGGCACACGTCCTCTGATCAGCGGGAGGATGATTTCGAGCCTGTAGTTATGGCTGCAGGCGAATTCCCCGATCATGATTCCGACGCGATTTACGTCGATGACCTGCATCTCGTGAGCAACAGTTACACCGTGCATCTTGTTCTGTCTCAGTATGCAGTCTTGTTCGTCGAGCTGGATGATTCGACTGACGGGGGAGCATCGAAGACTGCGGTTTCTTCGGTCGCTTGGCGAACTTCGCGCCCCCGTTGCGCGCTCTATCTGCAGAATCTCTCGATTCGCTGCTAAGTCTCTTCGCAGCCCCCGTCACGGATTTGCTCGTGCATCGGTCGGCTGCCTTCTTTCTGTCAACCTTCTCTGACCGTCTCACGTTTCCGTAATTGGAATGCGTTTAGAACTCGTCTGAGAAGCGTTTTCTTCAACCCATTTTCGTGTTCGCATCTCCATGGATTGGAAACATCCATCGTTGATCGCGACTTTGAGGTTCGTCATATGCGTTTCTCGAAATCATTACGCCTACTGAGTGGCGCGGTCCTCGTAGCGGGTCTTAGTGCAGCTGCATTTTTCACTCGCGACCAATGGAGACCTCTATTCGCACAAGCTCCTAAGGAATTGCATGTTGAGGATTCTGCGGCTCCTGTTGAAGAGCCAAAAGTTCTCAAACTCTCGATGCAGGCACGCAAGAATCTTGGTCTCTCGGCGAAGCCGGCCAAACCACAAACGTACTGGCGAACCATTCAAGTTCCCGGCGAAATCGTCGACCGTCCTGGACGATCTGACCGTGGTGTTACCTCCCCAGCAGTGGGTGTTGTGTTAGAAGTTCACGCTTTTCCAGGAGAAATCGTTCGTCCGGGAGATCAGCTGCTCACTCTACGACTGTTCAGCGAATACCTGCAAAAGACACAGAAGGACTTATTCAGTTCCAACAAGGAAATCGAACTCGTTCAAGAACAGCTCGACCGCCTGAGACCCTTAGCGGAGACAGGTGGCATCCCAAAGACGAAGGTGATTGATCTAGAGAATCAACTGCGTCGACAGCAAGCGGTCATTCAGGCTCATCGGCAGGATCTTCTAACTCGCGGATTGAGTCCGCACGACATCGAGAAGGTCGCGGAGGGCGAATTTATCTCAACCGTTGAGGTTGTGGCGCCGCCACCGGTTCAGATTGCAGAACGGGAGAAGTCTTCCCCGATCCAACTGACAGCATTTCAGCAGAGTGACGACCAGAAAGAGGCGTTTGCTTATGAAGTTCAGCAGTTACATGCCGAACTCGGGCAACAGGTTCAGGCCGGGCAATTGCTCTCCACTCTATCTGACCACAGTGCCCTCTACATTGAAGGGCACGCCTTCAAACGCGAAGCACCGTATCTGGAACGGGCCGCTCAAAATGGCTGGGACATTGCAGTTGAGTTTGCGGAAGATGTGGACGAACACTGGCCTGCCTTGGAACAGTCATTCGAGATCCGCTACCTCTCGAATTCAATCGACAGCGAAAGCCGGACATTTGATTTCTTCGTCCCGTTATCCAATCAGGCTCGCTCTTATGAAAAGAGCGGGGAGACTTTTATAGTCTGGCGATTTCGTCCTGGACAGCGAGTGCGACTGCATGTCCCGGTCGAACAAATGACTGACGTGATGGTTCTTCCCAGCGGAGCTGTCGTCCGTGAAGGGCCGGAAGCGTATGTCTTCCAGCAAAACGGTGACCTGTTTAATCGACTTCCGGTTCAGGTTCTCCACGAGGATCGATTGAACATCATTATTGCCAATGATGGGACGATCACTCCGGGACTTTATCTCGCACAAGGGTCTGCTGCTTCATTGAATCGGGTCCTAAAAGCCCAGGCAGCCAGCGGCATGCGTGCCGACGTTCACGTACATGCGGACGGAACCGTCCACGCCAGCCATTGAGGGAAACACTATGTTAAATGCTGTCATTCGATTCGCGCTCCATTACCGCATGCTCGTTGTTGTTATCAGTATGGCCATGCTGGTGTATGGCTCGTATCTCGCAACACAAATGCCGATTGATGTCTTTCCTGATCTCGATCGGCCGCGCGTTATTATTATCACGGAATGCCCCGGTCTAGCCACCGAAGAGGTCGAAACTCTCGTTACGCAACCGATCGAGATTGCGTTACTCGGGGCCAGCGGAGTGCAAGCCGTTCGGAGTCAATCGACTGCCGGTCTAAACGTGATCTACATCGAATTCGACTGGAACACCGACATCCGCGCAGCCCGACAAACCGTGCAGGAGAGGCTCGTCACATTGGATGCCATTTTGCCGGAAGGCATCCTCCCCCAAATGACGCCACCGGCGTCGATCATGGGGCAAATTGTCGTCGCGGGGATCTATCGTCAGCAAGGCCCGGATGAGGGCGAGTTGTACCCTATCGGCAAAACAGGATTACTCGCTGAATTAGCGCCGCAATCAGGTGAGCAAGAAAAGATTCAGGTATGGCAACCTGTCGATCGACATCGACAGGCGACTTGGGAACCAGTCTCTGTTGACAATGTTTCCTGGGAGGCAGTTGAACCGATCAAGGAGGATCTTCCGATACAAGACGATCCTCAATCGACCGATGATCGTCAGGCAATCGTCACGATTGATGGAACGGAACACATCGTTGATTTCCCATCGGAGGCATCGAGGCGTTTGGCGCTCAGGACCATTTCAGACTGGGTCATCCGTCCTCGCATTCTCAAAGTGACTGGCGTTGCTGAAGCCTTCATCCTTGGAGGCGATCGCAAGCAGTATCAAGTCAGGATCAATCCGGCGGCGTTGCTGGAATACGGAGTGACACTCCAGGAGGTCGAGCAGGCCCTCAAAGAAAGTAACATCAACACGAGTGGCGGCTTTGCCGTCAAAGGAGAAACCGAACGGCCCATTCGCGTGCTTGGGCGATTGGGACCGGAACCGGATCGAGTGGTCCACGATCTCAAACAAATTCCGATCAAAGCGAACGCCAAGCGATCTGTCTTGCTGGGACAGGTTGCGAATGTTGTGGAAGGGGCCGAGTTCAAACGGGGTGATGGCAGTGTCAGCGGACGGCCCGGTGTTGTGTTCACAATCGTCAAGCAACCTCACGTTGATACACGCGGCTTGACCGATCGACTGGAACTGGCATTTGCTGAAGCCGAAGACTCGCTGACAGCGGACATTGTGATCAACTCAGAACTGTTCCAACTCCGCAACTTCATTGATCGCGGAATCTTCAACGTCGCCGAAGCGTTGGTGATTGGGGCTGTATTGGTCATTATCATTCTGTTTCTATTCCTGCTTAATTTTCGTACGACATTCATCACGCTCACCGCGATCCCCCTATCGCTGGTCATCACCACGCTAGTGTTTCGCGCAATTGGATACCTCTCCGGCACCGAACTCTCCATCAATGTCATGACATTAGGCGGGATTGCCGTAGCGATGGGAGAGCTAGTCGACGATGCCATCGTCGATGTCGAAAACATCTTTCGACGGCTCAAAGAAAACAACAGCTTGGAAACACCGCGACCGGCAATACAAGTGGTCTACGAAGCCAGTAAAGAAATTCGCAGCGCCATTGTCTTTGGAACGGCAGTTGTGATTCTAGAAGTTGTCTCAAAACGTCAAATTGTTAGTTGGGTTGGTCTTAAAGTTGCATGAAGAGATCCTCCGAAAGGAGATTCTCTCATGGAATTGACGCTGACTTGGTGGCCCAAACGGAAACGGGCTTCCTCAACTTCAGCGTCCAGGACGGATCGCACAGTCACTTTGACTGATAAACAATGGAATTTGATTGCGGATTTGTTTCGCTGGACTCCTCCGACTTCAAGTGGAGGGCGCCCGAAAGCCCACCCACGGGACTGTCTGGAAGGAGTTTTGTGGGTACTCGTCACTGGTGCTCGATGGAAAGATTTACCAAAGGAGTATCCATCGAAAGCGACCTGCCATCGGCGATTTGTCGAATGGACGAAGGATGGTCGGCTGCTCAAGGTGTGGCAACGTCTGCTTGAACTGACCGATTCATGTAAGGCCCTCGATCTTTCCGAAACATTTGCTGATGGGACGTTTTCCTCAGCTAAAAAAGGGGGCAAAGCATTGGCCCAACGCGTCGTGGGAAAGGAACAAAGGTGATGATTTGTGTCGATGCGAACGGAATCCCCATCGGTATCGACACCGAATCGGCCAATCGCAATGAAGTCATTCTGATTGAGCCCTTGCTTGAAAAACTGGTTTTGAAAAATCGACAACCGGAACGTGTCATTTATGACAAAGCAGCCGACAGCGACAAGCTTCGCAAGCGGCTGGCCGCACAGGACATCGATTTGATCTGTCCTCACAGGAAAGGCCGCGTCAGCCCACCACTTCAAGACAGACGCAAGCTTCGACGCTACACTCGCCGCTGGATCGTGGAACGCACCATTGCCTGGCTGCATAACTATCGTCGCATTGTCACACGCTGGGAACGCCATGATTTTCTCTACGAAAGTTTCGTTATCCTCGGTTGTGCATTTACACTACTCAAAAGGTTTTGAGACCGCTTCTAGTCTTCTTACCGCTATTTGCTCTGTCCGGTGTGGAAGGCCGCTTGTTCACTCCACTGGGCGTCGCATACATCGTTTCCATTCTGGCTTCACTATTAGTGTCTCTTACGGTCACACCAGTGTTGTCATACTACCTGCTACCACAATCAAAGGCAGCGCACGCTGAACACGATGGAATCCTTCTTCGGTCAATGAAGTGGCTGGCCAGTTATCTCATTCGCATCAGTATGGCGATGCCGACGTTGCTGTTGCTGATCACATGGATCGCAGTCGCGTTCGCCGGTTGGCAGATGGCGCAGCTCGGCAAAAACTTTCTCCCGGAATTTGATGAAGGAAGTATTCAAATCAATGTCACATTGCCGCCCGGCTCATCGCTGGATGCCTCCAATCAAGTCGCTGGTCTCATTGACCAAAAACTTCAGGACATGCAGAAAACGGAAAAGAACCCAGACGGAGCAATCCTCCACTTCGTTCGTCGAACTGGTCGAGCGGAAATGGATGAACACGCCTCACCCGTGAATGCAGGTGAGTACATTCTCAGTATGAATCCTGAGAGTCATCACGAACGCGAAGAGATGCTCAAAAAACTACTCGACGAGTTGGGGGAAGAAGTTCCCGGCGTTGATTTGGAAATCGAACAACCGCTCGCTCACTTGATCAGTCACATGGTTTCCGGTGTCTATGCTCAGATCGCCATTAAAATTCACGGTGACAACCTCGATGTGTTGCAACAGTTGTCAGAGCAGGTCAAATCAACAGTGCAGAACATCGACGGAATCACCCCGCCGGTCATCGAACCGATTCGTCAGACGGAAGAACTTCATATTCAACTGCGAACCGATGATCTTGCCTTCCACGGAGTGACAAGGGCGTATGTCGCTACCGTTCTGCAGACCGCTCTGCAAGGCGAAGTCGTTTCGCAGGTTCTTGAGGGGCAACGCAGATTTGATCTACTCGTGCGTCTGGAAGAAGACTACCGCACCGATTACGCCAACCTCGGACGGTTGCGTATTGACCTTCCAGATGAACGTGGACAAATCGAGCTGCGCGAACTCGCTGACATCGGACCAGGAACGGGACCGAATGCAGTCAACCGTGAGAATGCCAGACGTCGGATGGTCATCCGTGCCAATACTCAGGATAGGGACTTGGCAAGCGCCGTTACTGAAATTCAGCGACGTGTCGATAGCCAGGTCAACTTGCCCGAAGGTTACTTCATTGAATACGGCGGTCAATTCGAGAGCCAACAACGAGCCACTCGTACAATTGCGGTCCTGGCTGCGGTCTCGGTGATCGGCATGTTCGTCGTATTGATGATTCTCTTTCCGTCAGTCCGAATTGTTTTGCAACTGTTGAACGCCTTACCCACGGCCTTCATCGGAGGTGTGCTGGCGTTGGTTCTCACCAACCAGTCATTGACCGTCGCGAGTCTCGTCGGATTTATTTCTCTGGGAGGGATCGCTGTTCGTAACGGCATTCTGCTGGTTACACACTATTTCCATTTGATGAAGGAGGAAGGCGAAGACTTCAGCAAGGAAATGATTCTCCGTGGCAGCCTGGAACGGCTGGCCCCCGTCTTGATGACCGCGCTGACCGCAGGGATGGGACTACTCCCGCTTGTACTCGGTGGTCAAGAGCCGGGCCGTGAGATCCTGTATCCCGTCGCGACAGTGATCCTGGGAGGGTTAGTGACATCAACATTCTGCGAGTTTTTGATCCATCCCGGCATTTTCTGGAGATTCAGCGGGAAAGACGCCCTCGCTTTGGCCCGACAAGGAGACTCAAACGATCACATAATCCCATAAATCAAATGTCGAAGAAACGATTCACAAAAAGCGTCCAGTAAAACTTCTCTTTCTGTCTATGCAAAGTCGTGTAGACGTCACTCACATTAGACCAAGGTTATAACAATGAAGAACTCTCGTAGCTCACTGTTCACAGTTGCAGTACTTACATCCTCGATGCTGGTTGGCTGTCAGAATGAGCCTGCCGAACAATCGGCCTCTCAGGAAACAAACGCGTCGTCCGAATCGGACCATGGTCACCCGCATGAAGGCGAAGGAGCACATGGACATGGTGCCGGCCCACATGATGGAACTGTCGCCGACTGGGGAGGCGGGAAGTATCACGTCGAATTCACGGTCGATCATGATAAAAAAGAGGCGACCGTCTATGTGCTCGGCAGTGATGAGAAAACGCCCGAACCGATTGCTGCGGAAAATATTCTGTTAACAATCAAAGAGCCCAAACTCCAGACAGAACTTCAGCCGGTTCCCCTCGAAGGCGAGACCGATGGTAAAGCCTCGCGGTTTGTAGGCACACATGATGGGTTAGCGACTGTCATGGAGTACGAAGGCACGATCAGCGGAGAAGTTGACGGCACGCCTTACGCCGGGAATTTCAAAGAGGAAGCCCACGATCACGAATAAGCGACATTTCAGAATTCAGAAGAACTCGGGAGAGAAACTATGTGGTGGAGAGCCGTCATTGCGGGACTTATCGTCGCTGGCGTTTCGCAGCTTGCTGATCGCTTTCCACGCATGGGAGCGTTACTGCTGACCCTGCCGATCATCAGCATTGTTGCGTTTGTTGCGGTGTGGAACAAGGAGCAGGATCTCACGACTGTCTCCCGCCTCGCGCGGGAGACACTCATTCTTGTTCCACTCGGTCTCCCATTTTTCATCCCACTCGCGGTCTCTGATCGCCTTGGCCTGGGATTCTGGAGTTCGTTTGCCCTCGGCGTTCTTCTCGCTTCAGCGACAATCAGTCTTTGGTTTTGGCTGGGCCCAGAAGCGACGAAATAGGGGATTGTCGTACTTCTCAGTCTAAGTTGGTGGGAGATCGGCTTCAGATTGATCGTTGTGATAAAACTCACGAGGTCGTGAGCGACTGACCGCAGCAGAAACTTTCGGCACGGTTCCCACTATGCCTTCTGCTCGCAGTCAGTCAGCTCCGTTTTCTAAGCGAGTTACAAATCAATCAAGACTCAGAAAGTCATGCCTCTATTTGAAGTTTCTCCCATAAAGGCGAAACAAATGCTCCTGGCGAAGATCGACTCGACAGATGTAACAATTGTCGCTGAGGGTCATTTGAAATCCTTCCAAGTCAAACTCGCTAACATGCCAGTTGTCGGCTGCGTCAAGAAGAAAGTCTTCTGTGTCCTCCCATAAAACAGATTCAGAGATTCTATCACAAAGCCAATTCTTTGCACGACGATCGTCACATAGAACCCCTCCTTGATTCCTTTCCGCAATAATCGCGCATGCAATTTCACCTAATCCAATACGTCTTGGTGCTTCGAGTTCAGCGATTCTGTCAAGGTCTTCAAGAGTCAGTTGCTGCACTTCTGCTTGTTGACGATGAACACAGTCTTCTGCATTCTGCCGAGTTCGCTCCTTTGCGTTAACGCCAAGTTCGAACAAGTAAACATATTCAGGAATACAGAGTGGAGTTCGAAGGACTGAAAGAAGTTGTAGCCGATCAATCATCATGACATGGATAAAAGTCGAACTGTCCAACATCCAAACATCTCTGTTAGAAGCGACACTCATAAAGCAATCCCCGCTTCGCGAACGAAATCGTGGGCGGATTCAACAGAAAGTCCTAGCATTTCAGAAAACCGACCGAATGTAATTTGCTCTTCCGTGCGAGCACGACGAAGCAGTTCCAAGTAATAACTCGTGACTCCCTTCTCAATTGCAGCGATCCAACGTCGAGATTGAGCTTCGGTCAGGTCAGTCGGAATTTCAGGGTCAGATTTTTCACTACTTTTTATGGTAATTGGGCGGTTCTCGAAGAACGAGTTTAACGTTCGCTGAGTAATCCATTTCGCTTGACGCATCTGTTGGACGACGACTGCAGTGTTTACGTGGTAATCTCTCGCGATCCGTCCAATGAGTTCCACCAATCCATCGATCTTTTGAGGACGTGAATACTTATTTAGTGCTTGAATTGGGAAGAGGAATTCAGCTGCAAAACGATTCGCCCTCAATTCCACAAGTTCCTCGTTGGAGTATTTGTATGACAACACGCAGCCGGTGTTATTCAACTCGTTGCGATCGAATAGGACGTGAGCATACTCATGAGCGGCGGAAAAAAATTGCCGATAGAGATCCTCGTCGTAATTAATGAGCATACAAACGCCAGCAATAGGATGCACTACTGTGACGCCAGACAAATTTGCATCCTCCAGGCTATGCCGGAAAAGCCTGATCCCCTGTGACCGTATGTGTTGGAAAATATTCTCGATCGGCAATGTTCCAAGTCTCAACCGGTCTCGCTCTTGTCGAGCTGCAATTGGTCCCTGCTCCTTATGAAGTCGCGAGCTGTCTGTCTGTTTTGGGTATTGAGAGGGAAGATTTCGACGTTCAACACTCAGAAGTACTTCAAGATCTCGCTCTGATACGCACATGGCTACGAAGCGTCGAATCGCGAATGCGTCGTTCGCATTTGGAGCTTTAAGGGATCGAAATATCTGACGAGTGCGATCTTCCGTTTCATCAAGATCAGTGGAGATAAAATATCGAAAGTCTGTCTCAAGGAGTTTCGAGACGATGAGAATATAGTCGCCCGGTATCGGATCGAGCTGCCCATTCTCTAGCGCAAGCACCGTTGCCTCGTTGACATTCAGCGCACCAGCAACCGACGATACCGGCATCGAAAGTTGTTCGCGAACTGCCCGAATTCTTTTGCCAATTTCGTGAGGGGAAAGTGCCATTCAAGGATAATGGACGACTCGGGAGCAAGAATCAAGGTCGTGGGAAACCACCATTGAGAGGAACCTTCCAGTTGAGTCATCAGCGCTTGCCCATTCGCGCTTTGCGCTCGAATTTACTCAACCCGTTTGTTACCATCAGGATCGGGACAAAAAAGTAATGGAGGGCTTTCAATGAACGTGGTGGGATGCACGTGATGATAACACATGTTGAGCTGGGCCTATGCAACTCACCAAATTACTGGTCTATTTTGATACTTCGCCCGCGTTGAGCTTGCTGCGGTCATCGAACGCGCCATTCATCATCGATTTTCTCAATCAGCAGTTCAAACAGGGCGAACGAATTGCCTGGGCTCATTCTGATCTCGTTACCGCTTTGATCGCTTACCAAGAGAATTTGCAAGAGACTGATCCCGGAAAACTGCCGTCTCGCGCAGATGCTTATCTAGCTGAGTGGTGTTCCAGCGAAACTCGGTGGCTCAGACGATTTCTGGAAGCGGATGCAGACGAACCAAGCTATCAGCTGACTCCACATACTGAAGACGTTTTTGCGTTTCTGGATCTTGTTCTTGGTAAGGATCTCAATTTCGTCGGAACCGAATCCCGACTCAAGCTTGTGATCGACTTACTCGCGAATCTGGTTGTCGGTTCGTCAGACGATCCCGAAACTCGCTTGCAGCATCTGCGTAATGAACAGAAGAAAATCCAGGATGAGATCACTCAGATCGAGCAGGACGGTGTTGTTGCGACATATCGACCTGATCAAATTCGAGATCAGTTTGCTACCGCTGTTTCAATTCTGAAACAGTTGCAGGGAGATTTCCGCGCTGTCGAGGAATCGTTTCGAGACATTACACTCGAAGTCCAACAGCAGCAAGTCGCTGGGCTCGCAGCACGCGGTGGGATTCTCGAGTACGCACTTAACGCAGAAGATGTCCTCAAGAAAGATGATCAGGGCGTGAGCTTCTATGAGTTCGTGAACCTCATTCTGTCGCCAGTGCAAACGGAACAGCTCGAACGGATCATTGCTGAGATTCGCAAGATTCCTGAACTGAGCAACCAACAGGAAGGAATGGAGACGGTACGTGGAATGGTCACTTTGCTGCAACGTGAGGCAGAGAAAGTCATGCGGACCAACCAACGCCTTTCCACGACGTTGCGACGCTTGCTGGATGTGGAGGCTCACGCAGAGCGACAGCGAGTTGCGCAGCTTCTGCAGGAGATCCGAGGGTTGGTGGTTTCGCTGGACGACCAGCATGACTGCGAAGATGTCGGTTTGACGGTAGAAGTCAATGCAGCGGTCGATTCACCGTTTCGTCGCACGTTCTGGACGGAGCCGACCAAGCTGGAGGTGGTCGACCTCACTGAATTCCAACCGGATGAAGCCGAAAGAACGGGTGTCTTCAAGCAGTATGCAGCCATGCATCGCCTGGACTGGAGTGCGATGCGAAACCATATTGATGAGTTACTGAACCTGAGACCTGCTCCGACTCTTGCGGATCTGCTCGATGAGTATCCACCGACCTCGGGAGCGGTCGAAGTTCTGGGTTATCTGCAAATCGCGAAAGATGACAATCATCACATTGATGCGACAGTCGAAATTCCATTATCGATTCCACCGATCCAGGGCAAGGGAAACTGGATCGAGGTGCGGGTTCCATTGGTCACCTTCTTGAACAAGAGGAGGAATGGTCATGCGTGAAGATTTCCCGAAATTTCAAGAGTTCAGCATTCCGGCAGTCCTGTTGTTACGCGGGGTCGTCTATGCAGAAGATGAACGCGTTTGGAACCTGCTCCTATCGAATACCTCTCGGTTAACTGACTACTTTTCTCGGCTGGGGCTTGTCTTAATTGTCAACGAGTCCGAAGGCATGGCGTTCCTCCGCCAGATGTCCGATGAAGAAACGCCTGAGGGGTATGATGTCATACCCAAACTCTTCCACACTTCGCGACTGAGTTACAAACAGTCGATCCTGTGTGTTCTTCTGCGCGAAGAGTACCGACGCTTCGAAGAGGAAGAGGCACACGACGAGAAATGCGTGGTGGACGAATCTGCATTGTTTGACCAATGGAAAGCCCTTCGTCTCTCCCCAGGGGATGACGTCAAACAACTGAAGGAGATGCGGGCCACCTTCAAGCGACTGGATGACTTCGGATTCGTGCGCAGATTCAGCGATGATCCACCGACATGGGAAGTCCGTCGCATTTTGAAGGCACGTCTCCCAGCCGCAGAACTGGAGAGTTTGAAAGATCAACTGCTCGTGAAAAAAGAAGAACAGGCAACGAGTCGGATCAGTCTGGACGAGGAGATTGAATAGTGCCAAACATCAATACTCAGAGTCAGCCCGATACCCAGAAATGGTCTGTATTCCAGCTAAAAACGTTTGGAGTGAATATATGATGAATCAAGCGAACGCACTTTTTGACAAATCAGACTACGTGTCAGCCACGTTTTCGCAGTCTTCGGGGTTTCGCTTGAAGCGACTCGAACTCTTGAATTGGGGGACATTCGACCAGCAAGTTCATACGGTTTCTCCAGAGGGACAGTCGACACTGCTGGTCGGTCAGAATGGTTCGGGAAAATCGACACTGGTCGATGCAATTTTGACGTTACTGGTCAAGCCTGGTGTCCGCAATTTTAACGTTGCTGCAGGTGCCAAGAAACGAGAACGGACAGAGCGAACGTACTTCGAAGGAGCCTTTGACCGAAATGCGGATGGAGACAGTAATGGGATCAAGACTCGCTGCTTGAGATCGAAAAAGAAACACTATTCGGTCCTCCTGGCATGTTTCCAGAACAATGACGACGGAGCAGCCTTCAGCTTGACGCAGGTTTTGTACTGGAATGGGCAGAAAGTTGACAAAATTTACTGTTTCTCGGATGGCGACCGAACGATTACTGGTGATTTCTCACAACTGGACTCCAGCGATGGAATTCTTAAGGCCATCAAAGATCGCGACTTTAAGGCAACAAAGTCATTCACGGAATACGAAGGCTGGTTTCGGAAAATCACGAAAGTGAAAAAGAAGGCCATGGATGTCTTCAATCAGACCGTGGCTGTCAAGGACATTGAAAATCTCAATGAGTTCATCCGCAATCACATGCTGGAACCGCATAACTGGTCAGAGCGTCTGGAAGCATTGCTGGCGCACTTCACTCAGTTAAATGAGGCTCATGCGAGTTTAATAAAAGTCCGTGACCAGCAAGCCCTGTTGGAACCCGTTGCCAAACACGGTCAGGAGTACACCAGATTCAACGTGAAGCTTGATAAAGCCATCAGGAAATCGCAGGGGCTGGATGCGTTCTTCGCGCAGAAAACAATTGAGGTCTTCGAACCGGCCCTCAAAGATTTTCAACAGTCACTCGTTGAAGTGCGCGAACGAAAGAAAAGCTTCAAGCAAGAGCTTGATAGAGTTGAAGAAGAGCAACGACGCATTAAGAACGAGATCGAAAATGAGGGTGGTGATCGACTAAAGATGATTCCGTTGCTGATTGAAAATGCCTCTTCCGAGTTAAAGCGGAAACGAGAACGGTACGACCTGTACCAAAGTGCATTGACTCGAACTGAATTGAACACGCGTGTGACGTGTGAATCAGACTTTCAGAAAGTGCAACAGTTCATTTCAGATCAACGCGGTCAACTTGAAGCAACGATCAAAGCATATGAGGAGAACAGAACGGACCTGGTCATAAGTCGTGGTCAAGTCCGCCAAGAGCGGAGCGAGTTATCAATCGAGTTGGCGAGTCTCGAAAGACAAAAAGGAAACCTTCCCGAATGGTCCGTTTCGCTGCGAGAGGGTATCTGTCAGGAATTGGGGCTGAGTGAGAAAGAGTTGCCGTTCGTCGCGGAACTCATCGCAGTGCAGGAGAACCAGCGAGAGTGGGAATCATCGATCGAAAAAGTCTTGCACAGCTTCGGTCTAAGCCTGCTAGTTCCAGATCGATATTATCACATGGTGAGTCGTCATGTTGAGCAGACCAAGCTCATTGCACGAGGACGCGGACAACGCCTCATTTATCTGCGGATCAGTGAGCATGCAACCTTGCAGAACACGACCGATCTCGATCCGGCTTCCATGCTTGGCAAGTTACGTTTCAAGGAAGGTCATTCATTATTGCCCTGGGTCAAGGCTGAGTTGGCTTCTCGTTTTGACTACCGCTGTTGTGAGTCAATTGGAGAATTTCAACAGGCATCTGGCTTAGCGATGACACTATCGCGGCATGTGAAAACTGGAAGTAAACGCCACGACAAAGATGATCGCGATCAACTTCTCAACAGAAGAAACTTCATCCTGGGTTGGGATAACAAGGACAAGAGACAACAGATCACCGCGAGAATCGCCGAGCTTGAGGAAAGCGATCAGCAAACGACTCAGAAGATCGCAGCCATTGATACTGACCTCGGTGCTATCCGAAACCGCATTCATGCTTGGAATGACCTGCAAGCATTTAGTGGTTTCTCAGAGATTGATTGGAAACGGGATCAGCAGACAATCGATGACTTGAAGGCTGAGAAGAAGACCATCGAAGAGAATTCCGATGCCATTCAGTTTCTTCGGGAACAGGCTGCAAAGTTGTCCTCCCGTCGCAAGGGATTGGAGTCTCAGAGAGACGAGTCCATTCGTGATGAAAGCGGACTTGAGCGGTCAATTCAAGACGCGGAGAAGCTCATCCTCAACGCGGGGAATACGATCAACGAATACAAGAAGAACGATGTTTGGGATCAATTCCAGTCCACATTTGAAGAGTTGGAATCTTCCGTCGATGAAAGTTGTTTTTCCATCGAAGCACTTCTCCAAACACAAGATTCTCTCCGCAAAAGTTTGGAGAAAGAGCAGATCGCACTGCGTAAAAAGCTCGACCCCATCGAAGAGCAGTTGACGCAGGTCATGTCGAAGTTCACCAGGAAGTTTCCCGAGGAAGCCGACCTGCTTCCGCGAGTTACGTATCTGGACAGTTTCCTTGGATTGCGTCAGCGAATCATTGATGAGGATCTGCCACGACATACAGATCGCTTCAAAGAACGACTCAATGACACAGTGACCCGAGAAATTGGTCTGTTCCGAGCCACCCTGGAGAAAGAACGACGTAACATCGAAGACAAAATTGAAACGCTCAATCTTTCGCTCAGGCAACTTGACTTTCGCGAGGGGACATACATTCAGCTCGATCCCAAACGGGTGAACAATCATGAGATTGTCGAATTTCAACGGCAGTTACGCGAGTGTGTCGAAGGGAGTTTTGAAGATTCTGCAGAGGCGAACGAAGCCAGGTTTGTGCGAATACAAAAACTTGTCGTCAAGCTTCAGGATGAAGGTCATCGTCGCTGGCGAGACAAGGTCGTCGATGTCCGCAACTGGTTCGACTTTCTCGCCAATGTGATCGATGAAAAGACACTCGAGCAAGTCTCCAGTTACGACGACAGCACCGGGCAATCAGGTGGGGAAAAAGCGAAGCTGGCGTTTACGATTCTCGTGGCTGCCATTGCGTACCAGTACGACCTCGATCCCAGCGAGCCTGACGAACAGCGATTCCGTTTTGTTGTTGTCGACGAAATGTTTTCCAAAGTTGACGATCAACATGCCGAGTACGCTTTAAAGCTCTTCCGACAATTTGGCCTACAGTTGCTCATCGTCGCTCCGCTGGATGCGAAGGCCTGCGTCACTCAGCCGTTTGTGGGGAGTTATTTGCATGTCACCAAGAAAAATAATCGTTCAGAAGTCTTCCAGATGACAGCGAAGGAGTTTGCTCAATACGTTGATGCAGCAGACGAGAATCGAAGCAGCAACTCTCATAACCGTAAAGATTGATGATTCATCCAAATGACATTCGCCAGAAAGCGAACAATCTTTATCCCAAGTTCCAACTGGTCTGGCTTGATGGTGATGAATTCTTTCCCTGTCTCATTCCAGCTGATCGAAAATTGCCTGACGATCCTGCCGCAGCCATTCATGCTGTGCAATTGCTCAGAAGCGAATCAAAAGCAGAAAAGGGATTTGGATATTCGATTGACTGGCGAGAACGAACTTCGCGACGACATGGAAAGAATCTGGTCCCTGAAAAAATCTTCTTCTCAACTCAGATAGATTTCTTACGATTCATTGACAAGGAAGACGAGTTTGAAAACTTCACAAGTGCCGTGAAGATCATCCGTCAACATTACCCAAAAATTGAACGTTGGATGCGGTCCAATCGAAAATTGCTCGCTGATTCTGCTGCCGATGTCGAAGGACTGATTCTTGTGGTTGACTATTTACGAGCGAACCCTCGCCCTGGCCTTTTCGCACGCGAGCTTCCCTTAAACATTGACACGAAGTTTATTGAACGAAATCAACGCATTCTGCGGGGATGGCTGGATCTCTTATTGCCGCCAACTGCGATTCGTGCCGACGAGCAGCACTTCGCTCGCCGCTATGGATTGCAATACGATCAACCCCGTCTGCAAATCCGCTTTCTCGATCCAACGATTCAACAAGCATTCGGAAGTCCTTGGACAGACTGTTCCATTCCTTTAGAGACATTGGCAAAACAAAATGTCGATTCGGCCAACGTGCTCGTTGTCGAAAACAAAACCTGTTTGATGACACTTCCAAATCTGCCGAACACCCTTGCCATGGGAGGCATCGGAAATGCGGTCGCAGACTTTCGCCTCATCCCGTGGCTGCACCAATGCACCATCTGGTACTGGGGAGACATCGATGTCGATGGTCTCTCAATTCTCTCCCGTTTTCGCATCCATTTTCCAACTGTGAAAAGTCTTCTGATGGACATCGAAACTTTGTGTCGTCATCGAGAGCAACTCGGGCAGCGAGTTGAGCCGACAAAAGAACCTTCGCCACCCGTCAATCTGACGAGTTTCGAGAGGGCTGCCTTCGACGTTTGTCACTCCGAGTTCCTGCGAATCGAACAAGAACAGATTCCCAGCACGGATGTCATCTCAATTCTGGAACGACTCTTCCCAAGAGATTGACTGAGAATCGTCCTTGCTCCAACACTAACCATCACAAAAATTACCGGAAAACCTACTCGCATAGAACGATGTATAGGACCATGTACGCATTGGCGTGCGAGAAAACTTTCTGTTAATTTATGATACGGAAATATCGCGTAACCATTTTCGATATAACGGCTTACGAAACGGTCGCTTCCACAGAGAAAATTCAACAATTCAGGCTGGTCGGTAAGCGACCGTTACTATCGTCTGACGGAAGCTGATTTGCTTATGTGACTGCGACGAGAATTTGTGATGAAAGCAGAAGCGAATATGAGCAATTTATTCCGGATTGTTTGTCTGAGTATGATCGTTTCACTAACCGGTTGTGATTCAGCGGAAGTGGTTCAATCGTCGGAATCCGAGAGTTCCGAATTCATGAATCAGCCAGCTGAACTGAGCCGAACAGAACAGCAAAGTTCGAACAGCAAGGACGCATCGTCAGAAGAGATATTTCGGCAACGCTTACTCCCAATTTTCTCTTCACCAAATCCGTCGAGCTGTACGGAGTGCCATCTCAGCAGCGTTGCATTGAAGGACTATATTCGACCAAGTGCGGCAGAGACATTTTCAGCGTTGGTAACGCAAGGGTTGGTCAACGTTGATGATCCGAAGAACTCGAAAATCCTCACCTTTATCAAGCGGGCTCCTGACAACTCCTCTTTGGTGCAGAAGAAAGTGCGGCAGCAGGAATTTGATGCATTTCGTGACTGGATTCTGGCAGCGGTTGCCGACCCCAACCTCGTCTCAACTCAACCGTCCAAAGTTCGTGTTGGGCCCAAGGTATCGGACGAGGTGATTCGGCATGCACGCATGGATCGAGTACTCGCTTCGTTTATCGACAACGTCTGGACAGAAGTTGGCCGATGTGCGGCGTGTCACTCCCCAGACCAAAATCACAAACAAGTTGCGGAGCATGGCGAGCAGGTTTCGTGGATTAAATTGAACGACCCAATCACCTCGATGAAGTACATGACCGATAACGATCTCATCGATGTGGAAAATCCTGAAAAGAGTTTGCTGCTGCTCAAGCCCACAATGCAGATCGAACATGGTGGTGGAAAGAAAATGGTCATAGGAGACAGGACCTACAAACAATTTCGACGATTTATCGATGACTATGCCGCAATCATCAAATCCAAGTACACTTCTGAAGATCAGCTTCCGAAGCCTTCAGTAGAAGTCTCAATTGTCACAGACATCTGGATGAAAATTGAAAATATTCCTGAGCAATACGACCAACAATTGATGCAGGTCGACATCTATCAATGGACTGAGGACGAGTGGTCGGAACATCGTGTCGCGACGTCTGACCGTTTGGTGTTCGGGAAGGGAAAACTTTGGCAACATTCATTGAGTCTCACCGCTTTTCGTGAGTCCGAACGAGCCAAGCAACTGCACCAGAAGAGCCTTTCTCCGGGACGGTATCTGGCGAAGGTGTACGTAGACCAAACAGACAAGCTAAAGAAAGAACCGTTTGCGAGCCTCAATGAAAATGATTTGATCACTGAGATCGAGTTTCAAACGCAATGGAAGCGTGGGTATGGTCGGATGACAAAAATTAGCTGGTCTGATCGATAGCTTTTGAAGTGTCAGCTTCATTATCGTTGTGCGTCGGATGAGTGATCAGTCTCGCAGCGCGGTTGTACGTGAGATAGCTGTAGGCCCATTGGATGAGGATCAACACCCGATTCTGAAACTGCACAATCTGCATCAGATGGATTGCCAGCCACAGCCACCATGCAAAAATTCCACTGAACTTGAACTTTCCGATCTCTGCAATTGCCGCCTTCCTTCCGATCGTAGCCATTGAGCCAAGATCGCGGTAATGAAATCGATCTTTACTTTTACGTCCCGATTGCCGTAGTTGGATCAACTTCGCCACAAACTTAGCTTGTTGAATAGCAACCGGTGCAATTCCTGGTAGAGGGTTGTCCTCATCGTTGGTGACATATGCGAGGTCACCAATGACAAAGATACTCGGGTTCGTCGAGAGAGTGAGATCGTCGCTGACGAGAACACGCCCCATCCTGTCCGTCTTACAGTTTGCGGCTTGAGCAAGTTTTCCACCCAAAGGGTTTGCTTTCACGCCGGCTGCCCAGATGACGGAATAAGTGGCGATCCTTTCAGTGCTGCCTACATGCTCGACCTCGACGTAGTCTTGTTTGATCTCAGTTACCTGTGTTTTCGTTCTCAGCTCAATTCCCAACTGACGAATTTTCGATTCTGCTTTCGAGGTGAGGTCTGGCGGATACGAGCTGAGAACTTGATCACCCGCTTCGACAAGAATGATCCGTGCTTCGCTGGGGTCGATGCTTCGAAAGTCATTGACAAGTGTGTGTCGAGAGATTTCCGCGAGCGCTCCTGCCAGCTCTACCCCCGTCGGTCCACCTCCAACGATCACAAACGTTAACCATTCACAGCGATCCTTTTTACAAGCTTCACGCTCTGCCTGCTCGAAGCACCAGAATAATCGGCTGCGAATCGCGGTCGCGTCCTCAATCGATTTCAGCGGTGGTGCGTATTTTTGCCAAGAATCGTTACCAAAGTAACTTGGAGACGCTCCCGCTGCGACAACCAAGGTGTCAAACCGACACCGGTCGTCTTGCAGGATGACCTCATTTTGTTCGAGGTCGAAGCCAGTCACTTCCCCCAGCAAGATTCGACAGTTCTTTTGCTTACCAAAGATCGACCGCAAAGGAGCCGCGATATTGGCTGGCGAAAGCCCCCCCGTTGCGACTTGATAGAGAAGTGGCTGGAACAGGTGGAAATTCCGTCGGTCGATCAGTGTAACATCGACATCGGCCTTCTTGAGTCGACGAACCGTCTCCAGCCCGCCGAATCCACCACCAATGACGACAACTTGATGCCGTTGCCTTTCATTTAAATCAATCATCAACTTCAACTCGATTCAATTTGTTCACTGCTCATCCATCCAGCCGGACAGTTCGTAGTCGCAAAGAGTTCGCAATGACAGAGACGGAGCTCAAGCTCATCGCCGCTGCCGCGATCATGGGGCTCAACAAGATTCCAAAGAATGGATAGAGGAGACCTGCTGCAATCGGCACTCCCAGAGTGTTATAGATGAATGCGAAGAACAGGTTCTGGCGAATGTTCTTCATTGTGATACGGCTCAGGCGAATTGCTCGTTCGATCCCACGCAGGTCTCCTTTAACGAGTGTTACACCAGCGCTCTCGATCGCGACATCGGTTCCAGTTCCCATTGCGATCCCCACGTCAGAGGCAGCCAGGGCGGGAGCATCGTTGATTCCATCGCCCGCCATCGCGACGATCTTGCCCTGCTTTTTTAATTCCTCAACACGATTGTGCTTGTCTTCGGGGCTGACGCCTGCTCCCACCTCGTCAATATTAAGTTGTTTTGCGACATGCTGCGCAGTCACTTCGTTGTCGCCTGTGAGCATGGCGATCTTGATACCGAGTTTGTGTAGCCCTTCAACCGCTTGCGGCGTTGATTCCTTAATCGGATCGTTGACAGCCAATAAACCTGCGAGCTGGTTGTCGATCGCAACATGCACAACGGTGCTTCCCTGAGATCGCAACTCGTCTGCTTGTTGCTGCGCTTCATCAACTCCGGTAATGCCGTTTTGTTTGAGGAACACCGGGCTTCCGATCAGCAGATTTTGGTTTTTGACCTTCCCTTGGATTCCCAGGCCTGTTGAAGAATCAAACTCTTCAACCTCTGGAAGGTCGAGTCCCTGCTCGCGAGCGGCTGCGAGAATCGCTTCACCGAGCGGATGTTCGCTTTGCTGTTCGAGCGAGGCAGTTATTCTTAACAGTTCTTCTTTACTCACCTCGCTAAGCGAAATTACATCGGTGAGTCGAGGACGACCTTCGGTGAGTGTTCCGGTCTTGTCGACAATCAGGTAGTCGACTTTCTCTAACACTTCGAGCGACTCGGCATCTTTAATGAGAACGCCTTCCTTCGCTCCTCGTCCGACCCCGACCATAATCGACATCGGCGTTGCCAGCCCCAGTGCGCAGGGGCACGCGATGACCAGCACGGCAACGGCATTCACAAAAGCATACGAAAATCGTGACGCTTCCGGTCCAAAGATTGCCCAGAGAACAAATGTCAACATGGAGACCAAGATCACAGCCGGTACGAAGTATCCCGAAACAGTATCGGCGAGTTTTTGAATTGGTGCTCGGCTTCGCTGAGCGTTGGCGACCATTTCAACGATACGAGACAACGTGGTTTCGCTACCGACTTTCTCTGCGACCATTTCAAATGAACCAGTCTGGTTGACCGTTCCTCCGATAGTTTGATCGCCTTTCTGTTTGCGGATCGGGATCGGCTCGCCGGTAATCATCGATTCATCGACGGTGCTGCTTCCACTCATGACCGAACCATCAACGGGAATCTTTTCGCCGGGAACGATGCGGATTCGGTCGCCTTCGACAACCTGATCAAGGGGAATGACTTGTTCCTGACCGTCGCGCACGACCCGAGCCGTGTCTGGAGACAGCGACATCAGTTCGCGAATCGCTCCGCTCGTCTGTTTGCGGGCTCGAAGTTCAAGAACCTGCCCGAGCAAGACTAAAGCGATAATCATCGCTGCGGCTTCGAAGTAGACGGGAACTTCACCATGGGTCAGGAAACTTGCGGGGATCAGATGCGGAAACGACATCGCGAAGAGGCTGAAGAAGTAGGCCGCTGCTGTTCCCATCGCGATGAGAGTGAACATATTCAGGTTGCCGGTTTTCAAAGAGCGGACACCCCGAACCAGAAACGGCCAACCGCACCAGAAAAACACCGGTGTCGCCAGTATCAGTTGAAGCCAATGCGATGCCTGAGTGTCAACCCATGACTGGATGGGAATTCCGACCATCTCTCCCATCGCCAACAACATGATTGGAATTGTCAGGACAACGGACACCCACAATCGACGCGTCATCGAATTCAGTTCGGTGTTATCTTCCTCGTCGTTGACGACAATTGTCTTCGGTTCGAGGTCCATTCCACAGATCGGACAATCACCCGGTCCCTCCTGTTCGATCTCTGGATGCATCGGACAGGTGTAGATCGTTTTGCTCTCGCCGCGGTACGAGGGATTACGTTCCAGCGCCATGCCACACTTTGGACAGTCTCCCGGCACATCGCTCTCAACTCCAGGACACATCGGGCAAATGTATTTTGCCTCGCTCGACGCGTTCACTGCCATCGAGCCATCGCTCCCATTCTCCCCGTGACAACAATCGTGCGCAGCAGGCTCGCTTGAGCTCTTTTGTCCAAGCTGAACCAAACTGGGTTTTTCCTCACCACAGCAGCCATGCGACTCACTCGTCTCGGTATTCTTCTGTGTAAATTTCTTAAGACAGTTCGGACTACAGAAAAAGTAGGTCTCGCCATCAACGGTCGTCTTCAGGTCCGTTGTTTCGGACACTGTCATTCCGCAAATTGGGTCAATTGCCATATCGAATCACTCTCAACATCCTTTCGGCCCCATGCCAGGTACCGCAAGGCATCTTCAATTCTTCTATCAACTCGGAAGATCGTCTTGACTTTCCGAAACATATGTCTTTTTCGAAAGCCGGAGTGAGGATTGCCGCCTGTGACGGCGAACCTCAATCTCCAAATCACTCAGTTTTCAATGGCAACTCTGGCACGAACCGCCCGGTGAGGATGTCGACACCGGTCGACTTGCCACTCTCATTTCAGATGTTGTGCCGGAATTTTCGTCTTCTGCAATCTGTCCATCCCAAACCGGGCTGGCGACGGTCTGCCGTGAAGACTGACAGCCGGTAGCAGAAAACAGAAGCAAATTACAGATCGTTAACACGATCAGTGGTGATTGTTTCATCGTTTTGAATCCTTTCAATTCGAAATCTCAACGTGTCAGTTCTTTGTCAGAAGAAACCAGAAGATGCCGTTCGTCCCTGAATGTCATCTGCATTGTTTGATCTCAACTGTCGGAATCTTGACCCCGGCAGTCCTTTCAGGCAAACGGTTACTTAATGGTTTGTGAGTAGTAGCCATCGACACGGCTCAAATAGGTTTCCGGATCGGCTGCGATTTTCTTCGTGCATGGAGGGCAGCAGATATAGACAATTTGCCCTTCGACAATTGTCCACTTCGGTTGTGATGGCAAAGGCTTCTGCATGACAGGGCACTTGCCTTGGGCCTTGGCGATATTCGAATGGATTGTCGCCCAGTGCTGAGGATTGAGTTGACCTTGGGTGCAGCCTTGGCAACAGAGAAAAACTTCTTCCTTCTGCTCTCCAACAGCAACCTTGATCGGTTTCCCCATGCTGCCGAGAGGCTTTCCAGAAACAGGGCAGATCTTTTGAGCTTGCGCGCGGAGGTGATCACGTTTCGCCTCGCCGTCATGGTCGGGGCCTCCATCTGCGAAGATCGAGCCGGACATGCTGAATGCAAAAACGGTAGTGAGGACAGTAAGCATTTTCATTTTCGTCTCCTTACATTGCTGAATCGCAAGCTGCTATCGAACGCCGATACGTCTACGATTCGAGTTGCGTTAAAATGATGATTCTGATGGGGTCGAAATCGCGTGTTCATTGGCGTAGATATTCCATCCGTGGCCAGGCAGACAGGCATGGAATGCATCGCGCAACTTATCACCTTCTTCAATTTCTTTTGAGTAGACCGGGTTATGGTAAATGACAATTAATGGACGCGATTGCTGCGTCGTTGCCGCATGAAGATTTTCCAGCACTGTTTTCAGGACGACCTGGGAAAACGGATTGTATAAGAAGGCCACCAGAGGGGACTCCGGAATTTCAAAGTCACACGCATTTGCGTTGTGAGAAGAGAGACTGCTGCATTTTCGACACAGTATTTTCGAGCTCAAAATGTTGCGAGAAGCGATTTGATGGAGTTCGGTAGACAACTCAACCCCAGCCACAGAACGAAAAGGAAACTGTCCCGCGACCAGAAGAACTCTCCCTCTACCCGATCCGAAATCCACAAAACTAAACCGTTCGTAATCAATTGGCAAAACGGAGAGCAGCCAGGCAATACTTGATGCCCGAGTTGGAAGGTACACGACGGCATGAATCCTTTGTTCTGCCGAATAACCGAGTTGTTTGGTGGAAACAATCCCTCGGGTTTTCACTTTGAACCTGTTGTCAAATTGTCTCTCCGCCATCTCCTGAAACCAGGAAGACCTGGTCCCACGAAGTTTCAAGATTTCTGACGCTTTAACGACTGATCGAAAGACTGTGAATGTCCATCCGTCGTAGTATGTGTGCCAGCCAAGTAATTGCAGTTTTCTTTTAAAGTGATTCATAATGTCCTCGTGACTTGCGCCTAATGACCTGCGGCTATCAAAGGAGGTTTCATGGCATCTCATGCAGCTTGCGAATTGTGGAGTCGATCCAGTTCTGACGAACGTTCATCGAGATTGAAGACTTCATCTTCGAGACCAGCCTGCATCTTGAATTCCATGTAGGCGCAGTAGAGCGTCGGAACGATGAACGTCGTGAAAGGTTCAATGAGCATTCCGCCAAATACGGGGAGAGCCATCGCGCGGGCGACATCGGCGCCCCGCCCATCCGACATCAGCACCGGAACGAGAGCGGCGAGGGTTGTCACGGTCGTCATCACACAGGGACGAATCCGCTTGAGTCCAGCCTCATAAATTGCTGCTCGAATCTCTGCGACATTCCGAACGGAACGACGCTTGAGCGTCTCCCGCATGTAGGTTGCCATCACGATACCGTCGTCGGCTGCCAGTCCGAACAAAGCAATAAATCCAACCCACATGGCTGTGTTCATGTCGACGCCCATCACCGCCACCGCAATCATGCCACCGGCTGCTGCGACTGGAATCCCCGAAAAGACAACCAGCGAGATCGGCAGGTTGCGGAAGTGCAGGTAGTGCAACAGCAAGTTGATCAGAATTACCAATGGGACGATCCACATCAGTCGGCGATTGGCTTCGATTTGATTCTGAAAGGAACCGACCGGTTGAAGTTCGAAGTTCCCCTCGGGAAATTTCAGATCACCAATTATTCGCGCTCCGCGAAGCGAAGCCATGACAGAATCGACTGTCTCCAGATCGCCGGCATTGCCTTGCGGAGAAAAGGAGACGTGCGCCACGAGCCTCGCATCTTCGCTATTGATCGCTCCTGGTCCCCACGTCGTCGTCACATCTGCAAGATCGCCAAGAGGTACAACTTCGTTGGTATGCGTCACAACGGGAATGGCCCCCAGGTCTTCAAGATGTTCACGTACGCTGCGTTCGTATCTCACTTGAATCGGATAACGTTCCCGTCCTTCAACCGTCTCTGTGACGTCGAGTCCGCCCAAGCCGGCGGCGACAATCTGGTTGACCATCATGACGTTCATGCTATAGCGAGCTGCCTCTTTTCGATTCACTTCGAATTCAACATAAGGCTTACCCATCACAATGTCGGGATTGACCGTGCCAGAGTTGACGAGGTGATGCGACTTCAGATGCTCGGCGACTGCCTGAGCGGCTTGAGAAAGACCCTTGAGGTTGTCTCCGTAGATCCGCACCGCCATAGAAGCTTTGATCCCCGCCTGCAACATCACGACCCGACCTTCGATTGGTTGAAGTGGTGAGGCTGGCGTAATTCCTGGAAGGGTGGCGACCTTGTTGATCTCGTCCCAAATCTTGCGCTCATTCATCCCTGCACGCCATTGCTCTCGCGGTTTCAGCATGACGTAGGTTTCAACCATCGCAGCTGGAGCAGGATCAAGAGCCGACTCGACGCGCCCAATCTTTCCGAGGACGTTGGCGACCTCGGGAATCTGCTTGATCATGGCATCTTGTGCCTGCAAGGTTTCCATCGCCTGATTGAAACTCGAAGCGGGATACAGGCTGGGCATGTAGAACCAGCTTCCTTCGTCGAGTGCGATCCAGTCGTCAGTTTTTAACCCGGTGAACAGGTGCTTGGCGTCGACGTAGCCGGGAACTTCATTCAGGTCGGCTCCCATCACATTGGCGAACTGTTCAACCGGCTTAAGTACGGTCGGCAGTCCGATCCAGGCACCCAGACCAATTACGAAGATAAGTGCGGGTGCGGACAAAGCGAGAAGTTTGTGATTGAGAGCGAACTTCAACCGACCGCCGTACATCCACAGGACAGAACGACTGACGGGATTTTGTGCCAGGGGACGGACCCGTTCCGATGCCAACCACCACCCCATGAAAGCGCCAAGCAAAGTCCCGATCGCAACATTCGCCGGATGGAAAAGTCCAGTCCAGTGAACGACTCGCTCAGCCCAGAGGAAATGAATTAGCAGACCGCTGATCAGTCCCAGCCCCATAGCCGACCCGAACCGCTTCAACTTAGTCGGTTTTGCACTTCGCAGTAAGACCCGACAGAGCATGGGAACAATGATGACCGCGACGATCAAACTCGAAGCCAGCGCGAACGTCTTCGTCCATGCCAAGGGAGCGAATAGTCTGTGATCACGACCGGTGAGAAAGAACACTGGTAGAAAGCTGACGATGGTCGTGGTCACTGCCGTCATCACCGCCGGAACGACTTCCGCAGCCGAATCGCGAATGACAATCAGACGACCTTCCGAACCACCGGGAGAACCGTGCGCTTCCCATTCGGCCAGGTGATCGTAGATGTTCTCAAGAATGATGATTCCCATGTCGACCATGGTCCCGATGGCAATCGCGATCCCCGCTAGCGACATAATATTTGCGTCCACCCCAAACAGATGCATGGCGATAAACGACATCAGCACAGCTGTCGGTAGGGTGATGGCAATAATGAGGCTGGCACGGAAATGAAGCAGAAACAGCACCATCACCACAATCGTGATCAACGTTTCTTCTGAGAGTGCCTTCGTCAGTGTTGCGATCGTTTCGTGAATCAATTCGGTGCGGTCGTATACCCCGATGATCTGGATGCCGTCGAGTTCGGCTTCGAGCGATTTGATCTTCGCTTTCACTCGCTCGATCACCTCTCGAGGATTCTCTCCATACCTCATCACCACGACTCCGCCAACAGCCTCGTGGCCGTTGAAGTCGAGAGCGCCGCGGCGGAAAGAGGGGCCGACTTGAACGTCAGCCAATTCCTTGAGCGTAATCGGAACACCGTCCTGGGTCGCCACAACTGTCTCTTCGATCTGTTCGAGCGTTTCCTGTTCGGTCTTGCCCGCTCCGATAAAGCCTTTCCCCCGAACGATGTATTCCATGTCCCCTTTCTCGACGGTCTTTGCACCGACGTCGATGTTCGACGCTTTCACAGCATCGATGACCTTGTTCAGAGGAAGATTGTGATAACGGAGTTCGTCGGGATCGACGTCAATCTGGTACTGCCGAACATACCCCCCGATCGACGCGACTTCCGCCACTCCATCGACCGACTGCAAAGCATATTTGACGAAGAAGTCCTGCTTTGATCGTAGTTCCGCCAGGTCCATGCCCGGGGGTGGTTCCAGGACGTAATAGTAAATCTGCCCCAGAGCAGTCGCATCGGGAGCCAGTGTCGGCGTGATGCCGTCAGGCAAGGATCCAGCAACTGTCGTCAGTTGCTCAGCAACACGCGAGCGCGCCCAATAGAAGTCGACGTCGTCATCAAACGTCACTTGCACGAAGCTAAATCCAAACATGCTCTTTCCGCGGACACTCTTCGAGCCAGGGACCGCTTGCAAAGCGATCGACAGCGGATAGGTAATCTGGTCTTCAATGTCTTTGGGAGACCGCCCCATCCATTCGGTGAGCACAATCACCTGATTCTCGCCAACGTTGGGAATGGCATCGACAGGAACGTGCTGAGCAGCGTACCAGCCGTAAGCAATCAAACCGATCGAAGCGATCCCAATCAGTATTCGTTCGCGAATGCAAAAGTTGATGAGCCATTTCATTATCGTGCCCTCCCTGCGTCTGCCTCCGCCTCAGCTGATCGAAGCTCCTGCAAGACTCGTTGTCCCGAATTCGGAGAAATCGGTGTCATCACCCCCATGGGAGGCAAGTCACTGCCAGGAGTCAGCGGCGTCATTGCTCCCATAGAGGGTAGATCGGGGAGCGTTGCTTGTTCCCTTTGCATCCCCGACTCTAAATTCGTCCGATACTCTTCAAGTTTTCTGAGGTTGGTATCAGGTTCTTCAAGAAGGCCCTCTCGACACCCCTCACAACAGATGAAGACAGGTTGTCCTTTCACCATGACCTTTTGTGGAACTCCCATCGATCCGAGTTTCATCTCAGTAATCGGACAGATCATTTGTGCATGGACCACCTTTTGATCTCCTTCAGGAAGTTGGCGAATCTCAGCGAGCATGGAGGCTTCGAAGCCGGGAACCATTTCCAGCGGCTCGGGCGCCCGCAGGGGATCAATAAGTGACGGATTGCCGGCCAATTGCATCTGCGAATCGAGCAGAAAGTTTCCATTGGTCGCCACCAGTTCACCTTCGGCCAGTCCTTTGACAATCACGACATTCTCCCCGGAAGAAGAACCCGTCTGTACTCGACGAATTTCAAAACGACCTGGATCAGTTTCCACGTAAACAACACTCTGTCCCGCCGCCATCAACAGAGCATTTCGCGGGATCACTGTCGCGGATGCTCGCTGATGCAGCTGGTCCGTAAATCCGAAGTCGGAAGCGGGAACGAGACTGGTATCACAGAGAGGACATTCACCCGGCTTGTCAGAAATGATGTGCGGATGCCGTGGGCTGATCCATTTGTTCGCTAGCTCAGGATCGTAAACGAGGTCGCTTCCATTTGAGCTCGAAAGGGGAACCTCGATCTCAGCTTTCGCGTAGTCACCGATCCGCAATTGCCCGTCCTCGTTCTCGACGACGACTCTCACTTCGACAGTTCGGGATTTCTGATCGACTTCCGGATCAACAAATGCAACACGGCCAATGAAGACTCTTCCTGAAAGGGACTTGACCCTCGCTTTCACACGCTGCCCATATCGAATGGACGCGGCATCTTCGGGGAACAGCTTGAGAACAAGCCACACTCGCGAAAGATTGGCCAACCGGAAGATCGCTTGCCCTTCCTTCGCGTATTCTCCTTCGACAGCAACTTTCTCAATCACTGTTCCACTCATGGGAGCAATGATATCCAGACGGCTCTGAGGAACGCCGGTGGTGGCGAGATGCTTGACTTGTGTCTCTGACATTCCCAGTTCGATGAGCCGCTGACGAACATTCTCCAGCATGCGACGATTCGCTTCAGCGACCGAGGCCAGGTTTTGAGACGTCTGACGTTTCACAGCTTTGGCTGCCTCAACATATTCCACTTGAGCAGAATACAGCTCGGGGGAGTAGAACGAAGCCAGACGGTCGCCTGCTTCAACGACGGCACCGGTGTAGTCGACGTACAACTTGTCGAAACGCCCATCGGAATAGGCCGATATCGTTTTCAGTGAACTTTCGTCGTATTGAATTTCTCCCACAGCGCGAATCGTACGAGTCATCGCCACCCGCTGAACAGCCACGGTTTGGATGTTCGCCACACGACGCGAAGCGGGATCAACAACCACCGATCGCTCGTCTCCGCCTCCGCCAGCAGACGCCGGGACCAGTTCCATCGCACACACCGGACAACGGCCAGGTTCCTTTTGCGGCGGCGTACACATCATCGGACAGATGTAATCAACGCTTCCCGCAGACGAGGAACCGCCCGCGTCAGTTGTTGCGACAGTTCCCGATGTGATCCAACCGACTCGCTGTGCGATCCCGAGCAAACCGAGAAGTCCGGTTCCGGAAACAAATAAGAGAACAGACGGCAACATGAACTTCAGGACCGCCCAGATACGCCTCTGTGACGATCTCGCAGTTGGTCTTGCCCGTGAATCGGGAAGATGCCGCTTTTCCTTTGTATCAGGTTGATTTGCAGAACGTCCGGAGTCCATTCCCGGATCGCTCTGTTGTAAATTAGCATCAGAATCTGACATGGCAGTCACCTCGACAAACCCTTCAATGGAATCACCGACTTCCATGACGGCGAGAGAAATTTGACGACAAAGCAATCGAGAGAGATGTCCGGCGTTCTTGGAAAGAACGCTTTCAACGGAGTCTTTCGATAGAGAGGATTTGACGCGTCTGAGAATTATTTGCCGAAATGATCAGTCGACTCACAATGTTCGTCTGCGAGACAAAAGGCCGGTCAGGAAGTGACTGAGCAGCCAAGACATTCATTTCGATCAAAGAATCACACATGATCGATGCAAAGTGTGACTGGTCATGCAAATCAGCAAAGACGCGAGAGAGGTCTTCTACAGCAACCAGGCGGCAGTGATCATGTGAGTTGGAATCCCGTCGTGAAAAGAACACGGGATGACTGTCGCTGCGATGAAACGTCCTCGTTCTTGAGTCGAGGCGACATCAGCTTGCGTCACCGAATGGCAAGGCGTCAGCAAAGTCAGTGATTCCCACAAATTCATCGGTCGAGCTGGCGCTTCAGGCTGGGGCCGATGCTGGCACCCGCAATCACAGCTCGGAGCGCAGATGACATTTTTTTCAGAAATCGAATTGCAGCACGATTCTTTTCCGTGTTTCTCAAACTGCGTAGAGCAACAGCAGTTCCCAGACGATCTGGCGCCGTCCGAACAGCAACAACAATTCGCTGCCGACACATCTGCCATCGCCTGAACAGTCATGCTGCTCAGGAGTTGCGCGACCGCGAGGAACGCGGTCAACAGCGATGTGCGGAATGGTGAAGACATTTGAAGCATGCAGTGGGAATGTATGAATTGAACTATTGAACTTATCGGATAAATATTGAAATGACTCAAGACGAATTTGCTGACATCGCCCGTCAGCAAATTCGATGCTACGAAACTGCCGGACTTGCCTTGTCTTCGCTCGATTGAGTTTCGAAAGATTCAATTCCCTCCCAATGTCGGTCGTGCAGGCCGAGGTTCATTTTGAGTTCTTTGAATCCGCAAAAGACAACCGGGACAACGAACAGAGTGAGTAACGCGACAACCATACCGCCGAAAACGGGCCAGGCCATCGCTTTGGCGACATCGGCTCCGCGGCCGGTCGAAGTGAGCACTGGAAGTAAGGCGATGACCGTCGTAAACGTCGTCATGAGGCACGGACGAATCCGTTTCATGCCAGCTAGGACCGTCGCATTCCGGATGTCTTCAATGGTTCGTAGCTGTTTGCGCGTGAAGACTTGATCAAGGTAAGTCGCCATCACGACTCCATCGTCGACGGCGATCCCAAACAATGCGATGAACCCAACCCAGACCGCTGTATTGATTTCGATCCCGTTGATTGCCAGCATGATCATTCCTCCAGCAAAGGCAACGGGTATCCCTGCGAAGACCGCCAGAGTGACTGGCAGATGCCGGAACTGTAAATAGATTATGAACAGATTGGTCAGAATGACTAAGGGGATCACCCACAGCAAACGTTGGTTCGCTTCAATCTGATTTTGAAATGAGCCGACCGGTTTGAGAGCGTACCCAGCAGGGAGATCGAGTTGTTCATTTGTTTGAGCTTCTCGTAGCGATGCTTCAACCGCTTGCACCGTTTCGAGATCGCCGACCATTCCCGATGGAGCGAATGAAACATGTGCGACGAGCCTCGCGTCTTCGCTGTTGATGACTCCCGGTCCCCATGTGGTGGTCATTTTGGCTAACAGATTTAACGGAACCGTTTCTCCCGAATGCGTGACCACCGGCAGCCGTCCCAGTTCATCGATGCGTTCTCTGAGATTTCTCTGATAGCGAACTCGAATGGGGTATCGTTCGCGGCCTTCCACTGTTTTGGTCAGATTCATTCCCCCCAAAGCGGTCTCAATAATCTGATTGACCATCATTGTGGACATGCCATAGCGAGCCGCCATTTCACGGTCGACTTCAAATTCAATGTATGGCTTACCCAAGACGATATCAGGGTTGACTGTCCCGGCATCGACCTGTGGCACTGTTTTGAGTTGGTCAGCAACTTTGAAGGATGCTTCCGCGAGACCCTCCAAGCTGTCTCCGAAAATACGGATCGCCATCGACGCTTTGATCCCGCTTTGCAACATCACCACCCGACCTTCAATTGGTTGCAATGGTGACGCCTGCGTAACACCGGGAAGCGTTGCCACGGAGTTGATCTGACTCCAGATTGCTTGCGACGTCATCCCTTCCCGCCACTCTTCTTGCGGCTTGAGCATGACATAGGTTTCGATCATGGCGGCCGGTGCCGGATCGAGGGCGGATTCCACGCGGCCAATCTTTCCGAGGACATTTTCGACTTCCGGAATCTCTTTAATGAGCGCGTCCTGCGTTTGCAGAACTTCCATTGCCTGGGAAAAGCTCGCGGCTGGGTAGAGAGTCGGCATATAGAACCAGCTGCCTTCATCAAGCGCTATCCAGTCGTCGGATTCGAGTCCAGTAAACACATGCTTGAACTTGACATAACCTGGCACCTGATTCATATCCGCGCCCAAGCGACTCGCCACCGATTCGAAAGGGCGGAAGACCGTGTTGAGCCCAAACCACGCCCCCAACCCCAAGAGCACGACGGTTGTTGGAAGGATCAAGAAAATGGCTTTGCGTCTGAGGAAAAATCGTAGGAGAGGTTCATAGACCCAAAGGATGAAGCGGCTGACAGGATTCTCATCGACCGGTCTCAGTCGCTCGCTCAGGATCCAATATCCGAACAGTGCGCCGAGCACGACAGCCAGAGCTGTCGTCAAAGATAATCCAATGGGAAGCCGCTCGGCTAATCTCGCTCCCCAGAGAAACCAGCACGACAACCCTGCAATCAACGAAAGCGTTGCGGTACCAATAAGTCGCGTGTTGAGTTTCATTCGACTCGACGACAATAAGAGTCGACTCAAAAATGGAACGAGGGTCACGGCGACAATGAGCGCCGCCACAAGGGAAAACGTCTTCGTCCATGCCAAGGGGGCAAACAACCGGTAGTCGCGTCCGGTCAGCATGAAAACCGGAAGGAAGCTGACAACGGTGGTTGTGACCGCGGTCAACACCGCGGGAGCCACTTCTCCCGCCGCAGAAATAATCACATCAACTCGCTGTGACTCTCCCCCCTTTCGTCCATTTGATTCCCACTCTGCCAGTTGATCATAGATCGTCTCCGAAACAATGATCCCCATGTCAACCATTGTGCCAATCGCAATTGCAATCCCCGCCAGGGACATGATGTTGGCATCGATTCCAAAAACATTCATTGCGATGAACGCCAGAAGAACGGCAACAGGCAAAGTGACCGCGACGACGATACTGGCTCGAACGTGAAGTAAAAATAGGAGGATCACCACCGCAGTGATCACGATCTCTTCGGTGAGCGCATCGGTTAACGTTGTGACTGTCTCTTCAACAAGATCAGTACGATCGTAAATGCCACGAATTGTGACGCCGTCTAAACTCGGTTCGAGTTGAGCAATCTTGGCTTTGATGTTCTCAATGACTTTGCGAGGATTTTCTCCATAACGCATGACGACAACGCCGCCGACGGCTTCGGTTCCATTGAGATCGATAGCGCCGCGTCGAAAATCTGGTCCCAGTTGAACGACACCCAGATCACGAATTCGAACGGGAATTCCGTCCCGCGAAATGACAACCGTCTTCTCGATATCTTCAACTGCTTTGGAAACGTCCTGATCGGCACCAATGAAGCCCCGTCCACGGATAATGAATTCCATTCCAGCCGATTCGACCGTTTTGGCCCCCACGTCAATGTTGGAATCTTTGACGGCAGCGATGAGCTGATCGAGGGGGACATCGTGAAAGCGAAGCTTGTCGGGATCGACCTCAATCTGATACTGGCGGACATACCCCCCGACGCTGGCGACTTCACTCACTCCAGGGACGGCTTGCAGTTCATACTTCACCACGAAGTCCTGGAGACTTCGCAACTCCGCGAGGTTCATCCCTGGGGGTGGTTCGAGCGTGTAATAGTACACCTGGCCTAGACCGGTGGCGTCTGGTCCCAACGTCGGCACGACTCCTTCCGGAAGAACTGAAGTTGCTGTACCGAGTTGTTCCGAGACACGCGAACGCGCCCAATAAAAGTCTGTGTCGTCGGAGAATGTCACTTGAACAAAGCTATATCCGAACAAACTCTTCCCGCGAACACTTTCCGCATTCGGAACAGCTAGTAGGGCAACCGAGAGCGGATAGGTGACCTGATCTTCGACATCTTTGGGTGAGCGGCCTGGCCAAGCAGTGAAGACGATGACCTGATTCTCTCCAATGTTCGGAATCGCATCGATCGGAACTTCACGCGTTGAATAGATTCCAAACGCAACCGCCACGCATGTCAGTATGAAGACAACAATGCGCTCGCGAGTACAGAAACGTATGATTGCAGTGAGCATAATCTATTTGTCACTTTCAACTGAAGGATCTTCCTGTACCTCATCAGCGACCGCACCAATCGTGGGTAACTCCTGAACGAATTCCCCACAGGTCAGCATCTGGCTCCCCCAGTAGGGGTTCTTCAATTCATTGTTGGCTTGCAGCCAGTCGCCACCGCCTCCTTTGACCATGGGACAGAACATGTGAGAGAATTCCTGCTTTGCAGCGTCACTACGAACATGTGCTGCCAGATTAACGACAGCGTGACTGATTGGCCGAAATGCTTCGAGACGTGCCTTTTCCAGACTCATATGATGCAGGTGCTCGCTATGCTTGGCGATCACTTCAAATTGCTCTCGCACCTCGTCAGAAAAATCGGCGATTGCAGCAAGTTCGACAGCTCGTTTGTGGAGCGTCTGAGCGTTCTTTTCGTCTGGTTTCTTGTCGTTTGCCAACAACTTTTGAATTGCAAAGTAGGCGTTATACAGCTGGCTAAGTGTTTCACCGACTTCACCGGCTACCGATTGCACATCAATGTTCTCAAACTCGAGCGGTGTTTTTCGCTCACGTTGAGCAATGATTGCTCTCGTAGGATCGATCAAACTTGGCTTCCCGGCGAGTTGCATTTGCGAGTCGATCAGGAAGTTGCCGGCAGTCGCCACTTTTTCGTTTTGTTTGAGACCGGAAAGAATGACGGCTTTGTCCTTGAGGAGCGGTCCCAAAGTCACCGGACGAATCTCGAATCGTCCGGGATCAGTTTCGACATACACCACGCTGTGGTTTCCCGCCATCAATACGGCGGATCGAGGAACGTTGAGTGACTCCGGTTGCTCAACGGGAGTGTCCGAATAGCCATAGTGTTCAGTGGGCACGAGATCCATTCCGCAGATGGGGCATTCACCTGATTCATCGCGAATAATCTGAGGATGCATCGGACTGATCCATTTGTTTGCAAGATCGGCATCGTAGACCTCACCCTGTTGACCGATGGGGAGATAAATCTTGGCCGTCGCATAGTCTCCTGGACGCAGGCGACCGTCTTCATTCATGAACTCAACCCGAACTCCGACCGTGCGCTGTTTCTCATTGACGACCGGATCGATGAACGCCACCCGCCCTTCAAAGACTTCACCCGGCAGTGACGGCAGCACTGCATCAACCCGCTGGCCAAAGCGAATGCGCGAGGCGTCTTCGGGATAGAGTTCAAGCATCAGCCACACTGTCGACAAGTCAGCGATGCGATAGATCGGCTCACCCGCTTTGACGTATTTTCCCTCCATGGCCATCTTCTCGATAACCGTCCCGCCAACCGTTGAATAAATTGTCAGACGAGACTTGGCTTCGCCGGTTTCTTCGAGAGTTTTGATCTGTTCTTCGTTCAAGCCGAGTTCCACCAGACGCTGTCGCGAATTGGCTGCAAGTTTTTCCTGTGCTTGCCTGACAGCTTGAAGAGACGGAGGAGTCGTACTAGAAATAGCTTTTCGACTTTCCAAGTACTCAACTTGGGCAGAGTACAATTCCGGACTGTAGACAACAGCGAGATGATCGCCTTTGGTAACCTTCACTCCGGTGTAGTCCGCAAACAATTCTTCGATGCGACCATTGATGTACGAGGGAATCGTCGACATGCGACTCTCATCGATGGCAATCTCTCCGATTGTTTCGATGGTCGAAACGACGGTCTCGCCCTTCACTTCAGCGGTTTCAATGTTGGCCAATCGCCGCGCAGTTGGTTCGATATTCACGGCCAGTTCATCGACGTTGGCATCACTCCCCGCAGAGGCCGGTACGAGTGCCATTCCGCAGATTGGACACTTGCCCGGTCCCGGTTGGCGAATTTGCGGATGCATGGGGCAAGTGTGAATCGCGTCCGATTTGTTGGTCGTCGATGGTCCCATTAAGATGCCTGATGACGGTGCTTGAAACCAGCCAGATCGCTGGGCGAAACCGACTGCTCCGATCAGAACGATCCCCGCTGCAACGAATAAGAAGAACGCCAACAGTTGGCGAATCCACCACCGTTTCGGTTTTGCCTTCGACTCAGAAGTGGCTTCCGATTGATCTGCCCGTTGATTTTCGGATGACGTTGTCGCTGCATTCATAATGTAATCTCGCCGTAATTAGCGCGTGGACAGAATGAGATGGAATCGCACGAACTCCTCGCTGATTGAGGAGTTAATTCAAAGCGAGGCATCGGCTTTGTGTATGATTATTACCTCGGCTCTGAAGGGCGGACTGGTCGCAGCAGGTGACAAAGTGGGAACCGTGCCATCGGCCACTGCGACCAGCCGCTTTCTTCGGGAAGCAGGGGTTAGGCATTAGGACTCATAGTCGTGGCTTTCGTGAGCCTCTTCCGCCTTTGCGAGAGCGGCTTTCTTTTCTTCTTCAGAAAGGGCCTGCCATTTCTCGCTACAGCCATCGCAACAGAAGCCTACCGTCTCCCCGTTCCACTCGACCGTGCCTCCTTCGGCAGTCACATCACCGCCCATGATCGGGCAATGTTCGTTAATCGTGTTGAGGGTGGTCGCTGCTTCTGAATTAGCGGGCGTTGTGCCTTCTTGGGTACAGCCGATCGAGACAGCCAGGGAAAGTGAAAGCAAGCTGAAAATGAGATAGCGCATAGTGAAACCTTTTAGGAAATTGAGTTGAAACAGTTGTAAGAGTGGCGACAATTGTTGCTGAACCGATTGAACGAACAGCAAATGAGACAGTGCGAACTGCGAGCCTTGTTCAGGGCATCAACAAAGCGCCATGCCGAGCATTAGTCCCGACACAACTTCTGTCGGGAATTACTCATGCATCGCTTTGATGGTGAGAATGCGCATGAGTGAGCAGATACATGATTCTGCACGCGCACAAAGAGAGAATTATGTCTGCCAGACGCAGAGCAAAGAGTTGAGACTGACCTTGGGAGCAGGTCGAGCGTCTGAACAGGCTAAGGTCCTTACAGAACTGGCGTCGTTGTCCAGATGTTCAATCACTTGAGCGTTGCCCAACACCAACAGAAGTCGCACGACACCGGCACCTTCTGTCTCGCACGGAACTGCGGGAGCCGGTTGCTCAGAACTGCACCGGCACACCTCCTGAATCTCAGAATGAACTTTAGTGTCGTTAACAGCCTGTGAACGGCAACGACACGCAGCAGCATCCTCACAGCAGGTTTCCATATCCTTGCCGCCGTGGCAACAGGTTGCTTTTGAGGAGTCACTCAACAAGCAAGAAGGCACTCCAGCAAAAGCCACCGCCTGTACCCCAACCGTCAGCGCAAGCACGGCAGTGAGCGAACGACGAATTGATGGAAAGGTGTGAAACATTGACGCTTGGAAAGTAGTTCGACGCTTGAAAATAGTTCATGTTTAGTTCAATACGTTGGAATTGTTACAAAATTTGCTGACCTGTCCAGTTCAAAATTCTCGTTTTTGAAGGAGGCTACTGACCGAATGTCGATTTCAGAGAGGGAGTGCGCCATCAGGTGGGTGCGCTGAGTCATCTCATCGATCACAGCGAATCAAACTATCGGCAGACTCAAAAACTCGCTTTTGCGGGTTGCGCCATCGTGACCTGCTCTCTCAATAACAACTCATCTGTGTGTTCTATAGCTAACCAATCTACAAACTCTACTGCCTGCGGATAAATCAATTTTTTCTGGCACGGCGATTGCTTCACTCGGCTCTGTCGCAAGTCACGACGTCTTGCTTTATCCACTGACGATGCCATTTCGTCAAAGCCTCTCAGTAAGATGATCGGATTCAAAATGATTTCACGACTACTCTCAATTGCGACACTATTTTCCTTTTCATGTATTACAGCATCGCTCCCCGCTGGTCATGGCGACTACGGCGTTGGTTCACCGAATCGAGGCTGTGGGTGTGCGACGCAACGATCACCATCTCAGACTTACAATTCATCGGTCTTCAACCAAAAATATCCTACCCAACAGTATCAACCGCTTTGCACTGATGGCACCTGCCGACAGTCACCAAATACGGGACGATATCTTGCCCCTGCGACTCCTTATCACGCTCCGGGCAGTCCTTACTCAGATTCACGTCCCTCAGCTCCAGTCAGTCCCTACTATCAGGGTTCAAGCCCTCCACCAACTTCCAATTTCCTCCCAGGACGTTCGTTTAGCCCGCTGCAACCTGCACAGCGGCAACTGCCTCCGAGCGGTGGAGAATTCTCGGTCCGTCCTCAAGCTAACGTTGTCATACCTCAGGGAATGGAAGGAATCGCTGAACTTCCCGTTTCCGAACAGCGCATCGCCCTACAGCAGAGGACTTGTCCGGTGACCAAGCAACCGTTGGGATCGATGGGACGACCGATTCGCGTGACAGTCGGAAGTCGTTCCATCTATGTCTGTTGCCAGGGGTGCGTGAGTTCGCTTCAAAAGAGCCCAAATAACTATCTTGCGAGTTCGGTGAAAGCTGAAGGTTACTTCACTCTCCAGTAAGCTTTGAAGCCGCAAACGGTTCTACGATAGGAGGACAATTCTGTTTGTCCTCCTATCACTTTTAGCGTGGTAAAAGAGGTTCGGGAAGACTTGGGAATTCCGCACCCTCGATGCTCGGTGGAATTGACTGCGGTTTCTCAAGATTGTCGATTTCGCGACCCTTTTCGACCACGACGTCGACACCCACTGCTTGCCGTATGCGTGCTATCGCGATTGCGAGATTTCCGATCGAGCGGTGATACTCGAACTCGAGCGTGAGCAAGTTGCGGAAGTCCTGAATGACACGATCAAACTCGACAGTCCCGTTGATCAGGGCCTCCTGATCAGCACGGAGTGTTTGCTCTGACTGCGGAATGATGGTGCTACGGTAAAGACTCGCCGTATCGTTCGCGGAACGTGCCTGTTCGAGAAGATCCAATAGTCGGGCATCAAACGCCTTCTGAACGTCAGCAATGTTTGATGTTGACGCTGCATGTCGCCACAACGCTTCATCTCGAATGGCATCATACTTCTGCCGATCAAGCGGAATGGTCATTGTTGCCCCGACGGAAAAAGCGTCCTGTCCCACGTCGACGATATTGGAGTTCGGGCGGTTGCCATCGATAAAGAACCACGACGCTCCCACCTGAAAGTCCGGTTTACGACGTAGTTCAGCGACCTCCACACCCCAGCGGGCCGCATTCGCTTGAAGCTGTGCCATCGCGATCATTGGTTGCCGCTGAAACGCCATCGACACCAGGAAGTTGTGTGTCCAGTTCGGTTCGGGAACGTCCAGCTCTGCGGGAACGTTGATCGCAATGTCAACCGGTCGGTTCAAAAGCCGGTTGATCTGGGCTTCGGTCGATCGAATCTGTTGTCGCAACGTGATCAACTGTTCTTCAAGGCGGCTTAATTCAAGCGTTCCGAGTAACACATCTCCCTGAGTTGCCTGGCCGGTGGCGATTCGTGAATTTGCAATTTCAATGAGCGACTCCAGAAGTTCCTGATTCGCCTGAATTGTTTCGATCTGACGGTGGAGAATATAGAGCCGGTAATAACTGGCTCGAATGTCACCGACGACACGCAGAGCTTCTGCCTGATACTGCTGGTCTTGAGACATTGCTTCGTAGCAAGCTTGTTGACGCTGAGCGTCCAATCGATCAAGCCACGGGATCATCTGCATGATCGAAAGATTCGCCTGCTGAGATCCGGCAGCTGTTTCAATCGGCAACCCGAAAATGTTGGCACCGATTGTCGGATCGGGCAGTGCGTCCTGATAGCGGGCTTTTGCAAACGCCGCCTGTGCCTGCTGCTGCAACTTGATGAGATTCGGGTTGGCGCCCAGTGCCGTCGCTTCGAGACTTGGAAGCTCATTGTCAACCGGAGGTGGTAGCGGTGTGACAGTGGCATCGACCGAATCGGACAACTCTTTCTCAACCTCTGTTTCCAAGGGAGCAGGGATAGGGTCTGACTCGTCGGAATCAGAATCTTCCTGGAATGCTGTCTGCAGAATTGGCGACTTGATGCGATTAGCGGGCTTTGAGATTGTTTCGCGCGGTTCGACTGAGACCTTAGCAAGCGAAGAACGATTGGTCTGACAACCGAAGGGAACCAATGAGCCGAGAAGAGCGACGGAGACCGCCCACTTCTTGAGTTGATTCTGAGATTGGTGCGAATCCATTCGTGCGGCATCCTTCCCTACATGGTGATTGACAAATCGGTACGCAATGCGTCCGATGTCATTCGGCGCGACACGGTTCCCCCTCTGCTATCGACGAATCCGAATGCAGCAATGAAACGCATCGTACAGCTTTTGAAACTGTCAACGATTGTTTGATCGGGTCGTAGGGATTTCGACGGTTCTCCCACCGGCAGAATGACTCTTCTCGCCTAATCGCGAGTCTCGGCAGGAAAATCACTGAGGAAATAGACCGATTGGTGGGATTGTAACACCGATTTATCCCTGCTGGCCTTGATCGGCTCGCTTTATCGGGTTTCAGTCTGGTGGCAACGACTGACGGAAGTCGAAACGTGCACTGGGAACCGTGCCGACGACATTTATCCACCTGGAAAGGGATTCCGTCGGTGAAAACATTACAAATATGTATCCAGTCTGCTGTCATCAGTACAGTATTGATCGGCTCATTCTGTGCGTCTCCAGTGAGTGCCCAACAGCTTCACCCCCGCCATGTGCCGCCCTCGCCAAACGCTTTCCCAGTTCCACTGGAGAGTGACACGGTGTCCAGTGATAAAGCTGGTCGTGAGTTCCTCGCTCCACCACCCACTCCCAATACCATTGGTCCAACTTGGGCTTTTTCAGATCCAGGGGAAGTGCTCGATAATCAAGATTACACATTGGAGGCGTTCCTCAGCATGGCTGCGGAATACAATCCGACCATCCGTCAGTCGCGACTGCACATCAATTCTCAGCTCAATCGTGCAATTCAGGCAGGACTCTATCCGAATCCGACCTTACGCTATCTCGGTGAGCAAATTGGAGTCGGTGGAACGGCTGGAGAATGGCAGGGTGCGGAGATCGAGCAACGATTCGTCACGGCAGGCAAGCTCGAACTGAGTGAGAACAAGTATCTGCAACGAGCCAAAGTCGCCGAGTTTCTCGCTGTCGCTCAGCAGTACCGTGTTTGCAATGATGTGCGAATTCACTTCGTTAAAGCTCTCGCTGCTCGCCATATTATCGACTTGAAGAAAGAACTGCTCAAGAATGCAGAAGACAACCTTGTCACTATTCGAGAGCGATATAACGTGGGGCAGGCTTCCCGCGCAGAAGCACATCAAGCGAATGCATTGTTGCAACAGCATCGACTGGCTGTGATGAATGCTCAGAACGATTACCGTCAGCATCTACTCGAATTGATTTCACTCACAGGTGCGGAAATCTCAGCTCCCAGTCTGAACGGAGAACTCAAGTCGTCACGAGATCTCATTGATTTTGATGCAGCCTACGCAAACATTCTTGCTCAAAGCCCCGAATTATGTGCTGCTCACGCGAAGCTCCGTGAAGATTTGATTACTGTGCAGAGAGAACGAGTCGAGTGGGTCCCCGATATCGTTGCCGGGACTGGAGCCGGCTACAACTTTGATGCGCGGGAAACGACCTACAGCGCCATGTTGTCCCTCGAAATTCCACTTTATGATCGTAACCAAGGCACGATTAAGCAGGCGGAAGCGGACTACAGCCGTCAGCAGAGTGAGATTCGAAGAACCGAGCTCGACCTGCGTCGACGCCTGTCAGTTGAATATGGACGCTACCTAACAGCTGCACAAAACGTGCAGAATTATGAAACTGTCATTCTGCCCGAACGAAAGAAGGCGTACAGCCTGGTGCTATCGAGCTACAAAGCCAATCGTATTGCCTGGGATGACGTTCTTCAGGCATACGACGACTACACGCGGGCACGTGTCGAGTACGTGATGAATCTCTCTGCTCAACGAACGAGTGAAATTTTGATTGACGGTTTTCTGCTTCATGGTGGTCTACAAACCCCGAGCGGTCCATTGCCAGGCGGACACATTGACTCTGTGCCGAAACCTCGGTAAGCGGCGACTCGAATTTCTTCCGTTCTCGACTCCATCCAAATATCGATCATTGAGGGACTATTTTTAGAGTCCCACGCGGTTTTACGAAGGTCTGAATTATGTCAAACGAAATTCCCCCCCAAGGTCGGCGAGACTTCCTCAAGAAAGGAACTCTGGCTGCCGTCGCATTCTCTGCCGGAGCCTCTGTCTCACAAGGACAAGAACCAGCTCCAGAGGCTACAGGACCGGGAGTCCCGAAGAAGCCTCTTCCTCCGACAGTCGAACACAAGCATTCCCACGTTGAAGCCGAGTACGATGGTTTCTCTCGCTATCAACCCTCACGCGGTCACGATCCGGATAGCGACTATTACCTCGGTAAGCTCGTCCCCGGCTTTCGCAAACCAGCCGATGGCCCCGCACTCATTACCACGCCTGACTTGGAGAAACTCCCGTTCAAGATGGTTGATGGAGTGAAGGAGTTTCACGTCTCAGCCGAAGAAGTCAGTCGCGAATTCCTGCCTGGCTACCATATGAACGTCTACGGGTACAACGGCAGCCTGCCCGGTCCGTTGATCGAGATCAACCAGGGCGATCGTATTCGCATTCTGGTGACCAACAACCTTAGCGAAGCGACGAACTTTCATATGCATGGGTTCGAAATGCCGGTGCAGTACGATGGGGCTGCGGAAATGACGCAGAATCCCATTCAGCCAGGCAGAACATTCAAATACGAGTTTGATGTCCACGAAGAAGGGACGTTTTTCTATCACTCGCATGTCGCGATGCAGGAAGCAATGGGTATGGTTGGCCCGATTGTCGTGCATCCTGCCAAGCCGTTTGATCCGCCGGTCGATCGCGACTTCATACTCGTCTTTCAAAACTTCTTCATTCTGCCGAATCAAACAGTCTCGGATTCATGGTCGATGGACTGGAACTGGCACACAATCAACGGGCGCAGTGGTCCCTATACAACTCCTTGTGTGGTCAAACATGGCGAACGGGTGCGTGTACGGCTGATCAATTTCAGTCCGATGCAGCACCATCCGATTCACATGCACGGCCACACCTTCTGGGTCACTGCCCATGAAGGTGCACGAGCACCCAAAACGGCTTGGATTCCACGCAATACAGAACTCGTCGCCGTTGCTCAAGCCAGCGAATTTGAGTTTATTGCCAACAACCCGGGAGATTGGCAATTTCATTGCCATATGATCCATCACATGATGAATCATATGACTCGTCAGAACGGCCCCCGCATCCGTCAAAATGTTTCGGTCGATCAATACATGGAAAATCTCGACGTCCGGCCGACTGTGACTGTGACGAAAACAGGACGCGGAACAGCCCCTCCCGGCTATCCTCAGAAGATGCAGGGCATGGAAATGAGCATGGAGTTCATGAAGAAAGTCTGGCAACCTAGGGAAATGAAAGGGATGCGAGAAGCGGCCCCCATGTCGATGAAAGGTCTGATGACCTCAATGCGTGTGCTGCCAGACGATCTGTTTCATCGCGTCATGGAGACCGATGAAAAGATCGAAAAAGGCGCCATCTTTGCCGAGATCGTCAACCGCTTCGGCAACCCCGCTGACTACAAAAAGACGCCACCCGGAATGATGGAGAAAATGATGATGCATGAAGGTCATTCGTAGACTGCATTTTACCGATCGAAACTAGGCCTCAGCCTTCCCCGTACACGTCATTCCAATCTCGATGGTGCCACGCCAGCCATGCAGAAAGGCGATCTCGCTTTTCGCTGGTTGGTGGCATTTTCAGTTTCTCTTCGCAGTTCATCTGGGCGTCAAGTTGATCGAAATACGGCATCAACAATTGGGCTGAGTAGTCCGCCGACTCCTCACCGTTTGAATTGGTTTCACCTGTAATTAGATATACAGCTTTCCATAATGGATCGGTGATGACTTTAGGAAACGATTGAGCTGACGGCATCAGCTGTTCGCTCAGAAGGCAAGCTTCACCCAGTTTGGCGACGCCAATGGCAAAGGAATGCTGACGGTCAGGAACATGCGTATACTCGATGACCGGATACGCATCGGTCTTGACGCTCGCCAGTTGAAGCCGAAGTGTTAAATCTTGTAGTTGATTAGAAATCAACTGTCGCGACTCCGCGTCCAAGGCATACTTCAATAAGTCGACTGGAGTGTGCCCCAGATGTCCGATCGCCACCCCGATCGAACGCCTCTCATTCAACGCTGTCAGCACAGAGAATGTGTAGGTCACACAGATCGTAACGATGAAGAACCCATTTGCCGCGGCCACTACGGATAGCAGTTGCCAGAGTGGTCCGTTCGGGATGTAATTCCCCGTTCCTAAAGTCGTAATCGTAAACCCGGCGAAGTAAATCCTGCTCAGCAGATCGGCAGGATCTTTGTTTTCACTCTCAATGACAGCCTCCGACGAGCCACAGAAAATCAACGCCCAGCCGGCCAGGAGTAGCAGCGACCACAGTACGAACGTCGCCAACAGTGCAAAGACCGATGCGTTCTTTGAAATGAACTCACGCTCACGGCTCATGCAACATCGACCAATGAAACGGGTGAGATATTTCGAAAGAAAACCTGCTCCACTGAGTAGCAATGTCGTCACAACGGCATCGACGGTCAGGGCGAGCACAACCAAGCCGCCAATAACCGTCCAAAAATAATGAAACTCAAGCATGCGGTCGCCTTGTGATGGTCAAGAAGCTGGTTCATCGTCGTGATGTGAGGAATCGTTACGCATATCATCTTCGGTCAGGTAGTCCGGTTTCCATTTCAGGAACCATTTCTCTCCTGCGAAGATCATCACCAGGCCGACTGCAGCCACAATCAAAACTTGTGGATCAGAGGAGACTTTGACAAAGAGAAAAGCTCCTAGAACGATCACATCAAGGACAATTGCCGAGATCAGAATGAAGCTGTTGGCTTCGATGTCTTTCTTGAGATGACGAAAGACGCCCCAATGAATTGCGATGTCCATAATGATGTAGAAGATTGCTCCCAATGAGGCAATCCGGCTCAGATCGAAAAAGATTGTGAGCAGGATCGCCAAGACGATCGTATACACGAGCGTGTGTTTCTGAACGTCCCCCGGCATGCCAAGATGGCGATGTGGCACAAGCCTCATCTCGGAGAGCATCGCCAACATGCGTGAGACAGCAAATGTACTTGCAATCACTCCGGAAACGGTCGCAACAATCGCGATGCCGACAGTGAACCACACCGCATACTGCCCCAGCACGGGCCGAGCCGCTTCCGCCAACACGTAGTCCTTGGCCTTGATGATTTCGTCGAGGCTCAGACTTCCAGCGACGGCAAACGCCACGAGTAGATACAAAGCGACGCAGACCGAGATCGAAATGATGATCGCCCGGCTGACATTTTTGTGTGGATCCTTTAGTTCTCCACCACTGTTCGTAATGGTCGTGAATCCCTTGTAGCTCAGAATCCCCAAGGCTGTGGCTGCCAGAAAGCCTCCGCCGCTTGCTTCTTTCATACTGGTGACGGTTTGAAACGAGAAGCCCGAAAGCCATAGCCCAATGCCCGCGAAGATGGCAATGCCGCCAATCTTGATGACAGCGGTGATCATCGACATCTTGCCGATGAAATCGTTGCCCATGATGTTCACAATGAACGCAAACACTAACAGACCTACCCCAAGCACTGGGACAAGCCAGGAATCTTCCCCGACGTCGAACAACTGCAAGGTGTAAGTTCCGAAGGTCCGGGCGACCAGGCTCTCGTTGATGACCATCGAGAAGTACATCAGCATCGCGCAGCCAGCGGTGACTGTCCCTTCTCCGTACGCTTTCTTTAGATACATCGCAATGCCACCCGCAGATGGATAAGCATTCGACATCTTGATGTAGCTGTACGCGCTGAATGCCGTCACCAGTGCAGCTGATAGAAACGCAAAGGGAAACAGGCTCCCCGCCTGATTCGCCATCTGACCGGTGAGAGCAAAAATTCCTGCCCCAATCATCACGCCAGTCCCCATCGCCACTGCACCGGGGAGGGAAAGACTTCCCTTCTCGTACTTCGAAGAACCTTCTTTGCTACTTTCTGACATCATCTTCCTTCACTACTGAATTAAACGTGTGGTGTCCGGGCTTGAATGAAATCTATGCTTATATGCCATTCTGATTATAAACTTCTTCCAGAGTAAGAATTGTCTGTTCATCAATACGTCGTTGGATGAGTGAGCAATTCAATCCTGAGCGATCCGAAACACCGGCAGCTGCCATAATCGACCTCACACCTTCGATTGTGTTTCGATGATAGTTCGCCACTTTCATTGCTTTATCATTCACAACAAGACCTGCAACTCGTGCAGGGTTCATCGTCGTAATCCCTGTCGGACAGGTATTCTTGTTACATTTCAGTGACTGCACACACCCTAATGCGAACATCATCCCCCGCGCGGAATAACAAGCGTCAGCACCGAGAGCCAGATAACGGACGGTATCGAATCCACTGATGACTTTGCCGGCAACGAACAATGTGATGTGGTCGCGTAGACCCACCTCCATCAGTTCTTTGTTAACAAAGACGAGAGATTCCTCTGTTGGACTCCCAACGTGATGAATTGAGTCGAGCGCCGCTGCCCCGCTTCCGCCTTCCCCACCTGCAATCGCGATGAAGTCGGGAACGATCTCCGCCTGTTGCATCACCCGGCAGAGTTCTTTGAACTCGTCCTGTTGACCGAGGCACAGTTTGATCCCGATCGGTTTTCCATCTGATAGATCACGAAGTCTCTGTACAAATCCAAGCAGTTCCTCATGTGTCTGAAACTCGCTATGGTTCGGGGGAGAGTGAACATCGTTGTGCGGTTCAATTTGTCTGTAGTTGGCGATTTCTCTGGTGTTCTTTGAAGCAGGAAGGATGGCCCCGAAGCCGGGCTTCGCTCCTTGCGAAATTTTAATCTCTATCATCTTGATGGTCGGTCGGAGCGCCTGCTCTGCGAAGACATCTGAATTGAAGCGTCCATCCTGAGTACGACAGCCGAAATAAGCAGTTCCAATTTGCCAAATTAGATCGCAACCGGGTTCCCAATGGTGATCGGAAATTCCCCCTTCACCTGTGTTGACTGCAAAGTTCTCTTTCTTCGCAGCTTTGCAAAGAGCACGTACAGCATTGGAGCTAATCGAACCGTAACTCATCGCTGCCACATTCAGGATGCTGGCATTGTAATGCTGGCGACATTGTGGTCCTCCAACTCGAACACGGAAATTATCTTTAACTTCATTCACAGGATAGAGTGAGTGCACCAACCAGTCGTGACCAATGGCACCATAGTCCATCTCCGTTCCGAATGGTTCGCTCGTCAACTCATCGTCCGCACGTTTTTTGACGAGCCGCTGTTGTAAAAGAGAGAACGGTCGACCTTCCCAGCTTTTCTGGAGAACAATTTCCTGTGGAATATGTCGCTCTCGTTTGATTAACTCATTGATTGTTCCCAGCAGAGGGTAGTTGCGGCGAACGTTATTGTGCGTCTGGAAAAAATCGTAAGCTGCCAGAGCCGTCAGCGGTCCAATAACGACGAAGCTTAACCACAAAATCGGGTGAAGCAGGCTTTCAACGAAGAAAAAGATCACAATTAAAAGATAGGTCCCGGCCAGCCAGTATCTCATAAAATGACTTTCGAAAGGTTTGAAGTGTCAGGTGATTAAAGTGATGACAGAAGAGGAATTATGTGAAAAGCGTGAAGACAGTCATTCACCATGCTTGTGAGCGTTCTCGGGCTTCTCGTCTGTCCGTTGCTTTTGTCCTTCACTTTCAGATCCGTGATCATTGTGATCGGGGTTTTTCTCGTCCCGTTCACCGTGATGTCCTGCTTCACCATGCTTCGAATCGTGCTGATGTTTGGTTGGAGCAGCTTCTTTTAGCTGTTCCTTTTGAGCCTGCGAGAGTTCTGGGATCTTCTTTATGAAGGCTACAATCTTCCAAATCTCCTCATCTTGGTGGGTCGGACCGAAGGCAGGCATCCCGGTCATGCGAATGCCGTGCTTTGTGATCCAGAAGAGCTCGCCTTGTGAGAACTCTTCTGCAGCATGGTCAAGTTGAGGAGCAGGTGGATTCAGTCCTTTGGCAAACACTCCAGGTTCGACGCCCGGACCTCCATGGCATCGAGCACACATTTGAGCATATGACGTCAATCCCTGCTCCACCGCTTGCGAATCCCCAGCCATCGGATTTTTCTGTTCAGGAGCCCTCCACGCCATCGAGCTTCGGATCGCCAGTGCAGCGAAATTCTTCTCAACCACGCCCGGTTTTGTTGTTGCCCCCATATTGATCAAGCCCGATGCCATCACGATTAACGGTAAGACCAACATCACTAAGATTCCGGTTCCAAGTCCCCACCAAAAGCGTTTCATGACATCACCTCTTAATAGCTCCGAACACTGGTGTTTCATCCGGAGAACGTTCGACAGAATTCGAAAGAAAAAGAACCAGGACTTTGAACCCGTCACGATGACGCAGTGAGAGTTCGAAAGTCGCTGGATCACGCTGTGTCAGAAAAAGCTTAAGCGGCTGCTCCGCTCATCTCCTGGCACTCTTTAGCACACGTGCGGCAAGCGTCTGCGCACTTCTTACAGTGATCGTGATCATGTGCTGCACACTGATCGGCGCACCATTCGCAGATTTTTGCACAGAGGCGACAGTATTCGCTGGCGAATTTGCTGTCGCGGGCCATCGCTTTGATGCAGAGTTCGCAAATGTCGATGCATTCGACGCAGCATCGCGGACATTCGTTCGAACTTTCCATCGTCGCCATCGCGTCCAAACATTCGACGCATTCGACGACACACTTCTGGCAAGCCTCAATGCATGATGAATACTGACTCATCAATCTTCTCCGTTTCCGTAAGAGGTTAAGTTACGGCACGGTTCCCAAATCTCAACTTGGCAAACTCTATGCCAAAAAACAAGAGTGTGCACATCAAACTTTTGGAGCGTCTTTCTACGAAATCGATATACCTTCAGAGTGGTGTCGTTATGAAGCAGTTTTGCTATAAAAGAATGTTGGTTTCGGAAATCTAGATTTCATGTCTCGATGTTAGACAAAGAACTTCGGTGGTAGCTTGTCGACCAGCGTGGTTTGAAACTGAGCTTTCAGAGATTTTTGGCGGTGGTCATGGGTGAATTACGAAAATGCCTTTTGAGAAGCTTGCTGATGCAAGGTGTTCAATTGTTGAACATGCTCCACGGTTCGAGCCAGGAAGTCTTGACATCGTAAATCATCGGCTCGAAGCGCATGGAGCGTCTTCCATAGGCAGGTGCGCGACTGGGCTGAGGAGAGAAGAATTTCCAACTCCAGCACGCGGCTCAAATCCGAATACTCAGATAACTTTCCATTGAGTTTTAGTCGACCGATTTTCTCAACGACCCATCCCGAAAGTTCTTTGAAAACGTCAGGAGATTCCCCCTGCTCTTGGAGAAGAACTCGTACAACATCCTGCTCTTCCTGCACATGGCGTGAAAGTGTATCAAGTTCATCAACAAGCTGAGTAAACTCATCAACCGACTTGTTGGAATCCCTGCATCGATGAATCAACTCAATCTCTGCCGTCATCATTGCGGAATGGTCGGACAGATAAATGTGCTTCAAGTCACTGGTCATAGCCACGGGCTTTCTCCAGACGTCCATCGAATTCAGAATGATGATAGGACACTAATCTCAACCGACAATTCTTGCTGGCAGGAAAGTTTGAAAGGCAGTTCGGTGTATTGATTAACGAAACCCGGCGAAATTCGCTTCCAATTGTTGAGTCTGACCAGCCCCACTTTGGTTGCTCGAAAGATCATTGTGGCCAGTGTGTCCCTTCTACTTTGCCTTTAGCTCCGTCACGACGTGGCAACAGTCGGACTTCTTTTGTTGGTGACATTGCTCCAGAGCAGACTTCAGCACTTTGCGAACGTGTCGCAGGTCTTTGAGGCGTTCTTCGACATCGGTCAATCGTGCTTCAATGAGGTCCTGAACGTTGCCGCACGTTAGTGCTTTGCCTTCGCCGTCGGCAAGCAGTGACTTGACGTCTTCCAGTGTGAAGCCGATGGCTTGCGCCGCTCGGATGAACTTCAGTTTCTTAAGCGAATGGTCACTGTAGAGTCGGTAGTTCCCAAAGCTACGATCTTCTGGTTCAACGAGACCGATCCGCTCGTAGTATCGAAGAGTGGATATGGGGATGCCAGCGGCCTTCGCCAACTCACTGATTGTCAGTCGTTTGCTCATTTCAATTCTTCACAGGTCATGTGCAAGAACGGCGTAACGCTAACTTTCTCGGGAAAAAGTCAAGAAATCGCGAATCCGGCTTGACCTTACACTTAAGTGCAACCTCGATAATACAGGAGAAACGTCCATTCAGCAATCAAGGTGAGCACAAACACGGAGCAACGATGTGATGAGCAAGCGGACCGAGACAACGAAGAGGGTTCAGTGTCCGTCCTGTGGACACAAGGCCAAACGAGTGAGCACATTGACGCTCGGCGCGTTGCTCGATGACGAGTTCGCCGAAAAGTTCACAGCAGACAGTCGATCCTGCTGTGCTACGGCAAGTGAAGATTGCGCATCCGTCAAAGATGACACTGGCTGGCGGTTTTGCCCATCGCAGGACTGCGACGTGGTGTACTTCACCGAGGAAGGAGACACGCAGTTCACCAAGCCGCAACTGAAAGTTCCGGTCGGCGTGAAGGAATCCAGCGGCGAGCGCCCGCTGTGCTACTGCTTCGGGCATTCGGTCGGCAGCATCAAAGAGGAACTTGGCACGAAGGGCCGCTCCGACGCTCTGGAAGACATCCGGGCGAAGATGAAAGACCCCGGCTGTCACTGTGAGACTTCCAATCCGAGCGGTTCGTGCTGTCTGGGGAGTGTGACGAAAGGTATCCAAATCGCTCAGGAGGAAATGCGGATGAATGACTTGAACGTGACGCCCACATCGACGGCGAAATCATCGACAGGCCGTGGCGAGAAAATCGCCAAGATCGGCACTGTCGTCTCGGCGATCATGGCCTCGGCCTGTTGCTGGCTACCGCTGCTTCTGCTGGCGGTTGGCGTGTCCGGGGTCGGGATCGCAGCCACGCTGGAAACGTATCGCCCGCTGTTCATGGTCGTGACGTTCGGATTTCTCGGAGCAGCGTTCTACTTCACCTACCGTCCCAAGAAAACTGTTGCCGAATCGGGACACGACTGCTGTCCCACGGAAAGTGACGTGGCGGACGACTGCTGTGCCCCGACCGGTAAACGTCGTTTCAACATGATCGCGTTGAACAAGGTCATGTTGTGGGGCGTGACCGTATTGGCGGTCGCCTTCCTCTTCTTCCCCAGCTACGTCGGTGTGTTGTTTGGCACGAGTGATGCCGCCGCCGTGACGGAGGATATGAATCGGGCCGTCTTCCAGATCGAAGGCATGACCTGTGAAGGCTGTGCTACGACAGTCGCTCAAGCGATCCGTCAGGTGCCCGGCATCGTCGCCGTCGATGTCAACTACGAGAAAGGACAGGCGGTCGTCGGCGTGAAACCCGGTAACCCAATCCCCAAAGAAGACATTTTGACGGCCTTGAAGAAGGCCGGATACAGCGGAGAACTTCTGAGTTCAGGGAAAATATCCGAAGCCGACGACACGACGGCAACAGAAGCCAAATGGTCAACAGGCAGCGAGGGCGACAAGCAGGCGAGCAATGCTCCGAACGAATCGCTTCGTCAAACCGTTTTGAACATCGAAGGCATGACCTGCGAGGGATGTGCGGTGGAAGTTTCGGAAGCGATCCGTAGCGTTCCCGGTATCACCGCTGTTCAGGTTGATTTCAAGGCAGGACGAGCCAAAGTCCACAGCCCGGCTTGCTGTACTTTACCGAAGAATGCTGTTCTGACTGCGGTTGAGAAAGCTGGTATCAAGGGAGAAGTGATTAAGGAGGAGTCTCCCGCCTGCGATCAATGAGCAGAATAGTGACCGAATACAACTGCGATTCACAGAACAACTCCATCGTTCCAAGTCAGCGGCTCCGGCACGCCATCATCATCGATTAATTGTCGAATATCAATCTCGATGTTGCGGCACAGATTTGTTATCGGGATATCATTAGGACCTCCCTCAAAAGGGTTCTCTGAATGTTCACCGACCACTTCCAAAGCGTAAAAAACCCATGAGACAGTTGCGCTAAATGGAATGGAGAACCAAATGAAGTGTTTGCCGAACAACGTCCACAGACTATGCAGCTCAATCATTGCTGCTTCGTGCGCAGTGTGATCGGAGACAATATGATCACCGATTTTCTCAAACTCTTCCATGAGCCCATAGGGCAAGAGGAAGATGAAAAGCCATACGAATATGTAGTTGAGAGTCGCGAACTGCCGTGGGTAGGGAAAGTTTTTGATTCTTTCGCATTTCCCTTGCAATGTGTACAACTCCGCAAGCATCCGTTCCAGTTCAACATGCTCGAAAACTTCGAGAAATCCCTGCTTTCGTAGCTCTTTAAGCCGTCGCGACTGAAGCCCAAGAATTTGCGACGCATGATTCGACTTGTTAGAGATTTGTTCCAAGTCAGCGGGTGAAAGGAATTTCTCAATCGCGTGTTCCAATGGAACATTGGACTCTACGATGTCGATCATAACACCCTCGAAGCGTCTGTTTGCAGGAGTCGCACGCTTATTCTCCCAAGGTCGGACTGTTCGCAGTTGGTAACGTAATGCCGTCATCCATGCGATATGTCGATACACAAGCTCCCTGTGAATCGCAGCTAATTCCCCTGGCGGGATGTCATCTTTTTGAATCAGGTCCTTCACCATCACTGTCAAAGAACGTGACGCATTGACGATTCCTCCCCAAATCTTTCGAGCTTCCCATAGCCGATCATACGAAGCATTATTTTTGAAGCCCACAATGAACGCGACCGCCGTTCCAAGCACGCTCAGAGGAAGCCAAGGTACGTGAAGCCACTTGAAGCCAACAACTTCAAAGAGAAAAACAGGTATGAAGGCCAACGCCGTAAATCCGACGATGTGGGGGCGAGTCCAACGAAGCATCCATCGGATCGGCACGACTTTTCTTGTATACATGGAGAAATCATCCTAGCAATAGTTGAAGACGTATGAACTACGCAGCTGACTTGACAGCCACCTCCTGATAAACGCCATCAACCATCAGAATTGTCCGTTGTGCAATTGCTGCGGTGTCGGCGTCATGAGTTGCAATGACGATTGTTCGACCATCTTCGTGAAACTGAGACAGAGAGTTCATGACCTGCTTGCGTGTCCGCGGATCGAGGTTTCTTGTGGGTTGGTCTACAAGGATCACTCGCGGATCGTTGGACAATGTGCGAGCCAGTGCGACAAGATGTTGTTGACCCTGAGTTAGTTCCGTTGGCAAGTGATCGGCTCGGCTTGAAAGTCCAACGCGGTCTAGCAATTCAAGGGCACGAGCACGTTGCTCACCTGCCGGTTCTCCAGAAAACATCAACGAAATCTGCACATTTTCACAGACTGATAACCACTTCACGAGATTGAAAGATTGAAAGACGAATCCGATCTTCTCGCCTCGAAGCTTCGTTCGCTCGTCAACCGGAAGTTCGTATAACGGCAATCCACCGAGAAAGACGCTCCCGGATAATGGGGCCATCATTCCGCTGAGAATTGACAGCAGCGTCGTTTTTCCACTACCGCTTGGACCAACAATGGATATAAAATCGTTATCTGGAATTTCAAGATTGCAATTGTCAAGTGCCGTCACAACATTGCCGCGATGTTCGTAAATTTGCGTGACTGAATGAAGTTCGTACATGAGCAGTCCTGTGTGAGAATGTTGAAGTCTGATGGTGAAACGGTGATTTCACGTGTCTTTCAAGATGAAACTAGGATTAAGTTCTTCCGCCGGTCGGGCAGGTCGGCAACTCGTAGAGAAAGTGGCCACTTTCGCATCGCCTCACGTCGCACTGTCGACGATCTGGGGGCCGACACTCTAGACTCACTTCAGTAGTTGTTTGGCAAAAGCGCATTTTCATTGTTCTGTATCCATCACACGAAATTTCATCCAACCTGCGTGCGACATATCCCATGCCTGGGACAAACGCAGCGGAAAGCGATCAAATCAATATCAGGGGGATTAGACCAAGAGAAAGAGAGCGTCCGGCATTGCTTACGGGACGAGTGCGTCAGTGGCATTGAGAGCCTCTGGTTGTCACCAACTGAAGAACACAAACCTTGGTCGCGTGCTTTTACAGCCGCCAGACTTGAGTCCTGACGCGAGCGGTATCCGGTAATGAGAGCGGATCGGGAAGTGTTCCGGTGGGAGAATACAGAGTGAGCAGACGATCTCGGTCATCACCGTGATCATTATTGCAGTGCGTCTGACACACCAGGGTTAACTCCAGATGACTGCTTCGCTGTGATGACGTGAAGCTGCAATCGCCTTCTTCGCATTTGCGATGTCGACCACCATTGTGCTCATGATCGGATCTATTGGTGATGTTCTCACTCGTTGACTCCGCATGATCTTCACCGGGCTGATGACCGTGTGCGCACAGATCGACCTCAGCAAAAGTTGTCAAATTGCCATGCCCCGGCTTGTGGAAAGCACAAGCGTGAGCGTGGTGCGTGCAGCAGCCAGCTGTCGCGTGAAACGCGAAAGCGACTGTCATCAAGATTGTGATGAAGTTACTAAACATGGTTTGAGGTGTGATTCTGTCTAATCCACGCAACGATCTCTTTTAGTAAAATTTATCGGTTATTTTGAAAGTGGTCTACAGTGATTTGCTGTTGTGATTTCGCAATGCACGTAACGCGCTGTTGCAAAACTCTAGATCGCCTGGCAGCTATGTTCCTTCAGGCTTAATGATTGCGAGCGCATGATTAGCCGATTCTGACCGGAGGGAATCAACAGAAGAACCTGATTTGGGGTGCTTTTCCGACCAGAGTGTCGTCACAGCGAACACAAGCCGACATTAAACTGACGTCACTGCCGATTTGTTTTCGGCAGAAAGTGCCTGTTTCTAGCGTTTGGTACGCGCTATGCGGGTATAATGGACCGTAGTCAGACGAGTCACTTTTAACCGTTCACAAAGGAAGTCCTCATGAAGTCTCTTCTCACTCTGTCAGCTTTCATTGTCGGATTTAGTCTCTTTTCCTCAACTTCGGAAGCAGGCCGTTGGCGTCACGGAGGTCATAGATCCTCCCACGGTGGTCATGGTGCCTACCACGGTGGCCATGGGTATTACGGTGGTCATGGCGTCTACAACGGTGGCCATGGGTATTACGGCGGTCAAGGTCTCTACCACGGTGGTCATGGCTATTACGGTGGTCATCACGGTGGACTGCACATTGGTGTCGGACGAGTGCATTTCGGGCATCACTGATCTGCTAATCACCTGCTGTTGAAACCGAATTCAACGAGGCGCCCCAGTCGCGGCGGATTCTTTCATGTTGCACCCAACAATCCAACAGGATCAAAAAATGTTTCGCACAACCATACTGACTCTGCTATCCGTGTTGGCATTTTCCATCTGCATCACAACTCCCGCGTCAGCACAGCATCTCTATGGAGAACTGCACGGCGAATATGCCCACGGAGATTCGTACAGTCACTATGATCATGGTCATGGCTATCGTCACGATTCGCATCACAATTACCATCACGGTCACAACGCCTTTCACAGATATCGCCACATTGCGTATCCGAACACAGTGCTGAGTCGGCACCAAACGATTCCGGTTCACGCAGAGGCGTCTTGTCGTTATGGAAACGATTCTGTTTATAGGGAATCCCTTGGATGTCCGCTTCGGTGTGACCGCACATTGCCGAACGGTTTGGTGGATCAGTACCAACCCGCCTTTGGCTTTGGAGCACTCGGGCACAACCATCCACACGTCGGTGATAGCCACAGCGGACATTCGCATGGCGGACACTCGCACGAAGGTCATTCGCACGAAGGTCATTCGCATGGTCCTCAATTTCCAAGTCGTGACGCGGTACCACCATCCGACCAAGACTACTTCGGACAACCCTCATTGCCTCACGACTCGGTAAGGGACCGCCAGCCCCAGTCGGAATTTCGTCGCGAACAATTGCCATCGGAAGATTCGATTCGCATGAATAGTCCGCCACCTCCTTCACTTGGTCCTAGTTCCTCATCCCAACCAGGCAATGTCACCCCTAAGCGGATTGATACACCGCCACCTCCCACTGTGTGAGCAAGCCACTCTCTCTGCTTCACAAAATTATGTAACCGCAGTCCATTTCCATTGACAATCCGCGAGATTCTCATGGCGACCAAAATGGGAGGTGAGTTCCGAGAAAGTGCGAATGAGGAACATTGCTTTGACAGCGAGAAAGCAATGTTCCGGCGGATGATTGTGGGCGAACGTCATGAATTGCTAATTTGCTAATCACCCACCGCAAGATCATTCAAATTGCATTGAGAGTCCGCCACCAATTTTAGATGCGTGTTGGGAGCACGAACTTCGCCCCACGAACGGAGGATTATATTTTTTACCAAGGATTTTGGTAGATTACATTCAAGACGTCGAGAAGCTGAAGGCGATGAGAAATGTAGCCGCGGCTACATCTGGAGATAGGTCAGCTGGGCGATTAAACTTAATGGAGTATCGCGATGGTCGTTTTGCCGGCATCGAATCTACGCACAGCAGTTTCCACGTCTGTCATTCTCGTCGTTTTGGGCTCATACTGTGACTCAAATGCTCAAGAAGCCTGTGACGGACGACCTCGTTCAACCAGCTACTCATCACTGTTTGGCTCGTCCGGTTGTTCGTGCGGTACGCTTTTCCAGTGGTCACCATCGCTTACCTGTCAGGGCGGACCGGACCTCGACGCACCGTTGGTGACTGACCGCCCCGATTTCACCGAAGCCAGTTCAACAGTCGGTCAGGGCATTGCTCAGCTCGAATTTGGCTACACCTTTACCCATGACGATGACGGTATTTCAGACACACGGTCTCATTCTTACCCTGAACCTTTGCTCCGCTATGGAGTGCTTGCAGACTGGCTCGAACTCAGGGTCGGTTGGAATTACGCGAATGAGACCACGAACGGACTTGATTTTCACGGTTCGGAGGACTTGTACCTTGGATTCAAGCTCGGTCTGACGCCGCAAGAAGGCATTCTTCCTGAAATGGCTTTAATACCACAAATGACTGTCCCGACAGGAGCGTCAGCATTTACGGCAAACGAAGTTCTTCCCGGTGCGAATCTGATCTATGGTTGGGAGATTAATGACTTTCTTTCAACGGCCGGAAGCACTCAGTTCAATAGTGCAATCGACGATGGATCCGGAGGGACATATACCGAATGGGCTCAATCATGGACAGTCGCCTATTCGCTGTCAGATGAATGGGGCGCGTACACAGAATGGTATGCTTTCTTCCCGGATTCGGCTGACACAGCGCAGACCGAACACTATTTCAATGGTGGCTTCACTTTTCTCATCAGCAACGACATCCAATGGGACATTCGGGCTGGAACCGGACTCAACGATGCCGCCGATGACTTTTTCGTCGGCACCGGATTGTCGATCCGTTTTCAATAGTTGGTCCTCTATTTGCCCGATCCATGCAACAGTCGAAGGCCATTGCCGATCACCAGCAGTGAGGCTCCCATGTCGGCTGCGATGGCGGCCCAGAGAGAGGCGAATCCTGCGAATGTGAGGATGACGAACAGGACCTTGACCGCCAGTGAGAAGGCAATGTTCTGGCGGATGATCCTCAGCGTTCGTCGCGAGTGGTGAATCAGCCACGGTAGCTTCGACAAGTCGTCCGACATCAACGCAATATCGGCCGTTTCGATTGCCGCATCGCTTCCGGCGGCTCCCATTGCGAGACCCAGCGAAGCGCGGGCCAGTGCGGGAGCATCATTGACTCCGTCGCCGATCATCGCGACGAACTGGTATTCCTCGACGAGTCGCTCGACTGCGGAGACTTTGTCCTCGGGCAATAATTCTGCGTGAACTTCGTCGATGCCCGCCTCTTGTGCGATCGCTTGTGCAGTGCCTGCGTTGTCGCCGGTCAACATGACGATCTGTTTCACGCCCGCTTCGTGCAGTTGCCGAATTGCCTCACGAGTCTCTTCGCGGATGGCATCGGCGAGGGTGATGAATCCGCAGACATGTTCATCATTGCCGACAACAACGACAGTGCGACCGGATCCTTGCATTGCTTCAAGTTGATTGTGAACTTCCGGCGTTTCCTGACCACGATCTTCCAGGTAACGGTGTGAGCCAAGCCAATAAGGTTTCCCGTTGATCACGCCGGAAGCACCCTTTCCTTGAATGGTCGCGAAGCGTTCGGCAACTGGAATCGTCATGCCGCGCTGTTTTGTTTCTTCGACGATCGCCCTGGCCAGCGGATGATTGCTGTTCATTTCCAATGCCCCAGCCCGAGTCAGCAGTTCCGTTTCGTCGTGTCCGTTCATCGGCACAACGTCTACCACAGTCGGTGCCCCCTGTGTCAATGTGCCGGTTTTGTCCATTGCGATGGCTTTCAACTGTGCGGGCAGTTCGACGAACACTCCGCCTTTAATGAGAACACCATTGCGAGCCGCAGCTGCGAGTGATGCCACCACGCTCACCGGTGTTGAAATCACCAACGCACACGGACAGGCAATCACCAGCAGCACCAAGGATCGGTACAGCCAATCCACCCACTGCCCTCCAAAAGCCAGCGGCGGAATGAGCAGCATTAGCAATGCCACAATCATCACGGCGGGCGTGTAGATGGCAGCGAACTTCTCAACCCATTTTTCTGATGGAGCACGCTTCGAACCGGCGTCACCGACCATCTTGATGATGCGAGCCAGCGTTGTGTCTTCAGCAGCTTTCGTCGTTTCGATTTCTAGCAGACCGTCGCCGTTGATCGTTCCCGCGAAGACTTCGTCACCGATTTCTTTCTCAACCGGAACGCTCTCACCGGTAATCGGTGCCTGATTGACGCTGCTGTTTCCTTCGCTAACGAAACCGTCTAACGGGATCTTTTCACCCGGTCGCACGACGACGATTGATCCAACTGGCACTTCTGTCGGAGCAACATCGCTGACATGACCTGCTTCATGCCGCAGGTGAGCCGTCGGAGGTGACAAGTCCATCAGCGACGCGATTGCTCGACGGGCACGCCCGACACTCCATGACTCCAATAGTAGCGAGAATGAAAATAGGAACGCGACGGTCGCACCCTCGAACCATTCGCCGATCAGCACGGCTCCGACGACGGCCACGGACATCAACAGATTCATATCCGGACGCAATGAAACAAGTGATCGCCATGCTTTCGGCAACACTATCAACAGTCCAGCGGCAATGCCGGTGCTATACAGCGCGATTGCCGTGACCGGCACAGGTGCAGATTCACCAGCGACAAGTTGCACCACTAAACCCGCAAGTCCGAACACTCCACTGACAGCAGTCAGGACCATCCGTTGCTGGCGTTGCCAAAAGGAAAGATCATCTCGGTCCTGCGGCTTATCTTGCCACGGTACGGCCTTTAATCCGGTTCGCTCAATGGCCGAAAGGATGTCCGCCTCTGAGACTTCTGCGGGTCGCTCGACGACCAGCTTTCCGTTGAGAACATCAAATCCAAGCAGTTCATCGCTACCCACAACCGGCAACAATTCCCGCTTGAGCAACGTGACTTCCTCAGCGCAATCCATTCCGTGTACTCGCAGTTGCATTTCTGATGACATGATCGATCCCTAGAGTCCTTGCCAGGCTGGTGTATGTCTGACCCACGGGCAAAGAACGAAACCCACGTATAATAATACCAACAGAACTGCAGATGCGATCCACAGATTACGGTCAGGCTTCTTAATCGTGGTGAGCAAATAATAGATGAAGAAATACCAGACGACGCCTTCAAGTAAGCCGAGAATGATGTGTTTGATCTCCATTTGAATCTCCTGTCAGAATTTTGTTTTGTAAGCTAGCAGACGCAGTGCGTTGAAAACCACGACCAGAGTGCTGCCTTCATGCAGAGCAACTGCGGGGCCAATGTTCAGTCCGAAAATTGTGGCGGGAACGAGGAAGGCGACCATGCCGAGACTCATCCATAGGTTCTGACGGATGATGCTTTTTGTTGCCCGACTGAGGCCAATAGCCAGCGGCAGATGATCGAGGTTGTCGGCCATCAGGGCCACGTCGGCGGTTTCGAGCGCCACATCACTGCCGGCAGCTCCCATCGCGATGCCAACCGATGCTGACGCCATCGCGGGTGCATCGTTGACGCCGTCGCCAACCATTGCCACACCGCCTTCTCCGTGCATCTTTTTGATCTCAGCGACTTTGTCGTCGGGCATCAGATCGCCGCGAGCTTCATCCAGTCCGACTTCTCTCGCAACCGCATCGGCGACTTGCTGGTTGTCACCGGAGATCATGATCATTCGCTCGATGCCCAATTCTCGCAGACGAGCAATTGTGCGTTTCGACGCTTCGCGAGGTGTGTCCATGAGACCGATCACACCAAGATAGCGATCACCATGCCGCACAATCATCGTGGTGCGTCCGTCACGCTCCAAAGACTCAACCGTCTTGCGAACTGAGTCCGACAACGGTGTACCCTCGACTTCCGCAAACAGATCGTCCTTGCCGATATGAACGAGACCACCCTCGACGGTGGCTTGAATTCCACGACCGGTGATGCTTAGCAAGTCGGTCGCATCGGGAATGTCCGTCGAATTTCCCAGCCGTTCTTTGCCGTCCCGCACGACGGCCTGTGCAAGCGGGTGCTTGCTGAGGTCTTCGACTGCGATGGCGACGCGCAGCAGTTCAGCTTCTTCGACACCGTCAACTGCACGCACGTCGGTGACCTTCGGCTCACCTTCGGTTAATGTACCGGTCTTGTCGAAGGCAATTGCGTCGAGACTGCCAAGACTTTCCAGCGGTCCGCCACCTTTGACCAGAATGCCACCCTTTGCCGCCCGAGCCACACCGCTCAGCACGGCACTTGGCGTGGCGATGGCCAAAGCGCACGGACTGGCGGCGACAAGAACCGCCATTGCTCGGTAGAAGGATTCACTGAAAGACTCATCCAACACCAACGGTGCAAACATCAGCAAAATGACAAGTAGGATCACCGATGGGACGAAATACTTCTCAAAGCGTTTCGTAAACTTTTGCGTCGGAGAGACTCTGGTCTCCGCTTCGCTCACCATCGTCACGACGCGAGCCAACGTGTTCTCGGAAGCGATCTTGGTGACCTGTATTTCCAAAGCCCCGGATTGGTTGATCGTTCCAGCGAATGCCCGATGCTCCGGCGGAAGGGACTCTGGATCATTCGCTGCTGACTCCGCGTCAGCGACGGCTCGCTTATCAACGGGTACGCTCTCGCCTGTGATCGGGGCCTGATTGATGCTCGATTCCCCAAGGATGACGAATCCATCAGCGGGGACTCGTTCATCGGGTTTAATGACCACCACATCACCGACAACCAGCTGTTCGACCGGCAATTCCGATTCGGTTCCATCGCGGCGAACACGAGCCGTTCGCGGGGCAAGTTCCGCGAGCGCTTCGATGGCACGTTTGGCTCGCCCCATCGCATAGCCTTCCAATGCATGACCGATACTGAATAGAAACAGCAGCAACGCTCCTTCGGCCCATGCACCGAGAGACGCAGCCCCCGCAGCAGCGATCAGCATCAGGAAGTCGATCTCGAACTTTCTGGCGAGAATTTTCTCGATCGCTTCGGTGACGGTGTAGTAGCCGCCGAACAGATAGGCCGCGACAAAACAGGCGACCGCAATCCACTCGGAAATTTCCGTGAACGTCTCCAATAGCCACCCGACCAGCAGAAAAGAGCCACACAGAATCGCGAAGATCAATTCGCTTCGCGGTCCAAAGATGCCTCCGTGAGCGTGATCGTGACCGGCGTGGTCATGATCGTCTTCATGACCTTCGTCGTCGTGTTTGTGGTCAGCATGATCCGGCGCGACGATGTCGTTGGGATCGGACCATTCCCGCAAAGCCGTTTCAATCGCCTGCTCGTCGGTGACGTCGCGATCATATTCGACGCGGACGGCGCCGTCTGGTGATACAGCAGCTTCGAGAACACCGTTGACTCTCGCCAAACGTGATTCAATCGCGGAAGCACGCCTTGCATGAATTGATTCAATGCGCCTGATGAAATGACCGTAACGATCTTCGAGCTTAGCACCTTCCCGACGAGCAAGCTGCCGGACATCGTCCATCGAAATCGCTTCGGGATTAAAATGAATGCAGAGCCGATCAGGCTGGCTTTCGTCCGCGACCGAGAGATGCGCATTATCGATTCCAGCATGCTCGCGTAATCGTTCGCCAATTCTCTCGACGCATTTGTCACGCGCATCCGGCACACCTGGGAGTAGGAAACCAAGTTCGATTTTCGTCTTAGTCATGTTTTCTTTCATTAATTCCTGCCTCCCGACAAAATGAAGCGTTGCCATTCGAGGCGCTGTTGTCGGAACTCTGAATTGGTCTCGACAGCACTGTGCAAACCGGCACCACGAAAGGGGAGTTGAGACAATACCTGATCGAAATACTCCAAGAGTGCCAGGCCGCCAAGCATCTCACGGTTGCGGTTTGAAACAGGTGTCAAAAATTCGATTCGTGGATGTTCATCAGTGTTCAGCCAAGAGGGATTTCGCGGCGTCCAATCACCTTGATAGTTCCCGAAAAATTGCTTGCCCGAACTCAATTGATGGTCATACGAATTCGTCACCGATCTGAGTTCCGCCAGGCGTTGCTCCAATTGTTCTGAATCCAATTCGATTCGACGATCGGTGCCCACCAGGGCAAGGACAGGTTTAGCTGCATCCATCTCGCCCCACCAGAGTGTGGTGTGTGAAAACACCGTGGCGAAGCTGTCGGCGATCAGTTCGAATTCACGCGAGCCCATCTGGTACACAGGCAGCCATTGGCAAAACAGGCCGCCGGGCTTCAATCTCTGGCGAGCTACTCGGTAATGCTCGACGGTGTATAGGTAACCCGATTCGCTTTCCCACGGAACGAACAGATCGGAGACGATGACATCGAACTGGCGCTCAGTAGCCAGAAGATAGTGTCGGGCGTCGTCCACGTGGACCTGCACATTTGCGTGATCGACGACGCCAAAGTTGTGATCTTCCAGCAAACGTGCTGCCTTGATCACTTCGGGGATTAACTCCACGACCGCGATATTTTCCACTTCCCGATGTGGAATCGCACCACCCGCAGTCAGTCCGGTCCCCAAACCCAGAAACAACACGTCCTGCGGGCGGTCGTGCAAAAGCAAAGGAATATGTGCTTGACGATACTCACGAGCATCCTCCCCGGTGCGACCAAATCGGTAGTGCAAGTTTTGACGAACTCTGAGTGAGCCTGTCTGCTCTTGCCGTACAACATCGATCCAGCCGTAAGAAGAGTTCCAGCGCTGCACGAGCTGCTCCCCCAGAAGCGTCCTATTGTTGTTTGGTTCGACCGGACTGCGTGAAGTAATTAGGACCAGGACTGAGAAGACGGTCATCACACTGATCGCGCCCAGCAGGTGTTTGTTGTGCAGAAGCAGGGCAAATCCGATGACAGCAAAGGGCATCGCTATCAACACAAAAGATGACCATAAGCCGATCCATGGCAGCAGCAGAAAGCTCGCAATCAGCGCACCGGATGCGGCCGCAAGTGTGTTGATCGCAGTTAGCCTCCCGACCACTTCCCCGACGTTCTCGCTATGCCCGGTCGCCTTCCACGCCAATGGCAAGAGCATTCCGAGCAGTGTGATCGGTGGTGCGACGACCAAGGTTACAAGCACGAGAACGCCGCCGATGTACTGCCAGAATGACTCGCCATAACTGTAATAATTCAGACCAGTCAGCCCAACGAAAGTGAGCGCAGAAATCGGCGTAGCCAATGCGCCCGAGCAAGCGGTCCATCCGGCAAGACTTTTCGTCTGGTAGCGTCGTTGCAAACGGGATGCCAGCGCAGCGCCTAGAGCTAAAGATGCCAGGAACACGGCTACCACGGTTCCGAACGTATACGTGCTGTTGTGAAAGACGAGTGCGAACATTCGTATGTAAAGAACTTCAAGTCCTAACGTCCCGAAACCCGATATGGCGGCGAGAAACAACCAGAACAGTTGTGAGTCAAGGCACGAACTTCCATCTCCGGTGAAAGACTGTTTTCCAGATTTCGCCACTGTTTTGTGGACTGCCGCCGTTTTTCCTTTGAGACTCATCAACGCGGCAATCCCGCATGCTGCTGACATTCCTGCCGCAACGTAACTGCTGGTACGAACTCCAACGAAGACCAAGAGAAAGAACGTGGTAGAGAGAACACCGACGAACGCACCGGTTGTATTGAGTGCATACGAGAGCGACACGCGTCCGGCGTATTGGGGATCGG